>WRLK01000003.1 GCA_009777635.1 Oscillospiraceae bacterium | reverse complement strand
GATGTGGATGCATCAAAAACTCCGGCGGCATGGGCGTTAAACTGGCTGTGGGACCAGCCGGAGGCAACCGTCGTGCTTTCGGGCATGAACACGCCGGAGCAGCTAAAGGAAAACGCATCGCTTGCAACGGCCGCCCGCGCCGGAATGCTGAGCGAAAAGGAAAAGGCCGTTTACGACGGCGTGGTTGAAGCGTTTTACAAATCCTTTGAGATTGCGTGCACCGGCTGCAACTACTGTATGCCATGCCCCATGAACGTGAATATTCCGGAGTGCTTTTCGTCTTATAACATGTACCGGTCCGTTGGCAAAGCGACGGGCATGATGTCTTACATGACAAGCACCGCCGCTGTTAACCGCGAGCATAATTTTCTTGCAAGCAGGTGCGTAAGATGCGGAAAATGCGAGAAGGAATGCCCTCAGCACATCAACATTATGGACGGGCTTTTGAAAGTGAAAAAGCATATGGAGCCGTTTTGGTTTAATCCCGTCATGTCGGTTTTGAGAAAGATAAACCTTGGATAAAGCGCCGGCAAAAAGGGTCAACGCGAAGCGTTGACCCTTTTTGCCGGTTTAAGCCGCTATACGCCGGCTTTCGCGCGTCTTAACTGCTCGACGGGGGCGTAGTTGCTAACCGCCGGGACATGCCCTTGAAGCGGAACGATTTTCTCGTTTATTGCATCGAGTATCCAACTTTCCTGCGGGAAAAAATCCGCGTCGAATTCAAACGGGGGCGTGATCCAGTTTTGCGCGCCCACAACGACGGGCGGCGCGTCGAGGTAATCAAACGCAAGCTCGCCGATGTTTCTGGCGATATCGTTTAAGAACGAGCCCCTTGCGCACGCGTCGGACGCGAGTACGACACGTCCTGTTTTCTGCACGGACGCAAGGATTTTCTCATAATTAAGCGGAACCATTGAGTGGAGGTTGATAATCTCGGCTGAAAGACCATGCTTTTCTTTTAAGATGTCGGCGGCTTTGACCGCCTGATAAAGAGTCGCGCCGATAGTCAGGATCGTGACGTCGCCGCCGTCGCGCAGCTTGTTGACGTCGCCAATCTCGATTTCGTAGCTCTCGGCCGGAACGCCGCCCTCGTTAAACTCCTCGGCGACGTCGTAAAGGCGCTGGCTCTCAAAGAAAACAACGGGGTCTGTGCCGTTCAGTGCAGTTGTCATCAAGCCCTTTGCCTCCCACGGGGTAGCGGGGAAGCAAACCTTGAGGCCGGGGATATGGGCAGGCAGCGCGACCCAGTCCTGGCTGTGCTGGGCGCCGTACTTCGAGCCGACCGAAACACGCAGAATCACCGGCATTTTCAGGATTCCAGCGCTCATGGCCTGCCATTTCGCCATCTGGTTGAAGATTTCGTCGCCTGCGCGGCCCATGAAATCGGCGTACATCAATTCCACGATGACGCGCCCGCCGCAAAGGGCGTAGCCTACGCCGGTGCCGACGATCGCCGCCTCAGAAATGGGGGAGTTAAAGAGGCGGGAGTACGGTATCACCTCGGAAAGCCCGCGGTAAACCGCAAAAGCTCCGCCCCACTCGCGGACGTCCTCGCCGTAGCTGATGAGCGTCGCGTCCTCGTAATACTTCTCGATTACGGCCTCAAACAGCGCGTCGCGGTAATTGTACGCCTTGATTTTCGAAACGGGCTTGCCGTTTTTATAAGCAAAGCGCTCCTTGCCGGCTATTTGCTTTACCCGGCTGCAATCCTTCATCGGAGCCAAAACCTCGGGCTTTCTGTCGCCGAAGCTTTGAACCTTTTCATTCGAGAACATCATGCTTTCAACAATGCCCGGAGTTTTGACGAAACTGATATACGGCGATTTTTCAGGGTCCGCCGCAAGCCGGGTCACCTTTGTTATTACGTCGCGGGTGGTCTCCCAAATCGTGTCGAAGTCAGCGTCCTTTGCGACGTTTGCCTTTACAAGGTCGGCGCGGTAAGTGATCAGGGGATCGGCGGCCATCCACGCGTCGAGCTCTTCCTTTTCGCGGTACGCGTTCGCGTCGGAGGTGGAGTGCCCCGAAAAACGGTAAGTCACACAATCTAAAAGCACGGGCCCGTCGCCCTTTTTCAGTATGTCGAGCTTGCGGCGGTAAGCGTCTATCACGGCAAGGGGGCTAAAGCCGTCGATGCGCTCGGCATGCATCTGTTCGGGGTTCATACCGGCGCCGACGCGCGCGAGCATGTCGTAGCCCATCGTTTCACCCCGGGTTTGTCCGCCCATGCCGTAGCCGTTGTTGTTGAAGTGGTACAGTATCGGCATACCGCCGTTCTTGCCTTTTTCCCATAATTGCTTGTGTTGGTCCATCACCGCGAAGTGGAAAGACTCCCAGACAGGGCCGCAGCCGAGGCTTCCGTCGCCCGCGTTTGCGACAATCACGCCTTTTTTTAGGTTGCATTTTTTATACAGCGCGGCGCCCGTCGCGATAGGCGCGCTTCCGCCGACGATTGCGTTGTTCGGGTAGATTCCGAAAGGCAGGAAGAACGCGTGCATGGAGCCGCCAAGCCCCAAGTGGAAGCCGGTTTCCCGCGCGAATATCTCGGAAACCGTGCCGTACAGGATAAAATATGTCGCAAGCTCTTTGACGCTCGAGCCTTTATAAAGGGACTGTGCGGCTTTCAGCGTCTTGCCGCCCAGGAATTCCTCCATGATTTTCATAAGCTCTTTGTCGCTTAGCTTTTCGATGCAGCTTAATGCCTTTGCAAGGATTTCGCCGTGGCTGCGGTGGCTTCCAAACGTAAAGTCGTCCTTGGTGAGAAGGTATGCCTGTCCGACGGCGGCGGCCTCCTGACCTATCGACAAGTGCGCGGGGCCGGGGTACGTGTGCTCAAGGCCGTTGTAGCCGCCCTGGGTTTTGATGGAATTTAACATCGTCTCGAATTCCCGCAAATAGGTCATATCGCGGAAAATCCGCATGAAGTCATCGTTTGAATAGCTTTTCTTTTCCTGCGTTATCGTCTTTTTATATGCGTTCACCGGGATGTCCTCAAATACGATTTTGCCGGGTTTCCTAAGCTCGGCAGGGTCTAAAAACTGGGTTTTTGGCATTTTGTGTTCCTCCTCAAAGTAAGAATAGAGCTTCGCGTATCAGCTCGCACACGGTCGGGTGCGGGAAAATAATTTCCTTTATGTCGTCGATTTTCATTTCGGCCTCGATCATCATAGCGGCGCCGTAGATAATCTCGCTTGCGTAGCTGCCGATCATATGAACGCCGATTAAACGGCTAAACTTTTTGTCCATGACAAGCTTTACGATCCCGTCGCCCTTTTCGACCTCGGCTAAGTAACGCCCCGAATATTTCATGCTGATCGTGGCGGTCTTAAAATCGAAGCCTTTTTCCCTGGCGGACTCCTCGGTCTCGCCGACGCATGCGACTTCGGGATTCGTGTAGATGACGGATGGAACAGCGTGGTAGCGCATGTTGTCGCGCTTTAGAAGTATGTGGTTTAAGGCGACCTCGCTTTCGCGGTACGCCGTGTGCGCCAGCATGGATTTGCCGTTTACGTCGCCGGATGCATACACGCCGGGGATGTTCGTGCGCATATTATGGTCGGTCACGATAGCGCCGCGCTCAGTCAGAACGCCGATGGCTTCAAGCCCAAGCCCGTCGGTAAAAGCGCGGCGGCCGATGCTGATCAGCACCTTGTCCGCGGGGACAGATGCGGGCTTGCCGTTTTCCTCAAAAATCACGTTACCGGAGTCGATCATCGTGACCTTGCAGCCGAGCTTAAAATCAACGCCCTTGCTCTTGTAATTTTTAAGCAGGATATTTGAAATTTCACCGTCGGTGGGGCCCGCGATCTTGTCGAGCATCTCGATGACGGTAACGCGGCTTCCTACGGAGTTAAAATAGCTTGCCATCTCAAGTCCGATCACTCCGCCGCCGATTACGACGAGCCTTTCGGGCACATCCGTCATATCGAGTATTTCGCGGTTTGTCATGACGAATCCGGATTCAAGCCCATCCTTTACGCCGGGGATTGGCGGGATAACAGGCACCGAGCCGCTTGCTACGAGCAGCTTTTTCGCCGTGAGCTTTTCTCCGTTTACCTCAACAAGAAAGCCGGTTTCATCTCTGCCGAGAATTTTCGCTTCGCCCTTTATGACCGTCGCGCCGTTTGCTTTAAGCGTCGCCGCAACGCCGGACACAAGCTGCTTGACAACGCCGTTTTTGCGCTCGACGACCTTCTTGTGGTCAATCGACGCGCCTTTCGTCGTAACGCCGTATTTCTCGCCGCCAATCGCGTATTCATAAATCTTCGCGGAGTTCAGGAATGCCTTGGACGGTATACAGCCCTCGTTTAAGCAGACGCCGCCAAGCGAGCGCTTTTCAATGACCGCGGTTTTAAGTCCCGCGTGTCCCGCGCGCTCGCCCGCCAGGTAGCCCGCGGGGCCTCCGCCAATAACGATTAAATCAAAAAGTTCCAAACCGTTATCCCCCCTAAACCAACAGCAGCCGGAAGCTTGCAAGGCTTTCGCAAAGCTCCTTGCCGAAGCGCGAGACGGGGGCGCCGTCAATCGCGCGGTGATCGTATGTCAGCGACAATCCCATTGCCGGGTAGAGCTTAATCTCACCGTTTATCTCACGCGGACGGCTGGTAATGGCGTTCACGCCTAAAATCCCGGTCTGCGGCGGGTTGATGACAGGCGTAAAGCTTTCAACGCCAAACACGCCGAGGTTGGAAATCGTGAACGTTCCGCCTTGCATGTCGTCTATGGGCAGTGAGCCGCCTTGTGCCGCTTTGGCAAGGGCTTTGCTCTCAACCGCTATCTGCGACAGGCTTTTGCGGTTTGCGTGCTTTAGCACGGGTACAAGCAGCCCGCGTTCGGTATCGACGGCGATTCCGAGATGTACGTCCTTGAAATAGCGGATATTGTTGCCGTCAAGCATATGCGCGTTGAGCTCCGGGTATTTCGGCAGCGTGCGCGAAACGGCGTATAAAATCATGTCGTTGAGCGTTATGTTGGGAAGCCCCAAGCCTTCGCCTTTTTCTTTCAGCTGTGTCCGAAAGCTCATTATCTCCGTCGCATCGAAGCTGAACGTATGCGTAAGCTGCGGGATTGTGGACAGCGATACCGTCATGCTCTTTGAAATGGCCCTGCGTATCCCGGTGAATGCGGCGTCGCGGTACCCGGGCGCATCCGGCGCGGACGCGGGTACTGCAGCATACGCGGCGTCAAGGTCGTTTACGCTGACTTTGCCGCCAATCCCGGTGCCTGTAAAAGAGCCGGGGGCGGCGGCTGAAACCACGCCGAACGCGGCGGAGGTTGACGCGCCGCCCTGCTCCATCAATTTTCGGACGTCGCGCTCAATCACCCGGCCGTAAGGCCCGGTAGGCGACGCAAGCCTTGCGTCAACGCTTTGGGAAGCGGCAAGGTTTTTCGCGCGCGGGGAAATCTTCATTTCGCCGGAGTTTATTTGAGCGATTGCCGCAGGTGCCGGTGAAACTTCCGCCGCGGACGCGTCCGCGGCGGCGCTTCGCGCCGCCTCAGCCGGGGCGGCTTCGCCGCCTCCGGCGGGCGCTTCGCCCGAAGGGCGAAGCGCGGACGCGTCCTCGCCTATATTTCCCACCGCACATACGTTTATGAGCACGGGAACCTCGTCGCCGTCTTCAAAAAAGATTTCAAGCAAGGTTCCGGCGGCGGTGCTTTCGCATTCAAAGCTTGCCTTGTCCGTCTCGTAGCTGAACAAAATATCGCCGACGTCTATATTGTCGCCGGGCTTTTTCAGCCACTCGGTTATGATACACGATTCGACGGAGATCCCCGCCTGGGGCATGAGTACGCCAACTGCCATTGTGTTACCTCCCTAAAAAATTAAATTCTGTAATTGCGGAATATTACCACTGGGATAAGGCGGGCATTGTTATGCCGTGGATGATGCTTATTACCGGTCCTTCACAGGTATATATTTGTGCTTTTTCGCTTTTCCTTCTTTTATTTCACTTCTCCTCAATTCTATCAGCTTTTTAATACATTCAATGTCCTTCGCGTCGGGGTTAATGAAAACAATAGATTTTTCGCAGGCATAACCAAATTCCTTCCCAAAAACCTTGTTGAGCTTCAATGCGCACAGGCCGCATCCCCGGCAAGTTTTTTGGTTTGCCCAAACGATTTCCTTTAATTCATCGGACAGGGAGGAAGCCTCGTACTCGCCTATAAAAGGTACTATATGCCATGAGCCCGGTTCCAAGCCATGATAATCCGCAGCGCCATATAGCCTTATAAAACACACGCTGTATGATTGATAACTGATTTTCCAAACATTCGTGGCAGACCATTGAGGATTTATCTTGTTATCTCTCAGATAAGCAATAAAATCTATTGCGTTCTTCAACACATCGCCATTGAGCACATCCTCGGTAACATCCTCGATTTGCGGCTTTACTGTTTTTTCAGGCACTTCTTTTACCTCCGATCATATAAATCATCCGCGTAACTTGCCGTAAAACCGAATGCATATTTTCAGATAGCCGGTGCGTTTTCAAGCAGATATTTCTCCGCTTCCGCGCTCCACAAACCGTTGTTACCCGCGCAAATCTCGTGGAGCCTTCTGAACATCGGATCGGTTTTGCCTTTTTCCCCGAAATCGGATATCGCGGTAAGCGGCATGGAAATATGCGTGTAAATCATTTTTTTGCCGCCCGGGATGTCCGGCATGTTAAGGGTAGCGTACTTCGCCGAATCAAGCCCGCCGATGTGCGTGATTAAAATAGCGGGGTTGAGCTTTCCCTCGCCGGACATCCTAAGCGCTTCCCGCATGTCGTCGGTGTTCCCGCCGGAGGTCCCGGCGATGTGCGTCGCGTTATAATGCACATCGTAAAAATTAAATTTCGCCTGAAATCCGGTGTCGGTGGGGCCCGCGAAAAAATTAAGGCATCCGTCATACGCTAAAATCGCATCGGCCTGCTCAATGACCGGCGCGACCGGGGCAAAAACGAACGCGTCGTCAAAGCCGTGGCCGTCTGAAAGCGCCTTCAACTTCGCCACCGGATCCTCGGTTTTAGTATTCACATATTTTAGCGTGACGCCGTTTTTCGCGGCTTCCTCCGCCGAAAGGATCGCACTTGCGCGACCTAGCCGCTCGTCGTCTATATCGGTCACAACAAGCAGCGAGGGCTTGTGGTCACGGTGGATAACATAATCGATAAGCCCGAGGCCCATGGGTCCTGCTCCGGCAAGCAGAGCCATTTTGCCGCCTTTTTTGATGTCCATTGTATGGACATATACGCCCTGCGTTGTGTGGTAATTTGCGTGAACGGCGCCGATAACGCAGGAAAGCGGTTCCGCGAGCGCTGCGCTGAAATACGCGTCGCCGTCGTAATGAAGCACGTTATCCTCTTTGGCATAACACGCGGGGATGATCCCGTATTGCGCGTTACCTCCAAGATGCGCAAATGTGTACCCTGTGGCGGAATACGTCCCTTTCATCGAGGGCTGTATTGAAAACTTGTCTCCGGTTTTATATTGATCCTTTATACTTTCGCCGACCTCGATGATCTCGCCGCAAAATTCATGCCCGATGATGGTAGGATTTGTCGCCACATCATCGGGAACGCGCTTATGGTCGCCCGCCTGGCACGCCGCCTTATAGCTTGACATGCAAAGGCTGTCCACGATTATCTTTACCAACAGCTCATCCTTTTTTATCGGCGGCAGCTCAAACTCCTCGAGGCGCAAATCCTTTTTGCCGTATAACCGCAACGCTTTTGTTTTCATACTGATTTCCTCCGATTATATTAATGTAACTTTTTGAGATAATGACTGCTCTATCAGCTTCCGCGGCAATTGATCGGGCGAAAGCTCCGTGACGAGATAGTCGGCGTCTTGAAGCTTTGCAAACGTGTACGGCAAAAGACGCTCCAGCTTTGAGGTATCCATCATCAGGACGGTGCGCCTCGCTTTTTCAATCACCAGCGATTTTAGCTTAGCCTCGCTTTCGCGCCCGCATGTAAAGCCGGTAGTTTCGCCGTAACCGGCAGGCGCCAAAAACGCCGTGTCGATGTTTACGCGCGTCAGCATAAGGGCGGCCGACTCGCCGGAAAGCGTAAGGTTTGATTTGTTGAGGGTGCCGCCGCACAACTCAATGGACGGGAATTGTTTTTTCGCAAGCTCAAGCGCGATGTTGGGGCTTGTCGTCAAAATATGAAACGGCATATCGGGCAGGCCTTTAGCAAACGCCATCATAGTCGTACCCGCGTCTATAAAGATGCTGCTCACGCCGTCTAAAAACTCCGCCGCTTTTTCGGCAAGAACGAGCTTTTGCGGCTTATTTACAATTTCACGCGCCGCAAACGTCGGCTCATTCGCGCCGTCCCCGACATATTTCGCGCCGCCTCTGATTTTTTGCAAAAATCCCTGCTCCTGCAAAAAACTCAAGTCGCGGTGCAGCGTCATCAGGCTGACTTCCGGCAGAAGGGCGCTTAACTGCCCCAGCGTCGCGACTCCGTTTTTTTCAACGAAAGCACGAACCTTTTCGCGTCTTATCGAGTTCATGGCATCCCTCCGCACTTATGCATAATGTTATCTTTTGTTAATTATAACATTTCATAACATTATAGTCAATATAAAAATAACCAACTGCCGGAAAAATTCCGGCAGTTGGTTTAGATGTCATCTTAAGTTTTTAAAAAAATCCTTTAGTATCGCGGAACACTCGCTTTCAAGCACGCCGCCGTACACTTCGGGGCGGTGGTTAAAGCTAAGCGCGTTAAAATCCGATACAGAGCCGAAGCAGCCGGCTTTCTGGTCGCGCGCGCCAAAAACAAGCCGTCGTATCCGCGCGTTGATAACGGCGCCCGCGCACATGGGGCAAGGCTCAAGCGTGACGTAAAGGTCACATTCAAAAAGCCGCCAGCCCCTGAGCTTTTCGCAGGCTTCGCCGATTGCGCAAAGCTCAGCGTGATAAAGCGCGTTCTTGCCGGTTTCGCGGCGGTTAAACGCGGCGGAGACAACCTCGCCGTCTTTTACGACAACGGCGCCCACAGGCACCTCGCCCATCTCGCAGGCAAGCTTCGCCTGTTCTAAAGCAAGCCGCATGAAATGCTCGTCCCGCATGATCAGTACCAGCTTGCGCGCTCAAACTGCAGCGAGGTTAAGATAAAAATACAGATGATATAGAGTATAGGCATAAATCCGCAGAAAAAGGCGAAATATTTTTTGCCACCGCGAACCGGGTAGTTAGACGGCGCAAGATGAAAAATTCCGCCGTGCTTTACAACGATTATGATAAGCCCTGTGACCCCAAGCACGGCATAAAGCGCAAATATGCCAAGCGACAGCATTTCCTGCTGGCGCAAGGCCATGTCCCGCGATACAAACTCCGCTGTGAGGGCAAGAACGTTATTGACAAAATGAATCAGCATCGCCGTTTTTATAGAGCCTGTCCGAAGCGTGAAAAAGCCGATGATAAGCCCCAGAAAAAACGCGTTTGGGCCCTGCGCAAGATTGTGGTGCGCAAGGGAAAACAAGACGGATGAGCACACAAGCGCGAACGTATCCCCGAAACGCCGAAGCGACTGCATGATGACGCCGCGGAACATGAGCTCCTCCAAAATGGCGGGGGCGACCGCCAGCCATAAGAAATAAACCACGGTTGCAGGTATTCCGACAGGCTCCGGCAATACCGGCATGATAGGATCAATACCCCAAACACTGCTCAAAAACGCATGGATGAAACCGTAGCTTAAGACTCCCAATACCGACGCACCGATGCAGATCAACACGGCGGGAAATGCAATCGACGCCCGCGGGCTGCGCATGGGGAAAGCAACCTTCGGGGGGATATCTATCCAAAGCCGCATGATTGAAAGCGGTATGATAAACATGAGCAGATATGTTGCAAAGTCAAAGGACAGCTCTATCAGGGAAACCGTTTCAGGCGCCGTGATGGAAAGGCTGTCGATAAAATAAGCGGTGATCAGCGAAAAAGATACGGACAAAAAAAGCCCAAGCGCCAGCACCAAGGCTAAACCGAAAAAGACGATGTTCGAATTGCGGCGCAACGGCTTGTACCAAGGGTTTTTTGGCGGAGGCATATAATACCTCGGGCCGTGCGGATCGATGCCGTATCCGCCGCCGTATGGCGGCATATGGCCGTTTTGGTAGTTCAATCAAGTCACCCCAAAAGAAAAATAGCGTGCGTTGATTCCCACTTGTGGGTTTCATACCCAGCCGCGTGGCGGCGTTCGTGTAACCAAGCAGGCCATACCCCGTAGCTTGCTGCGGGGCGCTTGATTTAGTATACCATAGTCCGCCGCACTTCTCAATAGACTTGTTTGGTTTTATGACTATCATGACTATCTTTCACTGACGATGCGCTCAGGCACGTCATAATAAATGAAATCGTCCGTGTCGCCGGAAACGGAAAACCATGCGCTCAAATCAGTCGGCGCGTCTTGCGGCTCCTCAAATTCCATATTTTTACAGAAATCATTGTTCATATTGCGCGCCCCCTTCCTTTTTGCACACTTTAACAGCATATGCGATGTTTTATCAAAAGATTACAAAATATTATTTTTAAAAAATTCGGTTTTTCAATTGACAAAACATACCGCGTGGGTTAAAATAAGAAGCGTACCGAAAACACAATATATTGTGCATTTTAAGCTATTCGGCACATGTATTCTGTATAAACAAAGGGGCGGAGCGTAAAACCATGATTAAGTCGATATTAAAGCGCGACGGAAGGACCACGCTATATGATGTGGACAAAATCGCGTCTGCTATTTTCAGGGCGGCAAAATCCCTTGGAGGCACAAACAAGGAGACCGCGCTGGAGCTTGCGAGGCAGGTAGAGGATTATCTGGCAGATGCGCAGGGCGAAGGAACTCCGTCTGTCGAGACAATCCAGGACGCCGTTGAAAAAATCCTCATTGAAAACGGGCACGCGAGGACGGCAAAGGAGTATATCCTGTACCGCGCGCAGCGGACAAGGGTGCGCGACATGAACACGCGCCTTATGAAGGTGTTCGAGGATTTGACGTTCCAGGACGCGACCGAAAACGATATCAAACGTGAAAACGCAAACATTGACGGCAACACCGCGATGGGCACCATGCTGAAATACGGCAGCGAGGGCGCAAAGCAGTTTTACGAGATGTTTATACTTGACCCGAAATTTTCAAAAGCCCATATCGAGGGCGACATCCATATCCATGACCTTGATTTTCTGACGCTCACGACCACCTGCTGCCAGATCAACATCGACAAGCTGTTCAAGGGCGGCTTTTCGACGGGGCACGGGTTTATCCGTGAGCCGAACGATATCCATAGCTACGCGGCGCTTGCGTGCATCGCCATACAGTCGAACCAGAACGACCAGCATGGCGGTCAGAGCATCCCGAATTTCGATTATGCGATGGCAAAAGGCGTCCATAAGACTTTTCGCAAGCTGTACATCAGGAATCTTGAAAAGGCGCTTGCGTTTGCGGGGGTTGACGACGCGCTCAGCGAAGCGAGGCGCATCGTCGAAGAGGCGGAAAAAGCATCGGGGAAATCCCCCGTTATCGCAAACAACAACGGCTACGCCGACGCGGAGCTTTCGATTTTAACGGAGCTTTTAGGCTGCGAAAAGGAAGCCGGCCAGGCGCACGCTTTCGCGGTGAAATACGCCGAATCCGAGACGGAGCGCGCTACATACCAGGCGATGGAAGCGCTTGTACACAATCTAAACACCATGCATTCGCGGGCGGGAGCCCAGATTCCGTTTTCGTCCATCAACTACGGCACCGACACGTCGCCCGAGGGGCGCATGATCACGAAATGCGTGCTTCGCGCCACGGATTCTGGTCTTGGCAACGGCGAGACCGCGATATTCCCCATACATATTTTTAAGGTCAAGGAGGGCGTCAGCTATAACGAGGGCGACCCCAACTACGATTTGTTCAAGCTTGCGTGCAAGGTTTCGGCAAAGCGGCTGTTCCCGAATTTTTCGTTCCTTGACGCGCCCTTTAACCTGAAATTTTATAAGCCCGGAACGCCCGAAAGCGAAATCGCGTACATGGGCTGCCGCACACGCGTTATCGCGAACAACAATGACAAGAACCGCGAGATTGTGGACGGGCGCGGAAATTTGAGCTTCACCTCGGTGAACCTGCCGCGGATCGCCATTAAATCAAACGGTAGCGTGGACTTATTCTTTGAGGAGCTTGAGCAAAAGCTTGATCTTGTAAGCGACCAGCTGATGGACAGGTACAAGCTCATGGCTGATAAAACCGTGCGCAACTTCCCGTTTTTAATGGGGCAGGGGATCTGGATGGATTCCGACAATCTTAAGCCGGACGACAAAATAGGCGAGGTGTTAAAGCACGGCACGCTCACAATCGGCTTTATCGGCCTTGCGGAAGCGCTTGTGTCGCTTACAGGCAAGCATCACGCCGAAAGCCATGAGTCCCAGAACCTAGGGCTTGATATCGTCGGGTTTATGCGGGCGAAGTGCGATGAGCTCGGGCGCGAAACCGGCTTTAATTACACGCTTTTAGCAACGCCCGCCGAAGGGCTTTCCGGACGGTTCGTCGGCATAGACCGCCGCCGCTTCGGCGTTATTAAAGGCGTGACGGACCGCGAATACTACACGAATTCGTTTCATGTGCCGGTTTATTGCGAAATCAACGCGTATGATAAAATCCGCATCGAGGCTCCTTACCACGCGCTTACAAACGCGGGGCACATAACATACGTCGAGCTTGACGGCGACCCGCTTGACAATCTTGAGGCGTTTGAAAGCATCATCCGGTTTATGAAGGACTCAGGCGTCGGCTTCGGTTCCATCAACCATCCGGTTGACCGCGACCCTGTCTGCGGATACAACGGCGTGATCGGCAACGAATGCCCGCGCTGTCACCGCACTGAGGAATCCGGCAGCTTCGAGCGCATAAGGCGCATCACCGGTTATCTTGTAGGCACGCTCGACCGCTTCAACAACGCAAAGCGTGCGGAGGAAAAAGAACGCGTCAAGCATGTGCTGACAACTGAAATCGAGAAAATTTAATGCATATGAAAACGGAAACGATCAGGATAGCCGGCGTTGTCCGCCAGTCTATCGTAGACGGGCCGGGGCTTCGGTTTGTCGTATTCACGCAGGGGTGCCCGCATAAATGCAAGGGATGCCATAATCCCGAGACGCACTCGTTTAACGGCGGGTATGACTGCGAGGTAAATAAAATCCTTTTAGAGATGGAGAAAAACCCGCTGCTAAAAGGGCTTGCGATCTCGGGCGGGGAGCCGTTTTGCCGACCGGAGGAGCTTTTGCCGCTTGTAAAGGCAGTGCGCGAAAAGGGCATGGACGTCTATTGCTGGTCAGGGTACACATTTGAGGAGCTTTTAGCGATGTCCGGGATGGACGCCGCCACAGCGGAGCTGCTTGAGCTTATAGATGTGCTTGTTGACGGCAGGTTTGTGCTGGAGGAACGCGATTTGGAGCTTAAATTAAGAGGCAGCCGAAACCAGCGGATACTTGACTTAAAGCAGTCGTTAAAAGAAAAAAAGCCCGTGGAAATTACGGTTTAGAAAGGATATTAAAAATGATTGTGAAAATCAAAAGCATTCTGATGGCGGTGTTAACCGCCGCCATTATAGCGTTTCCGGCGTTTGCTGCTGAGAATATAAACGACAACCCGGCGACAGGCGACACATCGGGCCAATACCTGTGGATAGGCTTGATTGTACTCGGCGTTTCCTTTGCCGTAATCATAGCGCTCATCGTTACGGGCGGCAAGAAGAAAAAATAACAATTTGTTGAATCTTGGGTGAAATCTACAGACAGTAAATCCCGCCTCCTTTAAACGGGGCGGGATTGTTGTTTTGATTTTCGCGTTAGGGGACGAACGAATGCGAATTAATGAGTTTGTTTTTTTACAGGCGTCCACAATTCACAAGCCCCGTCTGCATTGTAAAATTCAAAATATTTCCCATGCTCTACGTTGGGAACATAGCCTAAAGACGGTAATTCTTTTTCAAAGTATTGCGTCCATGCTTCTATGGCGTCCATATTATCCGGGACAGTGGCAATCGCAAAATATGCGGCGGGAATCGTAACAGCAGTCATATCATTTTTGTGTGAAATGTCGCTTAGGATGCCCAAGTGATAATAATACCTGTGGTTTTCTGTGTACCACATAACTCCGTATAAACACGACTTGCTTTCCGGGATGCTCAGCAAACTTTCTTTATGCTTTTCCCATAATTGCCCGACATCATTTTCGCAAGAGCTCAATATTGTTTCAACAGCGTACCCATGAACAATAAATTCAGTCCTGCTCTCAAAACGAATTTTCATGTTCTTACCTCTTTCCTTGTTATTCTCTAATTCGCATTATCGCCCAAAATCGAAGCGTTTCGTAAATTATAACACAGTCAATATAACTCCTCAAGCTTTCCAAGCGACGCCATATCCTCAACGCCAAGCACGGTTAAGGCTTTCACGTTTTTCTTGGCGAGCGCAGCCGCCGAGCGTTTCGGGCCAAATTCAACGCAGGTATCAACGCCGGACGCCGCCATGCTTTGGATTTGCTCCGAAAAGCGCACGGGGCTTACCATGTGCTTTGCAAAATAATCGGGATAATCACCGATTTCAAGCGGGCCGCCGGTAAGGTTCGAGTAAAACGGCAGCTTCGTTTTCATGAACGCGATATCTTTAATCTTAGCTTTAAACGCATCGGCCGCGTCTTTCATCATCACGGTATGAAACGCGCCGGAAACGTTGAGCTTAACGGCTTTGGCGCCGTTTTCAGCGAGAATACCGGCGGCGGTGGCTGCGGCTTTCGCTTCGCCTGAAATGACCGTTTGCGACGGATGGTTGAAATTTGCGGGAACGACAAAGCCTCCTGCTGCTTCACACGCCTTGCCGACCGCATCGATATCGCTGCCCATGATCGCGTACATAGCGCAGGTTTTCGCGTTACCGGCGCGGCTCATGCTTTCGGCGCGGGCTTTGATGATTCTAAAGCCGTCCGCTAAGCAGAAGGCTCCGGCACAGTAAAGCGCCGCATATTCGCCCAGCGAATGGCCCATGACGCACATTGGGTTAAAGCCTGGAGCCTTTACAGTCGCGGCGGTATATGCCGCGACCGACAGCGCGAAGATGGCAGGCTGCGAATAAAAAGTATCGGAAAGCTGCTCCCCGCCACCGTCAAAGCTGATTGTTGCAAGGTCAAAACCAAGAACGTCGCCGGCTATGCTGTAAAGCTTTTTGACTTCACTGAAATGATCATAAAGCTCCCTGCCCATCCCGGGGTACTGCGAGCCCTGCCCGCTGAAAAGCGCCGCTGTTTTCGACATCATTCATCCCTCAAATCCTTTTATTTAGAATAAAATAGACATATAAATAAAAAAAGGTTGACAAATCAGACTACAAGATATATTCTAAATAATATAACACTTGTTACATTTTTGCAAGTATTTTTTAAGGAATTAGCGGATGAACGGAATTGATATTTTGGGGACCGGGCGATACCTGCCCGAAAAAGTTGTGACAAACGGGGATTTCACTTCGATCGTTGATACATGCGACGAATGGATTGGCACAAGGACAGGAATGAAAAAACGCCGGTTTGCAGATAACTCGGAGCCTGTGTGGTACATGGGCGCGATGGCGGGGGAAGACGCGCTGAAAGCCGCGGGGATTCGAGCCTCTGATGTGGACATGATCCTTGTCACGACGGTCACGCCGGATTTTTACACGCCGTCTACAGCGTGCCAGATCCAGCTAAAGCTTGGCGCGAAAAACGCTTTCGCGTTCGACATAAGCGTCGCGTGTTCAGGGGTTGCCTACGCGTTTGATATGGCAAGGCGGTACCTTGCGTGCGACGACGTCAAAACGGTGCTGGTTATAAGCACCGAGCGGCTTTCGCAGATTACAAACTACAAAGACCGCTCGACCTGCATACTGTTCGGCGACGGGGCGGCGGCATCCGTTTTACAGGCGTCGGGCAAGCGGTTTTCGTCTTATCTTAAAAGCGATCTTGACGGCTCGCACCTGCTTTTTGCGGCGCGTCCGGTACGGGAAATCCCGTTCGTGGACAACACGGCTCCAGTTCGCGAGATTTTCCCGGAGCAGGAAAAAAGCAATGGCTGCATTGTAATGGGCGGTAACGACGTGTATAAGTTTGCGACAAGGGCGATGCCCGAAGCCGTCGTAAAAGCGTGCGAAAAGCTTAATATCACGCCGGGGGAGCTTGATTTGATCATACCGCACCAGGCAAACTACAGAATCATCGAGACCGCGATGAAAAAGCTTCTGCTTCCGATTGAAAAGTGCCATGTGAACATACGCGACTACGGCAACACGTCAAGTGCCAGCATGGCAATCGGGCTTGACGAATGCGTGCGCGAGGGGCTCATAAAGCGCGGCGACATGGTCTGCGTGGTCGGGTTCGGCGCGGGACTCACATACGGTGCGTGTGTATTTGAGTATTAGGGGGAACTGTTTTTGAATAAGGTTGTTTTAATAACGGGTGCGTCACAGGGCATCGGCGCCGCGCTTGCCGTAAAATTTGCCGAAAACGGGTATGACGCAGCGATTAACTGCTACAGCGAGCTCACGTTTGAAAACGGCGGCAAACAGACGGCGGAGCAGTGCCGCAAGCATGGTGTAAAGGCCGAATGCTTTATCGCCGACGTCTCTAAGTTTGAGCTGTGTGAAGCCATGGTAAAGGCGGTAGTGGAGCGCTTCGGCGCTATAGACGTGCTCATCAACAACGCGGGCATCACGCGCGACGGGCTGCTTGTCAAAATGCAGGAGCAAAGCTTCGACGACGTGATTGCCGCCAACCTGAAAAGCGTGTTCAACATGACGCGGCACGCGGGCGCCGTGATGATGCGCAAAAAGAGCGGCAAGATCATCAACATATCGTCGGTGGCGGGAGTTTACGGCAACGCCGGGCAAATCAATTATTCAGCGTCGAAGGCGGGTGTCATCGGTATTACGAAGACGACCGCGAAGGAGCTCGGTAAGCGCGGGATTACATGCAACGCCATCGCGCCTGGGATCATAGAATCGCCGATGACGGACGTTCTATCAGACGAGATTAAAGAAAAGATGCTTTCGGCGGTAAGCCTTGGGCGCTTCGGGACGGCTGACGACGTCGCGCACGCCGCCTTGTTTTTGGCAAGCTCCGATTATGTGACGGGCCAGACCATCATCGTTGACGGCGGGCTTGCAATGTAAGAAGCTGTTCCCATAGACGAAAAATGCCGGAACGGCGAGCGAATTTTTCGCAAGGCAAGGCGAATTTTCGCAGGAATACTTGGCGTATTACAAGAAAATTCAACGAAGCATAGCGGAAAATTTGCCGCTGAAATGGCGTTTTGAGCTATGGAAACAGCTTCTAATAATGAATCCGGGAGGAATTTAACTATGCGCAGGGTAGTAATCACAGGCATGGGCGCCGTGACGTCAAGCGGGATTGGCGTTGATCCGTTGTGGGAAAACGTAAAAGCCGGAAAGCATGCTTTTTTCCCGATCAAAAGCTTTGACACGTCCGATTTTGAGATAAAGTACGCGGCTGAGATCCAGAACTGGACCCCCGAAGAGCAGGGGATACCGAAGAAGGAGGCAAGGCGGCAGGATTTATTTACGCAGTACGCGTCGGTCGCGGCGAATATGGCGATCAAGGACGCGGGCGGCTTCGCGGACGGCTTAGACCCGTTTAAGATTGGCGTCATCGTCGCAAGCGGTATCGGCGGCTTTAACACAATCGAGGAGGAGTACGCAAAGTTCCTTGAGAAAGGATCGGGGCGCGTATCCGTGTTCTTTATCCCGATGATGATTGCAAACATGGCCGGCGGCAGGATTGCCCTCGACCACGGCTACAAAGGCGATAACTTCTGCCCTGTTTCGGCGTGCGCATCGTCCGCGAATGCGATTGGCGAAGCGTTCCGCAAGATTAAGTACGGAAGTCTCGACGCCGCCGTCACGGGAGGCAGCGAGGCCGCGATCACAAAGTTTGCGCTCAGCGGCTTTCACAATATGGGCGCCCTTGCCAAAGGCTGCGATATAAACAGGCTTTCCATCCCGTTTGACAAAGAGCGCACCGGGTTCGTAATGGGCGACGGCGCGGGGATTGTCATACTGGAGGACATGGAGCGCGCAAAGGCGCGCGGTGCGCATATCTACGCCGAAATCACGGGATACGGCTCAACGGACGACGCACATCACATCACAGGGCCGGACCCCAGCGCCGAAGCCTCCGCCAAAGCGATGGCGTTTGCGGTGGCGGAAGCGGGCATCAAGCCTGAGGACGTTGACTACATCAACGCTCACGGTACCTCCACGGAATTAAACGACAAGATAGAGACGGCGGCCATCAAGGTCGTGTTCGGTGAGCACGCGAGAAAACTGGCGGTATCATCGACAAAATCTGTGACAGGGCACCTCCTTGGAGCGGCGGGTGCGATTGAAGCCGTCATCTGCGCGAAAGCACTTGAGGATGGCATACTGCCGCCAACGGCGAACTATAAAATCCCGGACGGCGCGTGCGACCTTGACTATATCACGGACGGCATGAGGAAAAGCGGCGCAGCTAACGCGATTTCAAATTCCCTCGGGTTTGGCGGGCACAACGCGACGCTTGCGTTTCAAAAGTATAAAGGAGCATGAGCATGAAAGAGTTTACGGTTTCGGAGATTAAGGAATTGATGTCCGCGTTTAGCAAAAACAATATCGGCAGTATGTCTGTAAGCGGTGGGAATTTTGAATTAAAGCTTGAAAGCATAAAGCAGTCTCAAACGGCGGCGGGTGCGCCCGCGCCTGTTCAGGCGGCTATAGTGGCCGGCATGGAGTATGCGGCGGCCGCTGAAAAAAAAGAGGAGAAGCTTACAGGCCATGTTGTGAAATCCCCGATTGTCGGGACGTTTTACGCGTCGCCCGCGCCCGACAAGCCGCCGTATGCGACGGTGGGCGAGAAGGTGAAAAAAGGCGACGTGCTCTTTATAATCGAATCGATGAAGCTCATGAACGAGGTTACAAGCGAATTTGACGGCACGGTTTCGCAGATACTCGTTGAAAACGCATCCCCCGTCGAGTACGGGCAGCCGATACTCACGATAGAGTAATACGCTGCAAAAAGATATGCGGCGTAAACATAAAGGGCAGGTGCAAATATGGTATTACTGGACAAAGATCAAATCAAAGCGTTGATCCCGCACCGCGAGCCGTTTTTACTGATTGACGAAATTGCGGCGCTCGATCCCGGCAAAACATGTACGGCGGTCAAATATATAACTGAAAATGATTTTTGGGTTAGTGGGCATTTCCCCGGTTATCCGGTGACGCCGGGAGTTTTGATGATCGAGATGCTGGCGCAGACAGGCGGCGTGTGCATCGCAAGCATGCCGGGACACGGCGGCAAGCTCGGGCTTTTCGCGAAAATCGACGACGCCAAATTCCGCCGTCAGGTTGTGCCGGGCGACAAGCTGGAGCTTACGGTCACGGTCAAAAAGATACGCTCAAGCGTGGCGGTCTGTGATGCCGAAGCGCATGTAGGCAAGGAAAAAGCAGTAACGGCATGCCTGACATTCGCGTTTGCCGCGAAAACACCGAAGCAGATGAGCATAGAAACTGAATAGGGAGTATAAATGTTTAATAAAGTTTTAATCGCAAACCGCGGCGAAATCGCGGTCAGGGTGATACGCGCGTGCCGCGAGCTCGGGCTTCGCACGGTAGCGGTGTGCTCCGAAGCGGACCGTCCGGCGCTCCACGCGAAAATCGCGGACGAAACCGTCTGTATTGGTCCTGCCGCAAGCCGCGACAGCTACCTTAACATACCGGCGCTGCTCTCGGCCTGCGCTGTTACGGGCGCGGGGGCCGTGCATCCGGGCTTCGGGTTTTTAAGCGAGAACGCAAGCTTTGCGCGCCATTGCGAGAGCTGTGGGATTAAATTCATCGGGCCGAAGCCGGAAACGATTGAGAAGATGGGCGACAAGGCTCGCGCAAAGCAGTCCATGAAAGACGCAGGCATTCCGGTGATACCCGGCTCAGACGGCGCGGCGGAATCCTTAAGCGGGGCGAAATCACTGGCTAAAAAGATTGGCTACCCCGTGCTTGTCAAGGCAAGCGCCGGGGGCGGCGGCCGCGGAATCAGGCGCGTCGACTCTCCCGACGCGCTTGAAGGCGCAATCACAGCCGCAAAGCAGGAGGCGCTCAGCTTTTTCGGGGACGACGGTGTATACATTGAAAAGCTACTGATAAAGCCGCGGCATATCGAGGTGCAGATCATTGCCGACGAACACGGCAACGTGGTGCATCTCGGCGAACGCGACTGCTCGCTGCAGCGGCGCAACCAGAAGGTACTGGAGGAGTGCCCGTCGCCGTCGCCACTGATGACTGACGCGCTGCGTGATAAAATGGGACGCGCGTCGGTTGGCGCCGCAAAGGCCGTGGGATATCAAAACGCCGGCACCATCGAGTATTTGCTTGACGCGGACGGCAGGTTTTACTTTATGGAGATGAACACGCGCATTCAGGTCGAGCATCCGGTGACGGAGCTTGTGGCGGGGATCGACCTTGTGAAAACGCAAATCCGTGTGGCGATGGGCGAAGAGCTCCCGTTCAGGCAACAGGACGTCGCGCTAAACGGGCACGCAATCGAGTGCAGGATCAACGCCGAAACGCCGGAGCTTGATTTCAGGCCGAGCCCCGGCACCTTGCGGGCGCTTTTCGTGCCCGGCGGGCCGGGAATCCGGGTCGACAGCGCGATATACGCAGGATACACGATTACGCCGCACTACGACAACATGATGGCGAAGCTGATTGCGTACGCGCCCACGCGCGCCGAGGCGATTGCAAAGATGAAATGGGCGCTCGCGGAATTTCTTGTCGACGGTGTGGACACGAATATCGATTTCCATCTCGGTATATTACGCGATGAAAACTTTGCCAAAGGCAGCTACGACATTGCGTACCTAAGTGAGAAGCGAAAGGAGGGCAAGTAGTTGCTTGAAGATTTGTTTGACGTGGTAAAAAACCGTGCCGGTATCGCGCCTGTGAAGTCCGACGAAAAGGTGAACGTACCCGCGGACCTGATGTTCAAATGCCCGAGATGCCAAAAGCCCGAGTTTATGGAAAACTTTAAAATCTCGGATAAGACATGTCCGCACTGTAATTACCATGCGCGCCTCACCGCAACAGAGCGGATTCAAATAACGGTTGACGCGGGTTCCTTCGACGAGTACGACAAGGGCATGACCAGCTTAAATCCCATCGATTTTGAGGGGTATCCCGAAAAAATCGCGGGCTTGCAAAAGCAGACGGGACTGACCGAAGCGGTGGTTACCGGAAAATGCGAGATCGAAGGGCAGCCGTGCGTGATTGGGATCATGGATTCGCACTTTATGATGGCGTCGATGGGCTCAGTCGTGGGCGAAAAAATTACAAGGGCTTTCGAGCATGCTACCGAGCTTAAGCTGCCGGTCATCCTGTTCACGGCGTCGGGCGGCGCTAGAATGCAGGAGGGAATCATCTCGCTGATGCAGATGGCGAAAACCTCGGGCGCCGTCGCGCGCTTTGACGAGGCCGGGCTTTTGTACATCGCGGTTGTGACCGATCCCACGACAGGCGGCGTCGCCGCGAGCTTCGCAAGCCTTGGCGACATCACGATCGCCGAGCCGAAAGTATTAATCGGCTTTGCGGGCAGGCGCGTGATCGAGAGCACCATCAGGCAGCGGCTGCCGGACGACTTCCAAAGCGCCGAGTTCTTCATGGAGCACGGCTTCATCGATATGCTGGTGGACAGAAAATCCATGCGAAAGACTCTGGGCAGGCTTTTGCGCTTTCACGCAAAGGAAAAGGGGGCGGGGTCATGAGCAAGCTGACGGCATGGGAGCGCATCGAGCTTGTAAAGCAGAAAAACCGTCCTACGGCGCGGGATTACATCCCGATGATATTCACGCATTTCATGGAGATGCACGGCGACCGCTGTTTCGGCGACGATTCGGCGATCATCGGCGGTATCGCGCGGTTTGAGCGCATGCCTGTAACGGTCATAGCCCATGTAAAGGGCAGGACCCTTGAAGACAACAAAAAAACAAATTTCGCAATGGCGCATCCGGAGGGCTACCGCAAGGCGCTCAGGCTGATGAAGCAGGCTGAAAAATTCGGGCGTCCCGTCATATGCTTTGTCGATACTCCGGGCGCGTACTGCGGAGTGGGCGCCGAGGAGCGAGGACAGCACGAGGCGATTGCCAGAAACCAGATGGAAATGATGCGCCTTAAAACGCCGGTGGTCTCCGTCATACTTGGCGAGGGCGGCAGCGGCGGGGCCTTGGGCCTTGCGGTATGCGACAAGCTTGCCATGCTGCAAAACGCGACGTATTCGGTTATCTCGCCGCGGGGATTTGCGAGTATTTTATGGAAGGACGCGTCAAGGGAAAAGGAAGCCGCCAATATGATCAAGATAACAGCCGAGGATTTACAGGGTTTCGGCGTATGCGACGCGGTAATCCCGGAGCCTGTCGGCGGCGCTCAAAAAAGGCCGGGACTTGCGGCTGATGCGATTTCACAGTTTTTAAAGCAAGAAATTTCAAATTTATCGCAAATACCTATTGATAATTTGTTGGAAACAAGGTATATTAAATTTCGTAAGATAGGGACGTTCGCGGAATAGATCCAAGCGAAGCCCTTAAAACAAACAGGAGGAGGTGCCAGCGCAATGATATTTGACAAGGTTAAGGCAATTCTGGTCGACCAGCTTGACGTTGAGGACGAGTCGGTCACGATGGAAAGCCTGATCATTGACAACCTGGGGGCGGATTCCCTGGATGTTGTCGATATGGTTATGAGCCTTGAAGAGGAATTCGACATGGAAATCCCGGACGACGAAATCGAAAACATGAAAACTGTCGGCGATATCGTAAAATACATTGAGTCTAAAAAGGATTAATACAAAAACACAAACTGCCACGCGAGAGTTAAGCGCTTGGCAGTTCGTTTTTTGTAACGCAAAGCTACCTATACAAGGGCAGAATATTCACAGAGGCAATGCCAAGCTCGGCCGGCAGTTGATTTCCTTTTTTATCCTTTGCAATTCTCCACCATATATCAGGTGAATCTTTTACCTGATTCTTATGCCTGAACTGGAGAATATACTCAAAGGGTTCCTCTATTTCACATGTAAAGTTAACAGGATAACGATTCTGTTCGGTTTTAGGATTAAAATAGTGGGCGCGGATTGCTATAGCGCACAAGTTGTTTTGTATTGGCAGCGCAGTGCTTAGGCGGACGCCCCATGACGGAACATCAACTTCATATTCGCCCGCTTTTTTTGCATCCACTACGTTTTTACAGCCGGTGAGCAGCGCCGCCTGACGGCTTTCAGGGTTTGAAAACAATTCCTTAGTGTTTTTTAATGCAATTATTTCGCCGTCATCCAGCAGCGCAACTTTTTGGCATAGGCGATATGCCTCATTTCGGTTGTGAGTAATCATCAGTGCATTCTTACCGAATTTCTGCAATAGATGACGCATTTGAATCTGCAAATGACCGCGCAGATGACCGTCCAACGCGCTGAAGGGTTCATCAAGCATAAGCAGGTTTGGGCTGCCGACCAAAATTCAGTGCATTCTTACCGAATTTCTGCAATAGATGACGCATTTGAATCTGCAAATGACCGCGCAGATGACCGTCCAACGCGCTGAAGGGTTCATCAAGCATAAGCAGGTTTGGGCTGCCGACCAAAATCCGTGCAAGCGCAACTCTCTGTTGCTGACCGCCGGAAAGCTGTGAAGGCTTATGACTTTCCAACCCTCCGAGTTGGAAAAGGTCAAGGATTTCATTTAAGGCTTTTTCTTTATTTGGCTTGCTTTTATCCCTGTATAACCCGCACAATATGTTTTGACTGACAGTCATATTCGGGAACAAGGCGTAATTCTGAAACAAATATCCTACCCTGCGTTTTTGGGGCGGCAGATTTACGCCGGATTCAGAGTCAAACAGGGTCACGCCGTCTAATACGACCTTTCCTCGATCAGGCCTTTCAATTCCGGCAATACATTTAAGCGTCATGCTTTTGCCGCTGCCGGAAGCGCCAAGTAAGCCCAGCACTCCGCTGTTTGTTTCAAATTTTAGCTCCAGCTTGAATTTTCCAAGCCTTTTTTCAATATCAACAAACAGGCTCATCCTGTCACCGCCTTTTTGCTGCGCTGTTCAAGCATATTCACCGCAAGCAAAACAACCGCGCTGATCGCTATGTTTATCATCACCCATCTAAACGCCTCCGCTTCGCTGTTAGTACGCCATAACTGGTATACGGTTGTGGATATGGTCGCGGTTCTGCCGGGGGTGTAACCGATTAACATACTGGTTGCGCCAAATTCGCCTAAGGCACGTGCGAAGGACAGGACGGCGCCGGCTAAAATTCCCTGACGGCAAGCAGGCATACGGACGCGCCAAAAAATATATGTATTGCTCAGGCCGAGGGTTTTGCCTGAATAATCAAGCGTTTTATCAAAGCTCTCAAAAGCGCCGCGTGCTATACGATACATCAATGGAAAAGCTACTAGGCTTGCGGCTAATATACCGCCGTACCAAGTCATGGGGAACCTGATTCCAAATTGCGACAGAAATATACCGAGCGGACGCCTGTTTCCAAAAAGCACCAGCAGAAAATACCCGCAAACCGTTGGCGGCAATACCAGAGGGAGCGTTAAAAACACATCGAGAAAGCCCTTTATGATGCGGGGGAGCCTTGCGGCATAATAAGCGGTGAAAATACCTGTAAAAAATACGATGGCGCAACTAATCGCCGCAATCCGCAGAGAATTCCACAGAGGAAATAAGTCCATCATTTCACACCAACTTTTATAGAAATGCATGGAGAGAAAACCCCTCCATGCATTTCACGAATTCATAAAGCTATGCGGGGGAAAATCCTACTTTTTCAAAAACGGACATGGCTTCGCTGCCGGTCAAATAATCAAGGAATTCTTTTGCCGCATCAATATGATTGCTGATGTTCAGCACGGCGGCCGGATAGATAACTTGTCCGCACATGTCGGCGGTTGCCGAATCAACTATTTCCAATCCGGCGCTAAAGGCATCGGTACAGTAAATGATTCCGCAATCTACGCTTGCTTCGGCAACTTGGGTCGTAACCTCTTTAACGTTGCTTCCGTAAGTGATTACACCGGAATTTGCAAGGGCTTCTTCGTCCAGATTATAGTACTGCAAAATTCTTTGCGTGTACTGCCCGACAGGCACATCGCTGTTTCCCATAGCCATAAGGATATCACCGGAAGAAAGAGCCGCCGCCATATCATCAAAGCTGTTTATGTTTTTTGGATTTTCCACCGGAACTACCAGCGTGACCTTGTTTTCCAAAAGGTCAATACGTGTATCTGCCAACACAAAATCAAGGCCCTCCGTATTAACCTCATCGGAAGCTTTCATATCAAGCTGGTCCATTTGCCTTTGCCCTGCGGATATGAACAAGTCACAGTATGCGCCCTCTTGAATTTGTGTTTTTAATGTGCCTGAGGAGTCAAAATTGAATACCAGCTTTACATTTGGAGCCGCATTTGCATACAAGACAGCAATTTCTTCAAGGGTTTCGGTCATGGACGCCGCCGCAAACACAATCAACTCAATATCGTCGGCGATATCGGGTTCGGGCGGCGGAGCGGGCGTTTCTGCGGAAACAGAGGGTGCATCGGGCTGATTTGCATTGGCGTCCGATTCGCCGGGGGCTGGGCTTGAACCGCCGCAGGCGGCCATGCTCAACGCGAAAACCAGCGCAAGCATGATGGCGTATGCTCTTTTCATTTTTACCTACTCCTTTTGCTTTTCGCAAAATTTATTCAAAACGTGGATTTACACGCTTTGTCCTTATCGTGTCAATTTGTTGTTCTTGTGCGGGATCAGTATGCCGTTTTTTCAAATTTATCCAACCCGTAAAATCGCGCTGTATGAGCGTATATATCCCTGTTGTCTTTGTGCGGTTGCACCATCCGCGGCCAAATCCTCATGCAAATCGGTGATAATGTCGCCTTTCGATGCGAGCGCCGACACGCTAAACGGGATTCCCGCCGCAGAAACCGGATAAATACCGGCCGTATGGTCTACAAAATATGCATCGAATCCTGATTTTTTGATTTCATCGATGCAAAGGTTTTGTGTCAATTGGTAAACCAAGGCTGAAATCATCTCCATGTGTCCGAGCTCTTCCGGTCAATTATGTTATCAATAATGATTTTTCGCTATCGGCAATTTGGGATAAAGAATAATTTCAAAGTCATCCGGCGAGCTGTGCCACCTGCCGCCTTTTTCTTTTGCATATACGACTTTTTCGATGATTATTTTGAGCATGTCGTTCTTGGATTTAGCGTCTGGAAGTGTGCGATAAACATCAAGAATATGCTGTGCCTTCGGAACGATGGTGCGGCTTTCCTCGCGCATTTCTTCAAGCTGCACATCCGCGCCCACGGCGGCAAGGCTATTCTCCGTCTGCCGTATACGTTCGCCAAGCTCATGCGCTCTGCTGTTAAATGTTTCGACGTCATAAACTCCCTGTTCAAGAAAGTCGTGCAGCTTGCTCTTTTGCATATGGAGCGTTCCCAGTTCTTCAGTTATCTTATCCATAGCTTTCTTTTTCAAATCCAGATGCGATTTGTTTTTAGTATTTTTTTGAGATGATGCTGTGCCGTCAAGCCCCCATTGGAGCTTGTATTCTCCAAGCCATTCTTCCAGAGCTTCCAACACCCTTGCCTCTACAGAATGCAAAAATACGCTTACAGTCGGACATTCCGGCGCAACACACATCAGGGTATCGGGATATTTTGTATTGTTGTATGGGCGCCGTACCATGCGGCGTCCGCATTTACCACAGATAACGATTCCGGCAAGGGGATTTTTGACAACATTCCTGTCTGTAACCGGCGTGCGGGAATTGTTTTTCATAATCTCCCCGGCCATGTTAAATACGTCTTCATCTATGATACCTTCGTGCAGGCCGTCAACGATAATCCAATCCTCAGGTTTAGATCTCGACCGTGTAATCTGCACTTGACCATTCGTCATTTTCTTGATTGCCGGTTTCCAGTTCCATCTTATTTTTCCGATGTATGCGGGGTTGATCAGTATATTGCGAACGCTTGCAACAACCCATAATCCGCCGTTGCTTGCGGGGATTTTCAATTGGTTTAGACGGCGGGCGATAAGCGATGTGCCGAGGAGTTTACGGCTGCCATCCTGCTGCAGTTCGCCTGTGACGCATAAATCAAATATCATGCGAACAACCTTCGCCTGCTCGGGATGAGGCTCAAGGGTCCAGCCTTTTTCCTTTTCAAGTTTTTTACGCGTGTATCCATACGGGGGGCGATGAGCTACGAATTTCCCCTCTTTGACGGATGCCAGACGTCCGCGTTGCAGGCGGCGATTGATAATTTTATACTCCCTGCGGCTCATAAACAAGGAAAACTCAAAAAATTCTTCGTCGTATTCATCATTAGGGTCATAGGTTTTCATCGGCGTGATAATTTTCGTATCGGAGTATTTGAAGATTTTTGCGATAGTACCCTGATCGATTGTATCGCCACGCGCAAGACGCTCCACTTCCATGACTAGGACGCCGGCCCACAAGCCTTGTTCAACCTCCGAGAGCAGCTGTTGTATTACCGGGCGGTCTGAAATTGTTTCACCGGATACAACCTCACGGTAGGTTTTTGTTACGTTCAGATTCATTCGATGAGAAAGCTCATCCAATGCCGCTTTGTGGCGGGCAAATGTCTCGCCTCCACCGCGGTCTTCCACTTCTGAATCAGACCGGGATTTGCGCAGATAAATGCAATACTGTTCCATCTGCCTAATCTTCCTTATATAGTTAAAGTTGACAGCGGCGCCACATTAGGCGGGCGGAAGCATTCCTTGCTGCCTTTCATGAATAAGCGGGCGTCATGTGCGATTTTGGCCCCTCGCATCTTGTGCCAGCCGAACCGCCTCTTTGCAAAGACGTGTAATTTCATCGAAGCTGCCGCTGTCGATGAGCTCTTTTGTCGCCATCCAGCTGCCGCCGCAGGCCACAATCTTGTTAAAAGACAAGTATTTGCCGATGTTTCCGGCATTGATGCCGCCCGTAGGCATAAACCGCAGGCCGGTATATGGCGCTGCTACCGCCTTAATGTAAGAAAGCCCGCCCGCTTGCTCAGCGGGGAAAAACTTGACTGTGTCAATCCCGAGTTCCATAGCCGCCTCCATATCCGACGGATTGGAGCAGCCGGGTACGATTATTGCGCCCTTTTTAACGCAGTAAGACACAACCGCCGGATTAAAACCGGGGCTTACGAGAAATTTCGCGCCCGCCTCTATGGCGCGGTCTGCCTGCTCTGTTTTAAGCACTGTGCCTGCGCCTACGAGCACTTCGGGAACCTCCGCCGAGATGCGCCGGATGCACTCCTCGCCCTCTGCCGTGCGGAAGGTTATTTCCACGCACGGAATACCTCCCGCCAGCAATGCCCTTGCCAAAGGTACAGCCTTTTCCACGTCGGATATGGCGATAACGGGAACAATGCCGATTTCACCAATCCGTTTTAGAATATCGCTCAATTAAATCGCTCCTTTATCGTTGTACTCGCGCACCCGCGCCTTTCATCAGGTTTTCGACTTCCTTTTGCAGCGCCGTTGACGTATCGCCGGCGGTCGTCATGGCAAGCGCGCCGTGGCAGATTCCGTAATTGAGCGCGGTCTGATAATCCTTGCCGCTCATAAGGCCGTATATCAGCCCGGAAGCAAAGCTGTCCCCGCCGCCCACGCGGTCGAGGATTTCAAGGCCGTCAAACGTCATGCCTTGGTACACTTTGCCCTCGGCCCAGCAAATCGCTGACCAGTCGTTGATTGTCGCCGTTTTGACCGTCCTTAGGGTAGTGCCGATCACCTTGAAGTTGGGATATGCGTCGGACGCTGTGTTAATCATATTTTTATAGCCGTCAAGGTTGAGCTCGGACAGGGTCTCGTCGTGCCCCTCAACCTCAAGGCCAAGGCAGGCGGTGAAGTCCTCCTCGTTGCCGATCATAACGTCGACGTATTTTGCGATTTCCCTGTTAACCTCCC
Organism: Oscillospiraceae bacterium; assembly: GCA_009777635.1. Taxonomy (GTDB): domain Bacteria; phylum Bacillota; class Clostridia; order Oscillospirales; family Ruminococcaceae; genus WRAV01. Next base: position 67,022 of record WRLK01000003.1, on the reverse strand, counting down.
GGGCTTTCTCCTTACCTCCTATATCTTTCCATAGGGACGGGCGGTAGTTCAAGTCGTAGCTTACGATCGTGCCGTATGTTTTTGCGCATTTCGCGGCCTCAAGCGCCACCTGCGCGGAGGTCTTGGACAACGCCGCGAATATCCCGCCGGTATGGAACCAGCGCGCGCCGCATGAGCCGAAGATATATTCCCAGTCAATATCGCCGGGCTTTAAGTTAGACGCGGCGGTGTTCGCCCTGTCGCTGATACCGATGGCCCCGCGGACGCCGTAGCCCCGCTCGGTGAAGTTGAGCCCGTTGCGCACATTCCTGCCAATCCCGTCGTAAGGAACCCATTTGATAAAACGGGTATCCACGCCGCCCTGCAAAATTAAATCCTCAATCAGCCAGCCGATATCATTGTCCGCAAAGGCAGTCACGACAGCGGCGTCAAGCTTAAAGCATTTACGCAGCCCACGCGCGACGTTATATTCGCCGCCGCCCTCCCATGCGCGGAAGTTTCTGGTGTTGCGGATGCGCCCCTCTCCGGGGTCGAGCCGCAGCATGACCTCGCCAAGGGATATCTCATCGAACATGCAGCTTTCTTTTGGTTTTACCTTTAACATATCAACATCTCTTTCTTAAACCCTTATATGCCCGGCATATAAGGGATATAATCATGCGTCCCTGCTAAATCCTATTATACGGTTAGTTTTCATCTTATTAAACGTTCTTTCTACATTGTCAAGATGTACCTTTATTGAATCGGCTGCCTTTTCCGGGTCGCGCGCCTTTAGGCTTTTGAGGATTCTTTTATGGTCCAGCAGCGTCTGTCTGCGGGAATCCTCATCTTGGATTGTTATTTCGCGCGCATAAAGATTGGGTTTTGTGAGGGACTGAACAAAAGCCTGAAGAATCCGGTTGCCGGACGCGTGCACAATCATGTTATGGATGTCGCAATCCAAGCGCATGAAGACTTTTGCGTTTTCCACCTCGCCTACGGACATATTGATCTTTTGTTCAATCTCCAGAAGCTGCGCGTCGGTAATAAATTGAGCAGCCATCCGGGCCGCGGCCATTTCCAGAACTTTGCGTGCGACGAACAAGTCGTCGTACATTAATTCGTCCATCATAAAGGCGATGTCCAGATAATCAAGAATCGCTTTAGGCTCCACCTGCTTGATAAAAGCGCCTGAACCATGACGCATATCGATGATCCCCATAACCTGAAGAGCCCTTAACGCTTCGCGCAGACATGGCCTGCTCACTTCCGTTATCTTGCACAATTCCCTTTCCGAGGGCAATTTGTCCCCGGGTACAAGCTTATTTGAACGAATCAGTTTGATTAACTGATTTACAACAACCTCCGGCGCTTTTATCCCAAGCGCCACCTTGCCCATAATGTCTTGTGTCTTCTCGATGTTATCATTTTTCATCATAAATTATTTTGTAAGTTAACCTCTTCAAAAATTTTATTAATGAATCACAAACTTATAAACTCATATTACCATTTTGCTTTTGCCATGTCAACATACAAAAAAGAAAACGACAGGGAATAGATTGCAGAGTAAATCGAATAATATAGTTAATTGACTATAATTCTGCACCGTTATAAATTTTAATAACCTGTGGTCAATAACGAAAAGCATCGGCGCAATGCGAAAAAATTGCATCTGAGGCGGTGTTTTGGGTATTGACCGCAGGTTCTAAGAAAGGAACCATGAATATGAATAAACCAAACCCCGATGACCGCAGGGACAACGAATCTAAAATCAAGCGCGCGATGTCCGCGACAAAAAGCCGGATGGAAGCCGCCGAGGAAATAATCGCGGATACGGATAACAAAAAGATAAAGCAAGATTTAAAAGCGAAGAACGACAGGCGGGCGGCGGCCCTTGCCGATATGGACGCCGAAATGAAGCAGGAAGCGGAATATAATAAAAACCATGATTAAAGGAGTATGAAATGGAAAACCCCAAAAAAGATGTTTTTCCCCCGCAGCATCAAAATAGGCACCCGGGAAAGGAATCGGAGATGAATCCGGCGCCCGTTTACGAAATCGAAAGCTATAAAGCCGCGGGAAAGCTTTTGAATAAAGCGGCGATCGTAACGGGCGGGGACAGCGGCATCGGCAGGGCGGTTGCCGTAAACTTTGCAAGAGAGGGGGCCGACGTCGCGATCGTATATCTAAAAGAAAACGACGACGCCCGCGAAACGGAAGAGCTCGTCGCCGGATACGGCAGGAAATGCTTTAAAATCGCGGCCGATTTAAAGCAGGAAAGCGAAGCTGTCCGCGCGGTCGATTACGCTAAAAATATGCTCGGGAAAATTGACGTCGTAGTCAATAACGCGGCGGTCCAGTATCCTCAAAACAGCATTCTTGACGTCGATAAAGACCAAATGGCGCATACCTTCGAGAGCAATATCTTCTCATATTTTTATACGACAAGGGCGTCGCTGCCTTATCTTGCAGCAGGCAGCGCCATCGTAAATACGGCGTCGGTCGTCGCGTTTAAGGGCAACCCCGAGCTGATTGATTATTCGGCGACAAAGGGGGCGGTGGTATCTTTCACGCGGTCTATGGCGCTGTCGCTCGCAAAGCAGAATATACGCGTGAACGCCGTGGCGCCCGGCCCGGTTTGGACCCCGCTGATCGTCTCAAGCTTTTCGAAGGAGGAAGTCAAGACCTTCGGCTCAACCGTGCCGATGGGCAGGGCGGGGCAGCCGTATGAGCTTGCGCCGGCCTATGTGTTTTTAGCGTGCGGCGATTCCTCGTATATTACGGGGCAGGTATTGCATGTAAACGGCGGAACGATAATCTAAGGGCTGTTAGCTTTATGTCAACAGACCCTAAAGGAGCAATAAAATGAACCGGCTGCTAAATGAAACCTCGCCATATCTTCTCCAGCACGCCGAAAACCCCGTGGATTGGTATCCGTGGGGAGAAGAAGCGTTTAAAAAAGCAAAAGCGGAGGATAAGCCCGTACTGCTGAGCGTCGGATATTCCACGTGCCACTGGTGCCACGTGATGGCTCACGAAAGCTTTGAGGACTTGAAAGTCGCTGAAGTCTTAAACCGGGAGTATGTGTGCGTTAAGGTTGACAAGGAGGAGCGCCCGGACATCGACAGTATCTATATGAACGTCTTAACGGCGCTGACGGGCTCCGGCGGATGGCCGATGACAATCATCATGGACGCCGCCGGAAACCCCTTTTTCGCCGGGACTTATTTCCCGAAAACCGGGCGTTACGGCATCCCCGGGTTCATTGACCTCTTAGAAGCCGTCACGGAAAAATGGAAGACGCAAAAAAACGATTTGATTCATTCAGCGCAAAGAATAACCTCGCATATAAACGCGCGAAATGAGCAGGGAAAAGACGGCGTATCATCTGAAAATCACGGCGGCAGCCTTTGCGAAAACGCTGTAGAATACTTTAAATCCGCTTATGATTCGAAATACGGCGGCTTCGGGGGCGCGCCTAAATTTCCGTCGCCGCATAATTTGTTGTTTCTCATGTCATATTATAAAACGGCAAAGGACAAAGACTGTCTTGCGATGGTTGAAAAAACCCTTGAACAAATGGCGAAGGGCGGTATTTTCGACCACATCGGATTCGGGTTTTCCCGTTATTCCACCGACGATCAGTGGCTTGTCCCGCATTTTGAAAAAATGCTTTACGACAACGCGCTTTTGATCACGGCATACACAAGCGCGTATGAGGTTACGAAGAATCCGCTTTACAAAAACGTGGCGGAAAAAATTATTTTGTATGTAAAGCGAGAAATGACGCATCCGGACGGCGGGTTTTACTCCGCGCAGGACGCGGACAGCGACGGCGTGGAGGGCAAGTATTATGTGTTCACGCCTAACGAGATCGTCGCAGCGCTCGGTGAAAAAGAGGGAAATGCGTTTAACGAGGCCTATGATATTACGAAGCGCGGTAATTTTGAAGGCAAGAGCATTCCGAACAGAATCAACGCGCCCGTGTTCGACGCGGGATTTTTAGACGCGAAAAACAAGCTTTATGAATACCGCAAAACGCGGGCGGCGCTTCATAAGGACGACAAAATTCTCACCGCATGGAACGCGCTGATGATCCCTGCGCTCTCCTGTGCATCCGTTGTTTTTGGTGAAAGCGGCTATCTTCATATGGCTGAAAAAGCTGTGGATTTTATTGAAAAAAATCTATCCGAAAACAAAAGCCTTCTCGCGAGCTGGCGCGATGGCCGCCGCAGCGAATCGGGTTTTCTCGACGACTATGCCTTTTATATTTACGCGCAGCTTAAAATGTACCAAGCCACAATAGACGACAGGTATCTTGACCGGGCCAAAACGCTTGCCCAAACGGCAATAGCCGATTATTTCGACAATGAGGACGGCGGTTTTTTCCTTTCCCCGAAAGGCGGCGAGGAGCTAATTTCAAGGCCTAAGGAAAGCTATGACGGAGCCATGCCGTCGGGGAATTCCGTAATGGCGATGAACCTTATACTGCTTCATTTTTTGACCGGCGGACGCGAATGGGAGCATGCGCTTAATAAGCAGATCAGGTTTATGAACGCGCAGGCCGGCGGCGTTTTAGGCGGGCATTCCTTTTACCTGTTAAGCCTGCTTCAGAAGGATTTTCCCGGCAGGAAGATCATCGCGGTACCGGCCGATCCGTCGGAAAAAGAAAGCGTGAGGCTTCAGCTTTCAGGTAAAGGCTGGGCCGTAATACTAGACCGGGAAACCGATGAATACAAACGAAAAGACGGAAAAACAACCTTTTATATTTGTGAAAATCATGTTTGCAGGCCACCGGTAAACGAGCTGGATTAGGGGGCGCCGCAATATACGCAATCCGGATTTTTTTTAACCGGTATATGCTCGATAGTCATTTCCGAGCCGCTAAAAAACAGGATGCTCCCCCTTGACGCGTCTCTCGTCCCCAGCAGCAGCCGGATTACTGCCATCGCCTCGGCGCATCCGACCCATCCCGCCATCGCCCCTAAAATCGGGATGGTTTCCCGAGGTTGAGCGGAGCCCCCTTGTATACACTCGTAACATGGCGTTTCACCCGGGATTATCGTCATGACGGTGCCGTGAAAGCGGCTAACGGCGCCGTCCACAAAGGGCGTGCCGCTTAAAACGCACGCACGGTTTGCGATTTTCCTTGCTGAAAGAGAGTCTGTGCATAAAGCAAGCGCGTCGTAACCGCTTATGATTTCCGCCGCGTTTTCGTCCGTAATCATTTTGGGGACGCTAGTGATTTTAACCTCGCCGTTGATTTTAGCGATCCTTTTTGCCGCCAGCTCAGCCTTAAGCTTTCCGATATCGTCGTCGCCGTAAAGAATCTGGCGGTTTAGGTTGCTTATTGAGACGGTATCGCCGTCCGCAATGCCGATATGCCCGATCCCCGCCGCCGCAAGATATTGCAGCACAGGCGCGCCAAGCCCGCCCGCGCCCACAACCAATACGGAAGACGCCGCCAGTTTTTCCTGACCCTTCCCGCCGATTTCCGCAAGCAGTATCTGCCTCTCATAACGTCCTGTTTTTTCGTCCATATTACCAATCCTTTCTTTCTAATTATAGCATAAATTACTCATGAAATTTTCTTTACAATTTATTTTTTTATGTTAAAATTATATCATAAGCATGAACAGGTACTCCGAGCCGTACCGGGCAGATCGGTCGGTGCGGCCAATGGGTTTTGCGGGAAACCGCGAGGCCTGCCGTGTTTGCAAAGGAGTCCGCAGAAAGAGGCTTGTCTCTTCCTGCGGATTTTGTCGTGCTTTCGCCCAAAATAGACCTGTCCGCCAACACATCGCGGATGGATGGCCGAGATTTTTTCGCTTGGCAAAGACGACAGGTCTAATTAATGTGAAGGAGGACGGATATGAGCAAACAACTCGTTGTAAACCCCGACAAATGCGCATCCTGCCGGACATGTGAGCTGATGTGTTCGTTTGAGCGCGCAAAGGTATTCAACCCCCGCCTTTCAGCCGTGACCGTAATCGACTACGAGGAAGCGTTGACTTCGGTTCCGGTCATGTGCATGCAGTGCGAGGAGGCCTCGTGCCTCAAAGTATGTCCCGTTGGGGCGATTTCCAAGGATGGGAACGGCGCTGTGGTCATGAACAACGACAAGTGCATCGTGTGCAAAATGTGCGTGAGCGCGTGCCCCTTAGGAAATATCAGCTTCTCGCCCATTAGCCGCCGGGTATTTAAATGCGACCTGTGCGGTGGTGATCCGAAATGCGCGAGGTTCTGCTCCCCGGGTGCTATCCAGTTTGTGGACCCCACCGAAAGCCCCGGCCGCAAAAAGGCTGTAGCCGAGCGCTTTAAAGACGTATTTGGAGAGGAGGTTCCGTCATGAACGCATGGGTTGGGACAATTTTGCGTGTAGACTTGGCATCTGAAACAATCACGAAGGAGCCCTTAAATCTCAAGGACGCCCACGATTATATCGGGGCGCGCGGGCTTGGCACCAAATACTTCTGCGATGAAGTGGGTCCTAAAGTGGACGCGCTTTCCCCGGAGAACAAGCTCATCTTTATGACGGGGCCCCTCACCGGAACGGGAGCCGCGTCCGGCGGACGGTATAACGTCATATCGAAGTCCCCGCTTACAGGGACGATAGGCGCTGCAAACTCCGGAGGATATTTCGCGCCGGAGCTAAAATACGCGGGCTACGACGGAATTATCTTCGAAAACGCAAGTGATACTCCCGTATACCTGTACATAAACGACGATATCGTGGAGCTGCGCGACGCCTCGGGGCTTTGGGGAAAAACGGTGTATGAAACAACCGACCTTCTTAAAGAGGAAAACGGCGAATCGTTTAAGGTTTCCTGTATCGGTCCTCCCGGAGAAAACGGCTGCCTTTACAGCGGGGTCTTAAACGATAAGCACCGCGCGGCAGGCCGCGGCGGAATGGGCGCCGTCATGGGCTCGAAAAAGCTCAAGGCCGTGACTGTCCGCGGGACCGGCTCCGTCAGCGTGGCAAGGCCCGAAAAATTCATGGAGGCCATCATCGACGCCCGCGCGAAGCTGAAAGCGCACCCGGTCGGCGGCGCGGGGCTTGCGGCGCTCGGTACGCAGGTGCTTGTGAACATCATCAACGAAAGCGGCGCGCTGCCCACCCGCAACTGGCGCGACGGCTCCATCTTCGATGAAGCCGACGCGACAGGCGGCGAATCGCTTGCTGATAAGTACCTTGTAAAAAACAAGGGATGCTTCGGCTGCTCCATCGACTGCGCCCGTGTGACTGTTGTGCCTGACGGCCCGTTCAAAAGCTCCGGCGAGGGCCCCGAATACGAGGCGGGCTGGTCCTACGGCGCGGACTGCGGCGTATCGGACTTAGCCGCAATCTGTAAAGCAAGTTTCCTTTGCAATGAATACGGCATGGACCCCATCACGCTTGGAGCGACGATCGCTTGCGCTATGGAGCTTGCGGAAATGGGCGCAATCCCCGAAGAGGATATCGGCTTCAAGCTCCGCTTCGGCGACCCCCACGCCATTGTTCATCTGACGGAGGCCGTTGGCAAAAACGAAGGCTTTGGCAAGATACTTGCGCTTGGTTCATACAGGCTGGCTGAGAAATACGGGCATCCCGAGCTCTCGATGAGCGTGAAAAAGCAGGAGATGCCCGCATACGACGGCCGTGCCGCCCAAGGCATGGCGCTTGAGTATGCGACCTCGAACCGCGGCGGCTGCCATGTGCGCGGATACATGACCTCCCCGGAGCTTCTGGGCGTTCCGTTTAAAATGGACCCGCTTGTCACCGAGGGTAAGGCCGCGACGCTTAAGATTTTCCAGGACCTCACCGCGCTGATCGACTCCGCCGGGATATGCCTGTTCACCACATTCGGGCTGGGCTTGCCGGAAATCGCCGCCCAATACCGCGAGGCGGTGGGTACGGACGAAACCGACGAGGAGATACTGTTCAAGGGCGAGCGTGTGTGGAACCTTGAAAAGCATTTCAACATCGCCGCCGGCGTGGAAAAGGATACGCTGCCGCCGCGCCTGTTGCGCGAAAAGCTGCCGTCCGGCCCCGCCGCCGGAAGAGTTGCCGAGCTCGGCGTCATGCTCGCTGAGTATTACGAGCTTCGCGGCTGGGATAAGGACGGCGTGCCGACTACCGAAAAAGACGGGGCGACAGGTATAAAATATGAAGCTAAAGTTCTTTGCGACGTATAGAGATTTCACCCGCTGCAAGGAAGCGGACGTCACAGCCCCGCCCGACGTATGGGCGCTGCTGCAGCATCTCAAAGGGCAGTACGGCGACGCTTTCGGCGATAAGCTTTTAACATCCGACGGCACGGATATCGGATGCGAGACGATTATTTTAATAAACGGCCGCAACGCAGGGCATCTCAACGGCAAAGACACGCCGCTTTCAGAAGCCGACGTGGTTTCCATTTTCCCCGTCGTTGCCGGAGGGTAAACAAAATGCGCGGCGGCCTGCGCCGGATTCAGCGCAGGCCGCCGCATGTCAAACTTCAAGCTTGAGGAGGAATATATGGCGGTACAAACCATATCGCTTAAGGAAATCAATCCGATTCTTAGCGCTTACCCGAAAGACCGCCGGTATGCTTTGGCAATCATGCAGGATATACAAAGGCGTTACAACTATATCCCGCGGGAAGCCCTTGAGACGCTGGCGGATTATATCGGCATACCGCTTGCCGACTTATATTCAATGGCGACCTTTTACAAGGCTTTGAGCTTAAAACCAAAGGGAAAGCATATCATCAAGGTTTGCGACGGCACCGCATGTCATATCCGTGGCTCGATGAACCTTGTAAACAGCATATGCCGCACCCTTGGCATCGATCAGGACGGCGCCACCGAGGACGGGGAGTTTTCGCTCGAGCTTGTAAACTGCGTCGGCGCCTGCGCCCTCGCCCCCGTCATGGTGATAGATGAGGCTTATTACGGAGGCGTGACACAGGAGTCGCTGCCCAAAATCTTTGAGGCGGTAAGAAAGGGGGAAGCGCCGTGACGCGCACGGTTTTAGTCTGCTGCGGCACCGGGTGTATCGCGACCGGCAGCCTTTCAGTCGCCGAAGCGCTGCGCGGCGAAATTCAAAAATCCGGCGCGGACGCCACTGTCGAAACTGTTATCAAAGAAACAGGATGCAACGGCTTTTGCGAGAACGGCCCAATCGTCAACATCGTGCCGGACGACGTCTCTTACTATAAAGTAAAGCCGAAGGACGCCCCCGATATCGTGAAAGGCCTAGGAGGCGAGCCGGTAAGGCGGCTGCTTTACAGAGTAGACGGCAAGCCGGTGCCAAGCCAAAAGGAAAACCCATTCTACGCGCCGCAGCATAAAATCGCGCTTCGAAACATCGGGATAATCGATCCCGCGGAGATTTCCGATTACATTGGCCGCGGCGGCTACGAGGCGCTTCAAAAGGCGCTTGCTATGACGCCCGATGAAATCATCGGCGAGGTGGAGGCGTCCGGCCTTCGCGGACGGGGCGGGGCGGGATTTTCCACCGGGCGCAAATGGCGCATTGCGGCGGGATATGAATCCAATCCAAAGTATGTGGTCTGCAACGGCGACGAGGGCGACCCCGGCGCGTTCATGGACAGGAGTATCCTTGAGGGCGACCCGCATACCGTGCTTGAGGGTATGGCGATATGCGCCCTTGCAATCGGCGCCGCGGAGGGGTTTTTGTATATCCGCGACGAATACGGCCTTGCCTTAAAGCATATGGAGAAAGCAATCCGCGATGCTGAAGACAAAGGGATTCTCGGAGACAAAATCATGGGAAGCGATAAGAGTCTGCGCTTAACCGTCGTTCGCGGCGGCGGAGCGTTTGTGTGCGGCGAAAGCACGGCGCTTATGGCGTCGATCGAGGGCCGCGTCGGGGAGCCGCGCGCAAAGTATATACGGTCCGTTCAGCGCGGGCTGTGGGATCAGCCCACCGTGTTAAACAATGTCGAGACGTTAGCGAATATCCCGGTAATCATCAATGAGGGCGGAGAAGCGTTCGCGCGGATTGGCGCCCCAAAATCAAAGGGGACAAAGGTTTTCGCGCTGGTCGGCAAGGTAAAGCGCACGGGGCTGATCGAAGTCCCGATGGGCGTTACGCTGCGGCACCTGATTTATGACATCGGCGGAGGCGTAATCGGCGACAGGCCGTTCAAGGCCGTGCAGACGGGCGGACCCTCCGGCGGATGCATCCCGGCGGATATGCTGGATTTGCCGGTCGATTTCGATACGCTCACTTCATACGGGGCCATGATGGGCTCCGGCGGCCTGATCGTCATGGACGACAGAAGCTGTATGGTCGAGGTTGCGCGTTATTACGCGAACTTCCTTGCGGGCGAAAGCTGCGGCAAATGCACGCCCTGCCGGGAGGGCTTAAGGCAAATGCTCATAATCTTGACGGACATCTGCGAGGGCCGCGGCAAAGACGGCGACGTTACGCTTCTTGAGGAAATCAGTGCGACGATGTTGGATTCCTCACTCTGCGCGCTCGGCAAATCAGCGCCGAACCCGGTGCTTACCACAATCAAATATTTCCGCGACGAATATGACGCGCATATCGGCGATAAACGCTGTCCCGCCGGTGTTTGCCCGAAGCTTACCGCATTTGAGGTCGATCCCGCGCTGTGTACGGGCTGTACGCTTTGCAAGCGGACGTGTCCGGTCGGCGCGATTTCGGGTGAGCTTAAAACAGCGCATGAAATCAGCGAATCCGCCTGTACCGCGTGCGGTGTGTGCCGCGAAGCATGCCGCTTTGACGCGATTATCACGGCGCCGAAAAGGAGGTGCGGCGTATGACCGTTACGATTGACGGTATACCATGCGCTTGTGAAGCGGGCGAGTACCTGCTGGATATTGCCGCGAGAAACGGCGTCACAATCCCGTCGCTTTGCCATCACGGCGGCTTGCCGGGGCAAGGCTGCTGCCGCGTATGTATTGTGGAGGTCGAACAGGGCGGCTGGAAAAACATCGTGGCCGCCTGCATTTATCCTGTGGAGCGCGAGTGCGCCGTGTTTACAAAAAGCGAGCGTGTGATACGCCAAAGGGGCATGGTGCTGTCGCTGCTGCGCGCGGCGGCGCCTGAAAGCGCCGAGGTCGCCCGTCTCTGCGAAGTATATGACGCGCCGGAGTATGAGCGCTTTGTTAAAAAACCAAAAGAGAGGTGTATCCTCTGCGGGCTGTGCGCAAAAGCCTGCCAAAGCCTTGGCACCGGCGCAATTGTGACTGTGAACCGTGGCGTTGAGAAAGCCGTGTCGACGCCGTATGACGAGCCCTCCGCCGTATGCGCCGGCTGTAAGAGCTGTGCGGAGGTCTGCCCAACCGGAGCGGTAGAAGTCATAGAGGACGGCATAAACCGCACCATATGGGGCAAATCGTTCCCGCTTAAGAAATGCGGGGGATGCGGCGCTCTAACCGGGACACTGGCGGAGCTTGAGCGTGCGGCTGATAAGGCCGGGGCGGAAATCCCCGCGCTGTGTAACCGGTGCAAACAAAAATCCATGTCGGACGTTTTGGCTTCGACATACGGGTGGTAAATCGCACAAAACCCGCCGGGAATGAAAATTCCCGGCGGGTTTTACGTGTAATCCGGTTGAAGCAGGATGTTTTTTGCAGTATAATATGATTGTCGGCAGGGATATAACGGTAACAGGGATAATTTATATTTTGTACGTTACAAGGAGGATAACAGATGTCGAATTTATTTCCGGAGCCGATAACAAAGCTCCCAGAAGTCGATATGCCTTTTGCCAATTATGAGGCATATCTTTCTCAGGGGGAGAATCACCAAATAATCTTTATGCAGTTCTACGAAGATATTGATTTGCCTGAACATTCGCATGAAAGTCAATGGGGCATTGTGCTTGAAGGGAAGATTGAATTAACCATTGACGGTGAAACAAATACTTATGCGAAAGGCGACAGATACTTTATTGAAAAAGGTGTAAAACACTCAGGCAAGATATTTGCCGGCTATGCAGATATGACTTTTTTCAATCAGAAAGATAGGTATGGCACAAAATAAGCATTATCTGAACAATAAAAACAAAGGAGAATCACTATGCCACATATCGTAATCAAGACCATCAGCGGCCCCGGTCAAAGGCAATTGCAGGAGGCGGCCGAGCAAATCGCGGCAGTCGTCAACAAGACAATGGGTAAGCCTGAAAAGTATATCTCCGTTTCCGTCGAGGAATATTCCTTCCCCGAATGGGAGGGCGTGTACAACGAATGCATCAAGGGCAGGGACAATGTTCTGGTAAAGCCGGGATACTCCGACCCGAAAACATTTAACTGATACGAAAGGACACAGGATATGTATAACGCAAACGAAAGCCGCTACGATACCATGACTTACCGCCGCTGCGGACGCAGCGGGATTCAGATTCCTGAGATTTCACTGGGGCTGTGGCATAATTTCGGAGAGGCCGCCACCGTAGAAAACGCCCGCGATATGCTGACTGCCGCTTTCGACCTTGGGATCACTCACTTTGATATCGCAAACAACTACGGCCCGCCGCCGGGAAGCGCCGAGATCATGTTCGGGCGCATCATGCGCAGCGACCTTGCGCCGTACCGCGACGAGATGATTATCTCAAGCAAGGCGGGGTACCTGATGTGGCCGGGGCCTTACGGCGAATGGGGCTCGCGGAAGTATCTCATCGCAAGCTGCGACGCGTCACTCAAGCGAACCGGCCTTGCGTATTTCGATATCTTCTATCATCACCGGCCCGACCCCGATACGCCCCTGATAGAAACAATGTCGGCGCTTGACTGGATCGTGCGCTCCGGCAAGGCGCTGTACGCCGGAATCTCAAACTACGGCCCGGATGAAGCCGCCGAAGCGTTTAAAATCCTGCGTGAGCTGGGTACTCCCTGCCTGATCCACCAGCCGAAATACTCCATGCTGTTCCGCGAGCCTGAAAACGGCCTGCTTGACGTATGCGAACGCGCCGGCGCCGGCGTCATCTGCTTCTCGCCCCTTGCAGGCGGACGGCTTACCGACCGCTATCTTGGCGGTATACCAAAGGATTCCCGCGCCGCCGGGGGAAGCCCGTTCCTAAGCTCGGGACAGATTACGCCCGCGCTTTTGTCGGCGCTTTCAAAACTAAGCGACATAGCCTCAGAGCGCGGTCAGACATTGGCGCAGATGGCGCTTAGCTGGACGCTACGCCACAGTGCCGTGACGTCTGCGCTAATCGGCGCGTCAAGCAAAAGCCAAATCGAGGATTGCGCAAAGGCCGCGGGTTTTGCTAAGTTTTCCGGCGAAGAGCTTCATAAAATCGACGAAATCATAAGAACGGTTTCGGATTAAGGGGACGCGCTTATGACTATCCGGCCGTATACGCATAAGGTCCAGTATTACGAAACCGACCAGATGGGGATCGTGCATCACTCGAATTATATCCGCTGGTTTGAGGAGGCCCGCGTGGATTGCATGGAGCAGCTCGGGTACGGATGCAAGAAAGCCGCCGACAGCGGCGTTGACTTTGCTGTCTTAAGCGTCTTTTGCGAATACAAATCCATGACCCGTTTCGGCGATTTTGTAAATGTCGGCCTTGACGTCACAAGCCTGACGCCCACGAGGATCACCTTAAAATATACAATAACGGACAGTGAAACCGGCGAGCTGAGAGCAACGGGCGAAACGGGGCATTGTTGTTACCACAGTATTAAAAAACGCCCCGTATCACTCAAAAAGGAATTGCCGGAGCTATACCGTATTTTTGACGGTATCAAGGCGAAAAAGGAGGACGTGAATTGAATATTTGGCATGATATCCGCGACGACCGCATCAATCCCGACGACTTTATCGCTGCCATTGAAATCAGCAAAGGCAGCAAGGTGAAGTATGAGCTCGACAAAGAAACCGGCATGATTATCCTTGACCGTATCCTGTATACGTCTACGCATTATCCGGCAAGCTACGGCTTTATCCCGAGGACGTTCGCCGACGACGGCGATCCGCTTGACGTCCTTGTCCTGTGCTCGGAGCCGCTTGTGCCGCTGACGCTGGTGCGGGCTTATCCGATCGGTGTGATTACTATGCTCGATAACGGCGCGAACGATGAGAAAATTATCGCCATCCCGTTCGAGGACCCGACGTATAACGTCTACCGCAGCATCGAGGCGCTTCCGACGCATATTTTCTCAGAAATGCGCCACTTTTTCCAAATCTACAAGGAGCTTGAGAAAAAAGAGACCGCCGTGGACGAAGTAAGGGGACATAAAGAGGCGATTGAAATTGTAAAGCATACGATTGAGCGGTATAAGGAAAAATTCGAACAGAAAAGCCAAGGGGAGTGATCCTAAAATGCCGCAGATCGTGGTAAACTACACCGGGGATATCGTAAACGGAACGCTCGAGCTTTTAGAGGCGTCAAGCTTAAAATCGCTTGTCAAGCCGGGAATGAAAGTGTCGCTAAAGCCGAACATGGTGATTTCAAAGCCGCCGTCACAGGGCGCCACCACGCACCCGGAGGTAGCGGAGGGCATCATCATATACTTAAGTCGGCTGGGGATAAAAGATATTGAAATAATCGAAAGCGCGTGGATCGGCGACAATACTATGCGCGTGTACAAAACATGCGGCTATGAGCGGCTGCGCGACGAGTACGGCGTTGAGCTTATCGACCTGAAACAGGATCGCGTCGTGAAAGTCAAAAGCGGAAAGTATGACTTTTCTGTCTGCGAAAAGGCGCTTGCCACCGATTTCCTGATCAATATACCCGTGCTGAAGGGCCATTGCCAGACGACGATGACATGCTGCCTTAAAAATTTGAAGGGCTGCATTCCTGACCGCGAAAAGCAAAGATTCCACACGATGGGGCTGCATGGCCCGATCGCGTGGCTAAACAAATCCATCAAGACAGGCTTTTGCGTGATTGACGGTATTTGCGGGGACTTAAGCTTTGAGGAGGGCGGCAATCCGGTGACAAGAAACATGCTTATCTGCGGAGCCGACCCGCTTTTGCTGGATACATATTGCGCAGGGCTTTTGGGCCACCGGGCAGGAGACATTGAGTATCTTGAGATTGCCGGGCAAATCGGTGTGGGCGAGACGTTTTCCCACGATACAAAAATTACCTGCCTCAATGCAGGTAATAAGCCGATGTTTGATCATCGCGCGACCGGCGCCGCTAAGCGTCTCGCACAGGATATAATCGAAGACGGCGCGTGCTCCGCGTGTTACTCCGCGCTGATTCAGGGGCTTAAAACAAGCGGCATTACGCCGCGTGAAAAAATCTGCGTCGGTCAGGGCTTTAAAGGCAAGCGCGGCAAAACAGGATGTGGAAACTGCACCTCAGGTTTTGACAGCTACATCAAAGGGTGCCCTCCCAAAGCCCTTGACGTGACGGAGTTCTTGCGGAAGATTTAGCGGGCGCATGCGACCGATGCCTTTCCGTCTTATCCTATTCCTCAAACATCATATAATTTATATAATTTTCAGTGAAAACCGGGTTTGCGTCAAGCGCTAACGCTTTACATCCCGCCGCCATTTTTTCGGAAAACGAAACAAGCGCTTTATCCTGCAAAAGCATGACGGCGCCCGTGTGCGCGGCATTGCCGGCTACATTGGCGGACGGCAAAAGCTCACGCGGAATCAACCCGATTGACGAAGCGTTTTCAAGGTTTAAGTAGCTTCCGAAGCCACCCGCGATATACAGTGACCTTATCATTGCTTTAGGCGTTGCCGCGGTTTCAAGCAGCGTCTCGAGCCCTGCCCTGACAGAGCCTTTCGCAAGCTGAATTTTACGCACATCCCCGGCGGTTATGTGTATGCCGTCCTGAAGCGGAAAGCTGTCGCTGCCGCCCGTAAACGCGCCGGTCTCATCGATGACGCCGAGCTCAAGCATCACGGAAAGTGCATCCGTGATACCGCTGCCGCATATTCCCAAGGCATGCCCCCCGCCGATGGTGGAGACGCGTATAACGCCGTCCTCATGCCATACATGGTCGATGGCGCCGCTTGCGCCGTACATGCCGCATGTGATTCCGGCGCCCTCGAACGCGGGCCCCGCCGCCGTGGAACAGCAGGTGAGCTCTCCCTCGTGCCATAATGCGATCTCGCCGTTTGTGCCGACGTCTATCAGCAGGGAGGAGCCGTTCTGACCGCACATGCCGCACGCTATGACGGCCGTTGTGATGTCGCCGCCGACAAAGGCCGCCGCACAGCGCGGCAGGTAAACTTGTGCACCCTCGGAAAAGGAAAATCCGAGCGCTTTCGCGGGTATGTACTGCCCAAACAGACAGTCCGCGTCAAATGGAGCGCGCGACAGCGTTTCGGGGCTTCTCCCCGTCAACAGGTACAGCATGGCGGTGTTGCCCGTGATAACGGCGGCGTCAATCCGGTCTTGAGATATGCCGCTGAGGCGGCAAAGCTTATCCGCCATTCCGGACACCGCTTCACGCACATAACCGGCAAGCGCCGCCCCCCCGCCGTACAGCGCTTTTTCAATGCGGCTTATTACATCCGCGCCGAAGACAGTCTGCGGATTTTCCGCCGTAACGGTTACCGCTTCGCCGCTATGACTTATAAGCGACGCGCAAAGCGTGGTCGTCCCGACGTCAACGGCAAGCCCGAAGCTTTGATACATGGGGTCGGGCCCGCGTTTCGGCAAGATTTTCCCCTCCGCAATATTTTGAAGCCCTGAAACCGAAAGCACAACCTGCGTATCGGCCTCAAGCGCCGTTGCGCAAATGAGTTTCTTCTCGCCATTTATCAGCGCTTCACAGCCCTTGCATATACCCTTGCCGCCGCACGGCATGGGCGAGCGCACCCCGTTTTTTTGTAATACATTCGACAGCAGTTCGCCGGGTTCGGCTTTCAGCGCGCGTCTTTTACCGTTTTGAAACAAGGTAACCGTAATCTTTTTCACGAAAACAAAACTCCCCCGAAAAACGTCACGGTATTCGGACCGTTTATGTAGTTCATACCGCAAAGCGCCGCAAGCTCCGATACGGCAATCCCGTAAGCTTCCAGCGAAGCGATGGCGTTTTCAGGATTGATGCACGGCTTGTCTTCAAGCCTCGCGCAAGCCTTACAGACATGACACGCCCCCGCTCCAAGTATCAACGCGCCGGGAAGCCTTGGACGCACCGCCTTTAAAATCGCCGTCGTAAGGGTGGTGTGCTTTTTCGCGGCGGCTTCCATGCCCTCGATATCGAACGAATCCTCAAGCTGATTGACGGTCTGGAACACCAGCGCGTTTTCATAAGCCTTCGCGCGGGCTATCATCTCGTCGATATCGCCGACGTCGGGCGGGCACATCCAGCATGTTTTGTACTTGCCGCAAGTATTTTGCTCACACGCCGCGCGGAACTCCCGCCTGAAGCTTAAGTCCGAAACTTTCACGAAGGCCGCGTTTTTCGCGCCTAAAGATAACGCGAGGTCTTTGAGGTTTTCCAAACGATTTCACGCCTTTATCTGTTATAATACTCGGCTACGGCCTTAAAGAACGCGTCAATATTATCCCAGCTTGACATCGGCGGGATATCGCAGCCGGATGACGGAACAAAATTCTTGTACCCCCCGCATTTTTCGAGAAGCGCAAGCGTCGCTGTGTGGATAGATTCCGGCGTGCCGTTCCTAAACTGGCTGGAAGGATCGATATTCCCCATCAGGATAGTATCGGACGGCGCCAAGTCAAGCATCTCTTTCATGTCGACTGCGTTGCCGAAGTGGTACGCGCCGGCGCCGATTGTGAGTATCTCGTTTATCAGCTTCGGGGTGCCGTTGCCGCAGTTGTGGTAGATAACGGTGAAGTCGTCCGATTGGACGGCGTCCACGACCTGCTTTACATATTTAACGGAAAACTCCTCGTTCAGCGCCGGGGAGAGCAGCCCCGCAAGCGGCTCCGCAATGACTACGCCGTTTGCTCCGACAGCTTTGTAGGCGTTTATGTAATCGGTTGTAAACTTTGTTATCTTTTCAAGGATTTTGTGGACCATATCAGGCTCGTCGTAGCAATAAATCATAGCTTCCGAGACGTCGAGCATACGTCCGGCAAGGGAAAACGGGCCGATGACTCCGGAAAGCACGGGCCTGTCCGCAATCAGCTTGCACGCTTTCTCGATCGCCTCGATGTAGCGCCCGGTGCGGCCCGCGCCCACCTTGGGGATTTCAAGCGAGTCGGCCTGCTCTTCCGTTTCGATGATATGCCCGATTACCGTAGGCACTTCGTCGTCCGAAACGCGGATCTCGGAGCCGAACGCGTCGGCTTCAACGGATAGGTCCATCATGCTGACGGCGGCGGCCGCGTCAACGCGGTCGGCGACTGCTTTCATGCCCTTAGCCTGCAAATCGCTGCTGTAGATTAGCTCCTTAACGCCGATACCCAAGAGCTGGACGGACGGGAACGATAAAATTGGCATCGCCTTTTTGACGCTAGATTCTTTCATGTCATAAAGCCATTGAGTCATGTTCATTATAGCACAGCCTCCTAAAATAATATATACCCATTATATTTCAGGACGATATTATTTCTCTTGCCTTAATCCATTTATTTTTGTAATATTATGATGTGTTTTTATAATTTTGCGGGAAAAGTACAAAAATACTCCGATAAGTACAAGCGCAGACAGATGATTGTTGTTATAATAATTGTAATTAAGGGGGATTCCCTATGGCGGTCTGGGCTAACGAGTTTGATTTGCGGCTTGCGGCGGAATGCGCAAACGCATATTACGGGTTCAGCGGGCTTGGCTGTACGATTTACTCCGGCGACGGAGAAGCGCTGCATGAAGCCGGTAACGGCTGCGCAAGCTGCAAGGTTTGCATAGCGGCGGGTAAGAATGAAGTGCACTGCGCAAGATCCCATGAATACGGCATGACCGAGGCTGAGCGCTTCGGCGGGAAGTATATCTATTTTTGCCATATGGGGCTTACCTGCTTTGTGTCGCCGATTGTCGGCAGTGCCGGAAGTGCCGCGAAAATAACGGTAGGCCCGTTTTTTATGGTTGAACGCGACGATTATATCGAGTATGATTTGCGGCAAAAGCTCGGGCTTTCGGACAAGGAAATCGAAAAAGTTATAACGGCGGCTGAAGAAATCCCGTATATCCCCGCCGATAAGGTAAACCCGCTGTCGATACTTTTGTTTATGGCAGTGGGGTTCATGAACAAGGTTTCTGACTCGAACCGAATGATGGAGACGCAAAAATCCGGCGAGCTTCAGGGGCGCATAACGGAATATATCATGGAGCTGAAATCGGGCGAAGCCCCGCCGGAATACCCGTACCGGACGGAAAAGGACCTTATTATAAGCATCACGGATTCCGACAAGCCAAAGGCGCAGAAGCTGCTAAACGAGCTTTTGGGGCATATCCTGTTTTCGTCGGGCGGTGATTTTGCAAAGACAAAATCAAGGATATACGAGCTTTTGGTCGTGATGTCAAGGGCCGCGGTCGACGCGGGCGCCGCCGCTGAATATGTTTTTACCATGAACCACGAGTTTTTCAGGAAAGCCGCCGATACCGTCAATATAGATGAGCTTTGCCTGCTTTTGACAGGGGTCATGAACCGGTATATCGACAGCATATTTGAGTTTGCCGATGTGAAAAACGCCGACGTGATAAGAAAAGCCGTGGTCTATATGCGCGGGAGCTTTTCAAAAAAGATCACGCTTGAAAATATAGCGCGTGAGGTTTCGCTGTCTACGACATATTTCGGCAAGGTTTTCAAGCAGGAGATGGGTTGCAGCCCGGGCGCGTATCTAAACAGGCTCAGAATCGACAAAGCAAAGCAGATGCTGCTGCAATCGGATTTACAGCTCGTGGAAATTGCGAATCTTTTAGGGTTTGAAGACCAAAGCTATTTTACAAAGGTATTTAAGCGCTTAAGCGGCGTTTCGCCGAACCGGTACCGGAAATCCGGCGGGAAGCTGCACACGCGCGGTTAATAAAATATAAAAAAGCAGGAGGATTTTCACATGTCGGAAAAAATATTACAGGAAATTTCGGAGCAGCTTCAAAAAGGCAAGGCGAAAGCTGTTAAGGAGCTTGTGGAAAAAGCCGTAGCCGACGGAGTTAACGTAAAAAGCATACTGGACGACGGGCTTTTAAGCGGCATGGGTATCATCGGTGCGAAATTTAAAAACAACGAGGTTTTCGTACCTGAGGTTTTAGTCGCGGCAAGGGCGATGAACATGGGCGCGTCGGTGTTAAAGCCCCTTCTCGCCGAAGCCGGCGTCGAGGCAAGCGGCAAGGTATGCCTTGGCACCGTCAAGGGCGACCTGCATGATATCGGCAAAAACCTTGTCAAAATGATGATGGAGGGCAAAGGCCTTGAGGTAATCGACCTTGGCACGGATGTTCCGCCTGAAAAATTCATCGAATCTGCAAAAGAAAATGATTGCCAGATTATCGCGATGTCCGCGTTGCTCACGACCACGATGGCGGCAATGCAGGACGTTATTGAGGCCGCGAAAACGGCGGGAATCCGCGACGACGTGAAGATTATGATCGGCGGAGCGCCTGTAACGCAGGCTTATTGCGAGCAGATAAACGCCGACTGCTACACTCCGGACGCGGCAAGCGCCGCCGAGGCCGCCGCCGCTTTCTGCAAAGCCTAAGAACCTGTATTCAATACGCAAAACACCTCCCTGACGGCGATTATTCCGCATTTCTCGTTATTGAATACAGATGCTAAAAGGAGTTTGCTTTTATGACTTCGAAAGAAAGGGTTCTCGCCCGATTACACGGTAAGCCGGTCGACCGGATTCCAAACTTCAATATTTTAATGGCGTTTGCGGCAAAATATGCGGGGCATCCGATGGATAAGTTCTGCAGCGATTACCGGGTGCTGGTCGAAAGCAATATCAAAAGCGCGGAAGCGTTCGGCATCGACATCATGAGCACCATGAGCGACGCATACCGCGAAACGGCTGACTTCGGCGCGAAAATTAAGTTTCCTCATGATTCCCTGCCGGTATGCGAGCATTTGATCAAGACGCCGGGGGATATCAAAAACATAAAACCCTTTAAAATCGAAGATTCCACCCGTATGCTCGACAGGGTGAAAGCGATTGAGCTTTACAAGCGTGAGCTGGGCGATGAATACCCGATTATGGGCTGGATCGAGGGAAGCGCCGCGGAATCCTGCGACTTAATGGGGCTTACTGAGTTTATCTTCGCATATTACGACGAGCCTGAGCTTTTAAAGGAATTGATGGACGTCTGTCTTGAGACGGCGATAAACTGTATCAAGCCTCAGGTGGACGCGGGCGCGGACATTATCGGCGTGGGCGACGCTGTAGCCTCTGTTATCGGGCCGGAGATATACCAGGAATTCCTTTTGCCGTATGAGCGGAAGATTTTCGCCGAGATTAAACGGTGCGGGGCAATCGGGCGGCTTCATATCTGCGGGAATATCGCGCCGCTTCTTGAGGATCTTAAAACGGTCGGCGCAGATATTATCGATATTGACTGGATGGTCGGTTTCGCTGAAGCAAGAAAGGCGCTTGAAAACCACGCATCGGTTTGCGGCAACTTCGACCCTGTAACCGTCGTGATGGACGGGACAACCCAAACAGTCGCCGATGCTGTGAACAAATGTATCGACGACGGCGGATCGAAATGTTTTATTATGGCGGGCTGTGAAATTCCTAAAAACACGCCGCGCGAAAACCTGCTCGCCGTACACACGGCGCTTGTAAGCAGAGGATAAAACCCAAGGATCATGCAAAACACGGATACCGGTCAGGTATCCGTGTTGCTTCGTGAATGGGGACTCTTCCTCATCAGACAAAAAATATCCTCGAAAATCTAGGAGCGCTTTTGAAGTAGAATGACTATACAATATTTCCGCGAAGCTCACGCTTGATCCGCTCTGCCTTTTGAAACAGCTCGCCGTCAGGTAAATCGGCCGCTTCGAACAGCTTCATAACAAGCGCCGTCTGCTCCTCGGTGAGCCCGCCTGTATTTCTTGCAAGGCTTGCGGCTTCATTAACATCATCGGTGAGCGTGCGAAGCGTTACCGCAAACCCAAGCGCTATATACACAGGGTAAACCTGATGTCTAAAGCACTCCGATAGCGCGCCCGCAAGGCGGTCGCCCGCCTTGAGCTTTCGCATGGGGTCGCGGCCGACACGCGCGCATGTGTCATGAAGATACGCGTTTTCAAACCGCAGAAGCAAATCCTCGGCGTGGTCGAAAATGCGCGTGAACGGCACGGAATATTTAATGGACAACATCGCGGCGGCTTCCGTCATCGCGCCTTGAACGAAAAGCCGCACGCTTAGAAGCGATATGGCCTCCGCAATAGTTTTAGCGCCGTTTCGCTCACCAAAATACGCGCAGATAGCATGTCCCATATTATGAAGATAGAGCTTTCGCTCCTCGTAAAAAGCAAACGGCGTATGCGGGACAAGCCCCTTCACCGCAGGCGGCTCTTCGACAAACGCCGCCTTGTCGACCGGAAGAAAGCCGTACGCTTCGACCGTAAGGTGCAAAGGGTCGTCGTCGTTTTGCACGGCGACCGGAACCATGCGCCCGACAGCCGCCTCAATCAGCCCGAGTTTTCCCGCGTGTTCATGAACAAGCGGCTTGTCCGCTGACGGCATGGCGTCTTCAATCCATCCGCGCAGAAGATGAGCCGAATCCTTTAGATTTTCACAAATCAGCAGGTTTAAGGGCCGTCCGTTTTTACGCATACGAAGTGAAAAACCTTTCGCGATTGTGGGCGCTACCTTTTTAAGCACGGATGCTCCGAGCGACGTCGCAATCATATCGCACCCGGCAATTTCTTCGATTACCGCCGCTTCGTCCGCACCGTCAACGCCGCGCACGTTCTTTACAAGCACGTCATACACGGGGTCGGCGGCAACCGTGTACTGGTACTTGCCATAAGCGTTTAGCGCATCGATGATCTTCCGGTTGACGTCGATAAACGCAACTTCATATCCACAATTAGAGAACAGCGGGCCGATAAACCCGCGTCCGATACTGCCCGCTCCATACATTAAAAATTTCAATTTTTGACACCCCTGATTCTTTCAGCCGCGTTTGCTGCGCGGATAAATCATCGCGCAGCAAGACGGCGGCCTTTATTCTAAGCTATATAATTAACCGCAGCTTACCGCGGTATGCGTCTAAAAGCCGGCGCTCAACTTCCTCCCAGTTTACGATTTTCCACCACGCGTCGACGTAATCCGCCCTTAAATTTTTGTATTTTAAGTAGTACGCGTGTTCCCAGACGTCAAGGACGAGGATCGGGATAACGCCCCATTGCGTCCCATTCTGATGCTTTTCCGCCGCGAGTATCTCAAGGTGGCCGAATGCCGGATTGTAACCGAGTATGCACCAGCCTGAGCCCTCCACGTTTTTCGCGGCCGCTGAAAACTGCGCTTTGAACGCGTCGAAGCTTCCGAAATACCAGTTTATCCAGTTTTCGGTATTTGTACCGGGGCTTCCGCCTGTGCCGGGGCTTGTCATAATCGTCCAGTAAATACTGTGCAGGATATGCCCGCTGCCGTTAAAGGCAAGCTCGTTTTCTAGGTAATTTATGTATGTAAAATCATTTTTACCTCTTGCGGCGACAAGGGCAAGCTCCGCCTTGTTTAAATCGTCGACGTATTTTTGGTGATGCTTGTTATGATGAATTTCCAGAGTTTTAGCGTCTATCACGGGCTCAAGCGCATCGTATGCGTAAGGCAGCGGCGGCAGTCTGTGGCCTCCGGGATTCACGGGGGAAAAAGAGATTGTATCCATGATTCTATTCGCCTCTTTCGTTGTTTATTAACTATTATATTGCGAAACCCTGTTTTTTGCAACCGAACCACGCCGACGTAATTTTAAAATTGACAAAAAGACTTATGTAAGGTATATTTTCAAAAGGGGAAGCGCATAAAATAAAATGAGGATTTAATCGATGAAAGCTATTACCGGATATATGGTTTCATATATAAAGCGGACAGACTATGTGCTGTGGCTGTTGTGTTTTGCAATGTCATGCTTGAGCATTGTGCTGATTGCCGGCATACTTGACACAAATTTTACAGATTCCCTGCGCCTGACGCGGCGCAGCCTGCTTACGCAGTCGGCGGCGACGCTGATTGGTATGATTTTGGCGTTTATCTTATCGATGATTGATTACCGGGACCTTGCAAGACTGTGGAAGCTGTATGTACCCGCATGCTACCTGCTGCTTTTGTTTTCGTTTTTCTTAGGCGTCGGAACGCTGGACCGCCCCGACGACAAGCGGTGGCTAATCGTCCCCGGGATAGGCTTCCACTTTCAGCCCTCGGAGCTTTTGAGGAGTGCGTTTATTGTCGTATACGCATACCATATTTATAAATCGCGCGAGGATATAAACAATCCGCTGTGTCTTTTGGGGTTGTTCGCCCACGGCCTTTTACCCGTGCTTCTTTTATACTTCCAGGGTGACGCGGGCGCCGCCCTGATTTTCGCGGCGATCATTATCAGTATGCTTTTCTGCGCGGGGATAAGCTGGAGATATATTATCGGCGCGACCGCCCTTACCGCCGTCTCCCTGCCGCTTATATGGAATTATATATTAGACGAGTTCCAAAAGGAGCGGATGCGAGGGCTGTTCTTCCCGACGGCTGAAGATCTTCAGGGCGTTGGGTTCCAGCAATTTCGCGCCGAGGTGGCGCTTGCTATGGGGGGGCGCGAGGGCCGCGGGATATTTAACTCGTCACATATTTATATCCCGGAAATGCACAACGACTTTATGTTCTCGTTTTTAGGCGAAAGCATGGGGTTTGTCGGCTGTCTGTTCGTGATCGCCGTTATGCTGGTGATTTGGTTTAAAATTTTACACAGCGCAAGGGGCGCTACCGATTTGCTGGGATGTATCATATGCGTCGGCGTCTTTGCGATGCTGTCGTTCCAGTCCATAATCAACATTGGCATGAACATCTCGCTTTTGCCGGTCATCGGCAACACGCTGCCGTTCCTTTCCTGCGGCGGCTCCTCGATGCTTACATCGTACATCGCTATTGGGCTTGTGCTTTCCGTCTACATGCACTCGGAAAAATCCATGTTCGAATAGAGCTCTAAGAACCTCAATCCTATTTCACTGCAATTACCCATTTACCGCTTTGCGGTGGCAAAACCACCCCGGCGCTTCGCGCCACCCCTCCAAGGAGGGGAATGAAATCCTTTTTAAGATCATCGCGAAGCGATACAATAACTGTCAACTGTCAACTGTCAACTGACGACTGACGATCACCCCGCCGTCCTCTGAACGGCATCCCTCCGAGAATGGCTATATTTAGGGCCTGTTCAGTACTCATATCGCTTCTTTCGCGGATGTTTTTTCAGGCCGCATCGTTACCGCGTCATAACGGCGGGTCATCAGGCGGCAAGCAAAAGCCGTCAGCAGCAGCGCAACGCCGGACCAGAAAAACCATTGGCTTATGCCGATGCGTTCGCTGACCGGGCCCGCCGCCAGAAGTCCAACCGGCATGGCCCACGTCATGGCGGTCATAAGCAGCGAAAATACTTTGCCCATCATTTCCGGCCGGATTGTCTCCTGGGTATAAGCCATGACGGGCACGTTGAGAAAGGCGCCGGAGCTGCCCATGAGAAAGCAGCATACAAGAAACGCCGCGAAGCCTTCCTGCGGCAAAGCGCCGCTGAAAAGCGAACCCAGGCCCAGAACCCCGATTGCGAGGGACGCCATGAGAAAGCGCCGTTTCATGCCGCCCCAGACCCCGATAACAAGCGACGATACAAGCAAGCCGCCCGCAAATACAAAAGTCGCGGCGCCCGTATGCCACGCCGTGCCGCCGAAATGCACCAGAATCAGCAGCGGGAACAAAGAGCCCAGCGGCATATACAGGATCGTCATGACCACCATCGAAGGGAATATTGCCATGAGCGGCTTATTCGCCCGCATTGCGGAAAACCCCTGCTTCATATCCGACAGAAAGCGAAGCTTTTGACCGCTTTCCGGGACGTCGGGGATGCGGACAAACAGCAGGCACACGATGGCGGCAACGGCTCCGAATATATCAACCAGCATAATGCCGGCGATGGGTAAAACGCCCATAAGCGCCGCGCCTAAGATCGGGCCCAGCATATTGGAGAAGGAATTGATCAGACTCCCCCATCCCCCCGCCTTTGTGAGCATATGGGCGGGCACCAGCAAGGGAATGGCGGCTTGCATTGCCGGGCCGTGAAAAGTGTTGCCAAGCCCCCGGAACAGCAGAATCAAATAAATAAACCAGACGGGCGGCATTTCCATCAGCAGGAACGCGGCGCCTAAAACCACGCTGGTAAGGGCCACCAGCCCGTCGGCGGCAATCATGACGGCACGCCGGTTGAAGCGGTCTATCCATACGCCGGCGAAAGGCCCTATGAGCATGTTGGGGATAAAAGCGGAGATGGCTGCCAGCGTGAGCGTTACGGCGGATTCAGTCTGTATTGTCAGCCGCCATATAACGGCAAACTGCACGGCGGACGACCCTAGCAATGAAAACGCCTGCCCTGTGTAAATCACGGCAAATTGCTTTTTCCAGTTTTTAATCATGATCTGTATCTCCTTAGAACCTGTGTTCAGTATCCGATAGATTGATTGTTTATAGAATATCATAATTTATTCCTATAGTCGAGGCTACTGAAAAAACATGACGGGAGTTGATTTTATGCCGATATTGAGCGCGTACGTACTTCCGCATCCTCCCCTTGCCGTGCCTGAGGTGGGCCGCGGCGAGGAAAAGAAAATCAAAAAAACATTGGCGGCCTTCGACGGGATAGCTGCTGAAATTGCGGCGCTTTCCCCAGATACGGTTTTGTTTATCACGCCGCACGGCGTGATGTACTCGGACTATTTTCATATCTCGCCGGGCGCCGGCGCAAAGGGAAGCCTTGCACGTTTTAACGCGCAAGACGCGCGGTTTGAAGTGAAATACGATCAAAGCCTTGCAAAAGAAATCGCGGGTCTCTGCGAAGAAAACGGAATACCCGCAGGGTTTCTCGGGGAAAAGGATGCATCCTTAGACCACGGCGTGATGGTTCCGATGTGGTTCATAAACCGACGCTTTCAGAATTACAGCGCGGTCAGGATATCGCAATCGGGAATGGAGCCGCGTGAACATTACCGTTTAGGGCAAATCATCGCGGAGGCCGCCGAAAAAACAGGGCGCCGTGCCGTACTTGTCGCAAGCGGGGACTTGTCGCATAAGCTTGGCGCAAGCGGGCCTTACGGCTTTGCGCCCGAGGGAGAGAGGTTCGACAAGGCTGTGACCGATGCGCTTTCCACAGGTGATTTCCTGTCGCTTCTTACGATTCCCGATGAGCTTCGGGAGCGCGCCGCCGAATGCGGATACAATTCTTTCATGGTTCTCGCGGGCTGCTTCGACCGGCTTTGCGTCACGTCAAGGCTGTTATCCTACGAGGGGACGTTCGGAGTCGGGTACGCCGTTGCCGGTTTTCAGCCGGGAAAACGCAACGAAAGCCGCAATTTCCTTGATATATACACGGATATGAGCATGAAAGACGCAAGAAAAAAGCAAGATTCCGAGGACTGCTACCGCGCGCTTGCGCGGAGGTCTTTGGAGTTCGCCGTTAAAAATGGCAAAGCACTGCCGCTTCCCGGCGGGCTGCCTGACGAGCTTTTAAAGAATAAAGCGGGCGCGTTTGTATCCCTGCACAAAAACGGCAGGCTTCGCGGCTGCGTCGGCACAATCTCGCCGACTACCGGCAATATCGCGCTTGAGATCATACAAAATGCCGTTTCGGCGGGGCTAAACGACAACCGCTTCGAGCCGGTGTCGGCGCAGGAGCTTCCGCTTCTCGCATACAAGGTGGATATCTTATCGCCGCCTGAAGCGATCTCAGGCCCATCGGAGCTTGACGTAAAGCGATACGGCGTGATCGTCTCAAGCGGAAGCAGTCGCGGTCTGCTGCTTCCGAACCTTGACGGCGTCGACACCGTTGAGCAGCAGGTCGATATAGCCAGAAGAAAAGGCGGTATCCCCGACGGCGTGCCGGTAAGGCTTGAACGCTTCGAGGTCACCCGCCATGAGTGACGCGCAGGAATCAAAGCATGAAGCGATGTTTTACCACACGGACGGCGGGGACGCGGTCTGCGGGCTGTGCCCGCACCGTTGCAGGGTTCCTGAAAACGCGGCGGGATTTTGCAAGGTGCGCGAAAACATCGGCGGCAGACTATATGCCGCGGGTTACGGGCTTGTCTCGTCGATTGCGCTCGACCCGATCGAAAAAAAGCCGCTTTATATGTTTCATCCGGGCAGCAATGTGCTTTCCGTCGGCGGTTTCGGATGCAATTTTAACTGTCCCTTTTGCCAGAACGCCAAAATCTCGCGGGACTTCGATATGCCCCGCGCAAAATATATCCCGCCTGAAAAGCTTGTAGAGTTTGCCGCAAAGACCGTGCCGGAGGGCAATATCGGCGTGGCTTATACCTACAACGAGCCGCTGGTCGGGTATGAGTACCTTTTAGACTGCGCAAGGCTTGTGCATGAAGCGGGGCTTTTAAACGTCGTTGTGACAAACGGTTACATAAGCCTCGGGCCGCTCAAGGCGCAGCTTCCGTTTACAGACGCCATGAATATCGACGTAAAGGGGTTTTCCGACGGGTTTTACAGGAAGCTTGGCGGACGCCTCGAGGATGTTAAAGGAACAGTTGCGCTCGCGCACAGCATGTGCCATGTGGAGATTACTACCTTGATTATACCGGGGGAAAACGATTCGGAGGAAGAAATCGCGCTTCTCGCAAAGTGGATAGCGTCCCTTGACGATAAGATTCCGCTGCATTTGTCGCGTTTTTTCCCGAGGCGAAGCTATTCAGACAGGGAGCCGACTTCGTGCGGGAAAATCCACAGCTTGCATGAAATCGCTAAGAAATACCTCAAAAATGTGTTCGCGCTCAATATGAGGTAGCGAAAAACCGTTTAGAATGTTATGATAATATAGCGTAAAATCAATAGTTAAAGGAAGTG
This sequence comes from Oscillospiraceae bacterium, assembly GCA_009777635.1. GTDB lineage: Bacteria > Bacillota > Clostridia > Oscillospirales > Ruminococcaceae > WRAV01. The sequence continues at coordinate 38,142 of WRLK01000003.1, read as the reverse complement.
GTCCGTCATGAAAACCGGAATCGCGGTAGGTGGAAACATATTTGTAGATTACTTAAAGCAAATTGATTTTTATCCCGGCGAGGGAATGCTTACGAAAATCCGCGCCGAGGGCAGGAGCGTTGGCGGCTGTGTCAGCAACACCGGTATCAGCCTAAAACGGTTGTCGCCGTCGCTTGCGGTAAAAGGCGTAAGCTGCATCGGCCGCGACGACGCGGGGAAATATGTGCTTGACACATATAAGAAAAACGGCCTTGATATTTCAAATATATCTATGGTCGACAACGCCGTTACGGGATATACCGACGTTTTCTCAAGCAAATCGGGCACGCGCACCTTTTTCGTTAACCAAGGCACAAACGCGGTATTTGATTTAAAGCATATTGATTTTGACAGACTTGACGCGAAGATTTTGCATATCGGGTATATCCTGCTTCTTGAACGTATGGATTCAGGCGACGACGAATACGGCACGGTTTTGGCGCGGGTACTCAATGAAGCTAAGAGACTTGGCGTCAAAACCTCTATCGATATCGTAAGCGAGGACGGCGACCGTTTTCGCAGCATCGTACCCGCGTCTTTAAAGCACAGCGACTACGTGATCATAAACGAAATCGAAGCAGGCAGAACAGTCGGGATTTCCCCAAGAAACCCCGACGGCACGCTGATTTTTGAAAGTCTGCCGGTCATATGCGAAAAGCTTATGGATTTCGGCATATCCGATTGTGTGATTATCCATTGCCCTGAAACCGGCATTTTTATGGACAACAAGCGAAGATGGACGGGCATGCGCTCCCTTGAGCTGCCTAAGGGCTACATCAAAGGCAGCGTCGGCGCGGGCGACGCGTTTTGCGCAGGAGCCCTGCTCGGGCTTTATAGCGGAATGTCGCCCGAGGAAATCCTGAGGCTGGCAAACAGCGCCGCCGCCGGATGCCTTTCCTTCGAAGGCGGCACGGACGGCGTCGGCACAAAAGAGCAAATGCTTGAGCTTCACGAAAAATATGCGGTTTCAGGCGAGGTCTGGACAACATAACGCCGTTGGAGTAGAATGACCATTGGTTTGTCATGCCTTTGGTGGAATATTTCAGGACCATAAGCCGGGAAGTAAGTATATCGCCGTTTGCCCACAGGATATGCAATTCTTTTGATTTTGGCATGTGTTGCTCCTTTCAGGGGGCGTCGGCAGCCCATAATATTTTTTCGCTTAAATTGGAGAAGTAAAAATGAGTTTTTTGGGGATTTTTTTTCTTGCCATCGGGCTTGCTATGGACGCCTTTGCCGTATCGGTTTTCAAGGGGCTGGCGATTGATAAAGTCACTGTCAGAAAATCGCTGACCGTCGGCCTTTACTTCGGCGTATTTCAAGCCGTCATGCCTCTGATCGGGTACTCGGCCGCGACGTTATTTGCCGACAGCATCATCGCTTACAACCACTGGGTAGCTTTTGCGCTGCTCGGTTTCATAGGCGGCAAAATGATTTTCAGCAGCTTTAATCATGACGCAAGCCCCGGCAACAAGTCGGCGTCCTTAAGCCCCGCGCATATGCTGACCCTTGCCGTCGCAACAAGCATCGACGCACTTGCCGTCGGCGTATCGTTTGCGTTTTTAAATGTCGTCGTCGTTCCGGCTGTTTTGCTGATCGGGATCACTACGCTTGTGTTATCGATGGCCGGCATGAAGATCGGAAGCATGTTCGGCGAAAGGCTAAAATCGAAAGCGGAGCTTTTGGGCGGCATTATACTGGTGATGATAGGATTTAAAATATTGTTTGAGCATCTGGGGATTTTCTAGGGCTGTGAGCGCCGATACCCAATATCCTTTTTGCGTTTTTATATAATATTAAATCCATGTCGTCCTTAGAAAGCGGCAGGGATTTTAAATGCATAACCTCTGTTTTCGCGTTGCTCCACGGAGCGTCCGAGGCGAACAGGATTTTATCTGCGCCGTGGCTCTTGACGATCCTCAAGAACTGGTCGTGCGGAAAATACGCAAAGCCCATCGAGGTGTCAAGATAAATACCGCTCCCCACGAGATGGTTTTCCACGTCGTCCCACTGGTCGTGTCCGCCCAGATGCGCCGCGATGATCACTCCGCCGCGCATAGCGTCCGCTATGTTCGCGAATTGCCTCGGCGAGCTTTTAAACGGCGCCGGAAACGCAGGGTCAAAGCCTGCATGGTGCAACAGAATCAGACCTTTGCCAAGCGCATATTCGTATATTTTAAGCATATGCACATCGTCGACGACAAAATCCTGATACTCCGCGTGGAATTTAAGCCCTTTAAGCCCTAAGCCCGCCACAAAATCGATATCCCTTTTGTAGTCGCCGGTGTGCGGGTAAATCCCGCCGAAAGCAATCAGCCTGTCCGAGCTTTGGGAGGCAGTCCACTCGTTTGCCCTTTTCATCTGGGATTGTTTCGTGATAACGGGCAGGATAACCGAAATATCGATATTCCAGTCGTCCATGTTCTTTAAAAGCCCCGAGGCCGTGCCGTCGCTCACCGGCGGATATACGCCGTCCACTTCGTCGCACAGCGCGGAAATCGCCTTTGGCGCCAAGTCATCCGGGAATACGTGGGCATGGAAATCGATAATCATTAGCTTTTCACCTCTGCGTTATATTATACCGCGTAGCCTTGAGCCTTTCAACAGGCTAAATAAAAAAACACTTGACGTTCCAAGCGATTCGTGTTATTTTATAATCAATAGAAAAGGCTGTTAAGATTCTCGTCGCGGGGCATGTAAAGCCTTGTTCATGGCGGGTTTTTTATTTTCCTCAATCGTTAAGGAGGCAAAATATGATGGTAGCGGTACTAAAACCAAACGCAACAAAAGAACAAATCGAAAACCTTACCGAATGGCTGAAAGGCCGGGGGCTTAGCGTCCACATCTCAAAGGGCGAGTTTTATACGATTCTCGGTTTGATCGGGGACACAAGCCAGATCGACACGGAGCTTATCGAAGGGCTTGAGATGGTGGAGTCGGTAAAACGCATCTCGGAGCCGTTTAAAAGCGCGAACCGCAAATTTCACCCGGAAGACAGCGTAATCGACGTCGGCGGGATAAAAATCGGCGGGCCACATTTCCAGATGATCGCGGGGCCGTGTTCTGTCGAATCCCCGGAACAGATACTTGCGATTGCGAAGGACGTTTGCGCATTCGGTGCGTCTATTCTGCGCGGGGGAGCGTTTAAGCCGCGCACTTCGCCGTATGATTTTCAGGGGCTTCGCGCCGATGGCATCGAGATGATGCTTGAGGCGAAAAGGCAAACCGGCATGCCGATTATCACAGAGATCATGAACGCGGATCATCTTCCCATGTTTGAAAAGGTGGACATCATACAAGTCGGAGCCCGCAACATGCAGAACTTCGAGCTGTTAAAGGAGCTGGGTATGCTCAAAAAGCCGGTCTTGTTAAAACGTGGGCTTGCAAATACTCTTCAGGAGCTTCTCATGAGCGCCGAATACATTATGGCCGGCGGCAACCAAAACGTCATACTCTGTGAGCGCGGTATCCGCACATTTGAAACATACACGCGAAATACCCTCGACCTTTCGGCCGTACCGATGCTGCGCGATCTTTCGCATCTGCCAGTTGTCGTAGACCCCAGCCACGCGTCGGGAATCGCGCGCCTTGTGGAGCCTATGGCGATGGCGGCGGTCGCAGCCGGCGCCCACGGCGTCATGATCGAGGTGCATAACGATCCCGTCAACGCGCTCTGTGACGGCGCGCAATCGCTCACGCCGGAACAATTTTCAAAAACAGCCGGGAAGATCCGCAAAATACGCGAGGTGGTCACGGCATGAATATAGGCATTGTCGGCATGGGACTAATCGGGGGCTCTTTGGCGAAAGCTTACCGCGGCGGAGGGCATACGGTTTACGCATACGACACGGACGACGCAATCTTAGGCTTTGCTGTGCTCTCGGGCGCCGCAAACGGCGTGCTGGACGACAACACCATCGGATTGTGCGACGCGGTTTTGATCGCCGTAAATCCCGGCGACGCGGTAAGATATCTTGAAAGCGCCGCGAAAAATATCGCGGAAAATACGATTGTGTTCGACTGCTGCGGCATCAAGCGGTTTGTCTGCGAGCGGTGCTTCCCGATTGCGAAGCAGCACGGGTTTACGTTCGTCGGCGGCCACCCGATGGCGGGCAGCCATAAGGCGGGCTTCAAGAACAGCCGCGCGAACCTCTTTAAAGGAGAAACGATGGTCATTGTGCCGCCGGTCTATGACGACGCGTCCCTGTTTGGCAAAATCGAGGAGCTTTTAAAGCCGGTCGGGTTCGGGCGATTGAGCGTCACGACGGCAAAACAGCATGACGAAATCATCGCGTTTAGCTCCCAGATGGCGCATATAGTCTCGAACGCGTATATCAAAAGCCCGACCGCCCGGGGCCACAAAGGCCTTTCCGCCGGAAGCTACAAGGACTTAACGCGCGTGGCGCGCTTAAACGCCGACATGTGGGCGGAGCTTTGCACGGAGAACAACGATTTTATGATACAGGAGCTAGATTCCTTTATCGGGGCGCTGTCGCTTTACAGAAAGGCGCTTCTGGACGGCGACGAACGCGCGCTCAAGGAGCTGCTGGAAGAGGGCAGCCGTTTAAAGGCGGAGCTTGACAGCTAAAAAGGAGGACTTTTCTTGGATTTAAATAAACTTAGGGAAAAAATCGATCACATTGACGACAACCTTGTTAAGCTTTTTTTTGACCGGATGGATTTATCCTGCGAAATAGCAAAACATAAAAAGCAAAACGACCTGCCGGTGTATGACCCGGCACGAGAAAGGCAAAAGCTGTATGAACTCTCCCACAAGGCCGGGGAGGGGCGGGAGGCTTATATTACCGCATTATACTCCATGCTGTTCGAGCTGAGCCGCGCGGAGCAGGAGCGCATCATCAATCCGTCGTCCGAGCTTGTTGAAACGATTGAAGGCGCTATAAAAAACACGGAATGGCTTTTCCCCAAACGGACGGTGATCGCCTGTCAAGGCACGGAGGGCGCGTACTCCCAGCTTGCCGCCGAGAAGCTGTTTGCGCTTCCGAGCATACTGTATTTCAATACCTTTGAGGCGGTATTTTCCGCTATTGACAGCGGGTTGTGCCCGTATGGCATACTGCCGCTTGAAAACAGCACCGCCGGTTCGATAAACCAGGTGTATGACCTGATGATGCGGTATCCTTTCAGCATTGTGAGAAGCGTGCGCCTTAAAATCGACCACTGCCTGCTTGCGAAGGAAGACGTCGATATATCTAAAATCAAGGAGATTTATTCCCATGAGCAGGCTATCGCCCAATGCGCGGGCTTCATAAAAAGCATAGGATGCAAGGTGACGGTCTGCGAAAACACCGCCGTTGCCGCGAAAATGGTCGCAGAATCCGAGAGGAGCGACGTTGCTGCAATTTCATCGGGCAACTGCGCCGTGTTATACGGGCTCAAACGGCTTATGCAATCGGTACAGGACGAGGGCAACAATTATACGCGCTTTATCTGCATATCAAAATCCCTTGCCATTTATCCAGGAGCCGACAAGACCAGTCTTATGCTAACTATCCCGCATAAGCCCGGCTCGCTTTACCACATCCTGTCTCGCATTTTTATCCACGGGATCAACCTCATCAAGCTTGAAAGCCGGCCGATACCCAACAGTGATTTCGAGTTTATGTTCTATTTCGATTTGGATACGCCCGTGTATTCACCCGCGCTGTATCAAGTTTTGCGGGAGCTTAGTGATTTGTGCGATGATTTTTACTACCTTGGCAGTTATTCGGAAATCGTATGATAAAAACGGAAACCGCCGGATTAAAACCGGCGGTTTTTTAGCGCGATATAGTATTATGGTCATCCGCCAAGATACGCTTTGCGGATATCGTCGCTTTGTGATAATTCATGGCCCGTACCCGACATGATGATGCTGCCGGTCTCCAAAACATAGCCTCTGTCCGCGATCGAAAGGGCTATCTGTGCGTTTTGCTCCACCAAAAGTATGGTGACGCCGTTTTTGTTCATATCCTCAATAATTGAGAATATCTGCTCAACGAGAATCGGCGCAAGCCCCATTGAGGGCTCGTCAAGCATCAGGAGCTTAGGACGGCTCATCAGCGCGCGCCCCATGGCCAGCATCTGCTGCTCCCCTCCGGAAAGCGTTCCCGCTATTTGCTTTCTGCGCTCTAAAAGCCGCGGGAATAACTGATAGACTTTTTCAAGCGCCTCCTGAACCTCGCTGCCATGCCGTGTATAAGCGCCCATTTCAAGGTTTTCCCTAACTGTCATGCGCAGGAAGATGCGTCGGCCTTCCGGCACATGGGCAAGGCCGCGCTCCACGATTTTATGCGGCGTGACGGCGGCGATGTTTTCGTCCATAAAAGCGATATCCCCGGTTTTCGACCGCATAAGGCCGGATATTGTTTGCAAAACGGTGCTTTTACCCGCCCCATTTGCGCCAATCAGCGTGACGATCTCGCCTTGCAGGACTTCAAGCGAAACATTTCTGATCGCGTGGATTGCCCCGTAATAAACATTCATATTCTCAACTTTCAGCACGCCGGTCCTCCTCCCCCCGCCTGCCAAGATAAGCCTCGATGACGACAGGGTCGTTTTGCACCTCGCCGGGTGTTCCTTTCGCGATGATCTTACCGAAGTTGAGCACGCAAATTCCCTCGCAGATTCCCATTACAAGCTTCATGTCATGCTCGATGAGCAGCACGGAAATTTGGAAAACATCGCGGATCTTCACGATGTTTTCCATCAGCTCGCCTGTTTCGGAGGGGTTCATACCGGCCGCGGGCTCGTCTAAAAGAAGCAGCGACGGATTGGTGGCAAGGGCGCGGACAATCTCAAGCCTGCGCTGCGCGCCGTAAGGAAGCGCTCCCGCCCTGTGTCCCCTGAGGTCCTGCATATCAAAGATGGACAATAACTCCATCGCTTTTTCATGCGCGTGTTTTTCCTCTTTCCAGTATCGCGGAAGCCGCATAATCCCGCTGAACATCCCATACCCAATCTGGTTATGAAGCCCCAGCTTTACATTGTCCTCCACCGAAAGGTTGGAAAACAGGCGGATATTTTGAAACGTCCTTGCGATACCGGCCCTGTTGACCTGCGCCGTGTTCATGCCGTGCGTATCTTTTCCGTGAAGCAGGATCGTTCCGCGCGTCGGCTCGTAAACCTTGGTGAGAAGGTTGAAAATCGTCGTCTTTCCCGCGCCGTTCGGGCCTATGAGCCCCGCTATCTCGGTGTGGCTCAGCGTCAGGTTAAAGTCGTCGACGGCGGTCAAGCCGCCGAAATCAATTCCAAGGCGGAGTACTTCCATGATAGGGGGTTTACCCAGATTGCGTTCGGGGATTATGCTTTTAGAAGGCACGGGAACCAGCTTCGTCTTTGGCCTTTTCTCATCCAACAGACGCCCCCCCTTTCCGCGTTTTTTTCGCGGCGTTTACAATCCGGTTTTTCAGGTTATCGAGATATGCCATGAAGCTTGCGTTGTTTCTGGCTATCATGACAAGGATAAGTATAACGGCGTAGACCAGCATGCGGTACTGCTCGATTTCACGCAGCATCTCCGGCAATATGGTAAGCACGGTTGCCGCGATGATCGAGCCCATCATGTTGCCAAGCCCGCCTAAAACGACAAAGACCAAAACCAGTATCGAGGTGCCGAAGTCGAACTTAGTCGCGACGACGGTAGAATAGTTCATCGCGAAAAGCGCCCCCGCCGACCCGGCGATTGCGGCTGAGGTAACAAAAGCCATGAGCTTGTACTTTGTTACCGGGATTCCCACGCTTTCAGCGGCGATACGGTTGTCGCGCAAAGCCATGATGGCGCGTCCGGCGCGGCTGTTTATGAGGTTGAGCACAATGAACAGCGTAACCATGACAAGGATAAATCCCGCGGTGAAATTAGAGATTCTGTTAATCCCGGCGATTCCCATAGGACCGTTGACGATGACGGCGCCGTCATCCTTCAGGTTCAGGTCGGACGCGGTCCCAAGAAAGCCGAAGCTAAGGCCGCCGGAGTCGATTCCGATGTACAGGCAGTTAATCAGGTGCTTGATGATTTCGCCAAACGCAAGCGTGACAATGGCTAGATAATCGCCCATAAGCCGCAGCACGGGGATGCCGATCAGAAAGCCCGCCGCACCCGCGAAGGCCGCGGCTATCGCCATAGATACCGCCAGCCGCAGGGGGGCAAAGGGGATGATGCTTTCAAGGCTTGTGGCGGCGACGACGCCGCTGAAAGCGCCGATGCTCATAAAACCCGCGTGCCCGAGAGAAAGCTCCCCCAGTATGCCTACGGTCAGATTCAGCGAGATGGCCATTACGATATATGCGCAGATCGGCACAAGCTGCCCGTGGAGGACCGAGGTGATGTTTCCGGTTTGAATCATGCATTGCATAACGATATAACCGATGATTACCAGCGCGTATATCGATATATTTTTACGCATTGGGCTTTTAAGTATCGTTTTACTCATGCCATAAGCCTCAAACTTTCTCACGTACCTGCTTGCCGAGCAGTCCGGCGGGTTTTACAAGCAGGACAATAATCAGCACCGCAAACACGATGGCGTCGGATAGCTGCGTGGAAATGTATGCTTTTCCAAATATTTCGATAAGCCCCAGCAATATTCCGCCTAGCATCGCGCCGGGTATCGAGCCGATTCCGCCGAACACGGCGGCGGTAAAAGCCTTGATTCCGGGCATGGCGCCGGTGGTCGGCATGAGCATGGGGTAAGCCGAGCACAACAGAACCCCGGCAACGGCTGCAAGGGCCGCGCCAATCGCGAACGTCACGGAGATCGTCAAGTTTACGTTAATACCCATAAGCTGGGCGGCGCCCTTGTCCTCCGAGCAGGCGCGCATGGCTTTGCCGGTCTTTGTTTTGCCCGTAAACCAGGTAAGCCCGAGCATAATGACGATGCACGCCGCCACGGTAACGACGGAGATCATGGAAACGGAAAGCTGGCCGCCGAACAGCCTTAAGCTTGTATCGCCTAAAACAGAGGGGAACACCTTGGGGCTCGAGGTCCAAAGAAGCTGAGCCGCGTTCTGCAAAAAGTAGCTGACGCCGATTGCGGTGATGAGTACGGCAAGCGACGGCGCCGCGCGAAGCGGCTTGTAGGCAAGCCGCTCAATCAAGACGCCTAAGGCCGTGCAGATAATCATTGCGAGAATAATCGCGAATACCGTGGGAATATTCCAGTGCAAAAGGGAGAAAAAGCAAACATACGCCCCGATCATGATGACGTCGCCGTGGGCAAAGTTTAGCATCTTGGCGATACCGTATACCATTGTGTATCCTAAAGCGATAATGGCATATACGCTGCCAAGGCTAATCCCGCTGAATAAATGAGAAAGAAAGGCCATAAATATACCCCGTTTCACCTTAAAAGGAGCTGGCGAAGTTGCTCGGCAGCCCCTTTTTCTTGCTATTTCCGTAAAGAAATGCGATTACATGCCAACATAAGCACCGTTTCTGATGACCATTCCCTTAGGACCCTTGGAAACCAGCCCTTGTGCGGACCATGTCGTGTTTTCACCCGTTACGCCATCGAAGGAAAAGCTGGTGAACTTAGCTATCAGTTTTTCGCAGGTTTCCTCCGCGCTCATTCCGGGGGTGATGGAGCTGTCTTGCTGGATGGCTTCATAAATCGCGTAGATGCAATCATATCCGCCCGCTGCAAACTGGTTGGGGATTTCCCCGTAAGCTTCCTGATATTTCGATACAAAATTTTTCGTGCGCTCGTCGGCGGCGTCGGCGTTAAACGGGGTCAGAAGCATTACGCCCTCGGCAAGCGAGGTATCGAAGCCCTCAAGCGTCAAAATACCGTCCATACCGTCAACTCCGAAATATTTCGGGGCAAAGTCCATGGACCTTGCCTGCTGGAAAATCAGTGAGGCGGGAGTATAATACATAGGCAAAAATACAAGGTCGGCGCCTTGGTTCTTAGCTTCGGTCAACTGGACGGAAAAGTCGTTTTGGCTGTCTTCGGTAAACGTGGTGGTAGATACGATATCCATTCCGCGCGCAGCCGCCTCGGACATGAACGTTTCAAAAATCCCGGAGGAATATACGTCGTCGTTTTTATAGATGACGGCAATCTTTGTACCAAGCGAATTTTCGCTTATATACTGGGCGGAGGCGGTACCCTGACTGGGGTCGGAAAAGCACATCTGGAACACATTGTCGTTGCCCTCCACAACAGCCACGGAGGAAGCGGAGGGGGTGATCGCAAAAATACGGTCCTCGAAATACTTGGTAGCAACAGCGGCGCCGGGCGTGCTCGTTACAGTGGCCAAAGAAAGCTGCATGCCCCAATCCTTCAGCGTATTGTACGCGTTGACCGCTTTTTCGGGATCGTGCTCATCGTCCTCGTAGCGCAAGTCAAACTGGATGCCGCCCAATGCGTTGATTTCCTCCACGGCAATCGTCGCGCCGTTTTTGGCAGCGTTGCCGTAGATTGCAGCGCCGCCGGTAAGAGGCCCGGAGGCTCCGATTTTATACACGGACGAAGTCGCGGAGTTCGATCCGGACGACCCGCAGCCGACAAGACCGGCAGCGGTCAAAGCGATGGCAATCATTGAACAAAGAAGTTTTTTCATTATATTACGCTCCTAACCAAACAGATTTACTTTTCTTCAGCGATATTAAAAAATCTATGAATAAAGTCGAATTACACTTATCTATTTTAAACTTTTGAGGTTGTCCTGTCAATAGTTTTCGCATTTGACAGGGCAACAGCATTTATTTTTTTATTTAGGCCGAACCACCCCGCCGTCTGCGAACGCCACCCCTCCGAGGAGGGGAATGGGGATAAAACGGAGCGAAATTCCCCTCCTTGGAGGGGTGGCACGAAGTGCCGGGGTGGTTTTTCAGCCCATTTGCTGTGATTCACGCTCAGCAAAAAGTAAATGCTGTTGCCCTGGCTCCCTTGACTTTTATTATGCGAAAGAGTATGATTGATACTACTATTCGGCAGTGAGGGGCTTTATACTCCTTGGCCGGCAAAAATCCCCGCAAATCCGATATAATTTCTATCAGTTAAGGAGTATATATGATAAGCAGCATGACAGGGTACGGGCGCGCGCAGAAAATGATAGACGGGCGCGAGATTACGGTCGAGATAAAATCGGTGAATCATCGCTTTTTTGAGTTTTCCCCGCGCATATCGCGCTCAAACGCATACCTTGAGGAAAAGCTTAAATCGCTGGTATATAATAAGATATCGCGCGGCAAGGTCGATCTTTCGCTGACAATGGTGCAGATTGAGGGTATGGGCTTGGAGGTCGGGATAAACATGCCGCTGGCAGGGTCGTACCTCAAAGCGATGCGGGGGCTGGGCGATGAGCTGGGGCTTTCCGACGACGTAACGCTGACAAGCCTTTCAAGGTTCGGCGATATTTTTATCGTGAGGAAAACGTCCGACGACGAAGACGCCGTGTGGAACGCGGTTCGGGAAGTCGCCGCGGAGGCGCTGGAAAAATTGGTATCGATGCGGGTTTCCGAGGGCGAAAAGCTCAAGGCCGACGTGATATCGCGGCTTTCGCTGATCGAGGGCTGCGTCGGGGAGGTTGAACGATTAGCGCCGCAAACGCTTAAGGATTATAAAGCTAAATTAACCGCGAAGATTACGGAAGTGCTCGAGCAAAAGCAGATAGACGAAGCAAGGATATTGACGGAGGCCGCGATCTTTGCCGAAAAAATATCGGTAAACGAGGAAACGGTGCGCCTTTACAGCCATATCGAGCAGTTTCGGTCCATATTAAGCTCCGGCGAAGCGGTCGGGCGCAAGCTTGACTTTCTGGTACAGGAATTAAACCGCGAAACAAATACAATAGGCTCAAAAGCGCAGGACATCGGAATCTCAAAGCTTGTTGTCGAAATGAAAAGCGAGATTGAAAAAATAAGGGAACAGATCCAAAACATAGAATAGGAGTTTGCGGGTGAAGCTTTTAAACATCGGGTTTGGTAATATGATATCGGAGGGGCGCATCATCGCCGTTATAAGCCCTGAATCCGCCCCTGTCAAGCGCATGATTTCACAGGCGCGCGAAAGCGGCAGGCTCATTGACGCAACTTGCGGCAGGCGCACAAAATCCGTTATTGTGATGGATTCCGATCATATAGTACTTTCGGCCTTGCCGCACGACTCGGTCGCGGGCCGCCTTGATGAAAACGAGGTGGCGGAAAATGATTGAGCGGGGACGTTTGTTCATCATTTCAGGGCCGTCGGGCGTCGGAAAGGATACGATCCTGAATAAATTTTTGCCTATGTCCTCAAACTGTAAAAGGGCAATCACCGCTACGACAAGGACTCCGCGGTTGGGCGAGGTGCACGGCGCGCACTACTATTTCTATTCGCGCGAAGAGTTCTTGCAAATGGCCGAAAACGGGGAGCTGCTGGAGTATACCGAATATAACGGGAATTTATACGGCCCGCCGAAAAAGGGCGTCGAGGAGATACAAAATTCAGGGAAGAACGTAATCCTTGAGATTGAGGTGCATGGCGGACTGAAGGTCAAAAAGATGTATCCCGAGTCTGTGCTGGTATTCATTGTCGCGCCGTCATGGAAGGTGCTGGAGCAGCGGCTGCGCGACCGCGGCACCGAATCGGAGCAGGATATACAGACGCGTCTTAAAAATGCACGGTTTGAGCTTTCAAAAGCGCATGAGTATAACTATATCATCATCAACGACGTTTTGGAGCGCTGCTGTGAGCGCCTCGGCGCGGTCATATCGGCCGCGGGCTGCGAGGAGCGCCATATGAAAAGCTTTATCGAAAGCTTAAGGCTCCCGCCGCTTTAAGCGGTAAGCTGCAACGCCCTTTTAAAAATAGAGATTATGTTCGTTCATATACTGAGGAGGTTTTACAGTATGATCAGGCCGTCGATGTACCAGATTATCGGCAAGCACGACAGCTACTACGAATTTGTGGTGGCAATTGCGCAAAGAGCGCGGGATATTTCCGCTTTAGCCGAGGACAACCAGATTTATCTCACTGAAAAGCCGGTTAAGCTCGCCGTCGAAGAGTTTGCCTCCGGCAAGGCAAAAGTAACCGATTTTATCTGAGCATTTCAGATAGTGTTAACAGGCTCAATGGTAAAAACAGCGCTTGTGGCGGTGGAAAACACCCACGCCGGATTCGACAGGGAATACCGCTATAAAATCCCGGATGGCCTCGAAGCTTCAGCGCTTCCCGGCTGCCGCTGCACGGTGCCTTTCGGCGGCGGAAACAAAAAGCGCACCGGTTTCATCCTAAGCCTTTCGGAAGACGGCGGGGAAGCACAGCTAAAGCCGCTGTCGGCGGTAATCGACGATACGCCCGTGCTTAGCGGGGAAATGCTTTTCCTGCTCCGGTTTATCCGCGAGACCATGTTCTGCACGTGGTTTGACGCGCTAAAGCTGCTCATACCGGCGGGGCTCGGCATCCATTACAAGGTTTTGTATTCGCGCGGGGATTTATCGGTTACCGTGCCGCCTCGGTCCGCTGAAATATGCGATTACCTTGCCGCAAAACGTGTGCCCGTCGAGGAGAAAATACTACTCGGCGAATTTGGCGCGCGCGCGGACGATGAGCGGCTTTTGGAGCTTGTCCGGTCTGGCGCCGTCATTAAAACGGAAGACGCGAAACAGCGCGTGTCCGACGAAAAGCAGGTCATGGTGCGGGTGGTTAAGGATTCCGGATATCCGCAGTCGGCTCTTACAAAAAAGCAAAGACAGGTATATGATTTTATCTTGGAAAACGAAACCGCGTCGTTAAAGGAAATCTGCTACTACATGGGCGTGACCCGCGCAGTTGTTGACGCCCTTGTAAAGAAGGGTGGCGCCGAATATTTTGACCATATCACGCCAAGGACGCCATATGCTGAAAAATCCGGCGTGATTAATCCGCAGCCTGAGCTTTCAAAGGAACAGGCGGCGGCATACGAGGGCTTAAAGGCCCTTTGCGGCAGCGGCAGCGCCGAAACGGCGCTGTTATACGGCGTGACGGGCTCCGGCAAGACGGAGGTTTTCGTAAAGCTTGCGCGTCACGTGATAAGCTGCGGTAAAACCGTTGTTGTTCTTGTGCCTGAGATTTCGCTTACCGCGCAGGCGGCCGAAAGCTTTTTAAGCCGCTTCGGCAGCCGTGTTGCGGTATTGCATTCGAACCTTTCGCTCGGGCAGCGCATGGACGAGTGGAAGCGCATAAAAAGCGGAGGCGCCGATATCGTCGTCGGCACGCGGTCGGCTGTGTTCGCTCCGTTTAAAAACATCGGCCTTATCGTCATCGACGAGGAGCAGGAAAACACGTATAAATCCGATAAAACGCCGAGATACCACGCGCGGGATGTGGCGCTTAAGCGGTGCGCGTACCACGGCGCCATGCTGCTGCTGTCATCGGCGACGCCGTCGATTGAAAGCTTTTACGCCGCGAAAAGTGGCAAGTATAAGCTCTTTACACTGCTAAAACGATACAACCAAACGCTTTTGCCGGACGTCGAGATTGTTGATATGCGCGAGGCTTCGAACGTATCCGCGTACCCGGCTCTGTCCGCGCCGCTGCTTGAGGGGCTGCACGACAACCTTGAAAAGGGCGGGCAGTCGATTCTTTTGTTAAACCGGCGGGGACACTCAACGCTGGTAAAGTGCGCAAGCTGCGGCGCCGCCGCCGGTTGCCCGAACTGTTCCGTCGCGCTTACATACCACAACGCAAACGACAGCCTTGTCTGCCACTACTGCTCGTATACAAAGCGTCAAGGCAGGGACTTAACGTGCGCCGCGTGCGGCAGCGGGCTTGTGCGGTACGCAGGCATCGGCACGCAAAAACTCGAGGAGGAGCTTAAAATCATCTTCCCGGACGCGCGTATCCTGCGCGTCGATATGGATACTACCATGAGCCGGTTTTCGCATGAAAATCTGTTTCATGCATTTTCATCACAAAAATATGATATAATGATAGGTACCCAGATGGTGGCGAAGGGGCTTAATTTCCCTAACGTTACGCTTGTGGGGGTTTTGCAGGCGGACCAATCGCTGTATTCGGGGGATTACAAAAGCTTCGAGCGGACATTCTCGCTGTTGACGCAGGTTGTGGGGCGCGGCGGCCGCGGCGATAAGCGCGGCCGTGCGGTCGTGCAGACGTACTCGCCCGACAACCCCGTGATAGAATTTGCGGCGCTTCAGGATTACGGCGCGTTTTACAGGCAGGAAATAAAGCTTAGGAAGCTGCACCTTTACCCGCCGTTCTGCACGTTTTGCGCGATTACTTTTTCAGGCTCCGACGATGGCGGGACAATGCGGCAGGCGATCAGGTTTACGGAACGCTTCAAGGAGCTTGCCGCACAGGAGTACCCCGATATACCGGCAAGGCTCTTAGGTCCGTCGCCCGCCGAGATTCTTAAAACGGCAAACAAATACCGGTACAGGCTGGTTTTAAAATGCAAAAACAACCGGCGCACACGGCAGCTTCTAAGCCGAATGCTGGAATGGTTTTTAAGCGAATCCAAAAAGACCGGGATTTCGATAGACATGCACTATTAGTTGGAGGTTTTGCTTTGGCGACAAGGAATATTTTAAACGGCTCCGAGGATATACTGCGCAAAAAAAGCCGTGAGGTGGCGGTCTTTGACAAAAGGCTGCACCAGCTTTTGGAGGATATGGCCGAAACAATGGCCGAAGCAAACGGGCTTGGCTTAGCGGCTCCTCAGGTGGGCGTTTTGCGCCGCGTGTTCATTGCGCAAAACGGCGATAAAAACGTGGAATTTATAAATCCCAATATCGTATGGCGGTCGGATGAAACCGTTACGGAGCACGAGGGATGCCTGTCGTTTCCCGGCGAATACGGTTATGTCGAGCGTCCGCAGTCAGTGACCGTACAGGCTCAGGACCGCCGCGGAAACTTCTTTGAGATGACCGGGGAGGGGATTTTAGCGCGCGCTATATGCCACGAAATAGACCATCTTGACGGCGTTTTGTTTGTGGATTTGACGGAAGAAGTGCTTAGCTTCGAGGAGGACGATGAATGAGAGTTGTCTTCATGGGCACGCCCGGTTTCGCCGTGCCGTGCCTTCATGCCCTGATACGGGAAAACTATGATATAGCGGGCGTTTTTTCGCAGCCGGACAAGCCGCGCGGGCGCGGACATAAGACTTCCCCGGTGCCTGTAAAGGAACTTGCCTTGCAGCATGAAATCCCCGTTTACCAGCCGGAAAACATGCGCGACGGACATGCCTTGTCAATCTTAAGAGAGCTTGCGCCTGATTTGATAGTCGTCGTGGCTTACGGCAGGATTTTGCTGCCGGAGATACTGAGTCTGCCCCAATATGGATGCATAAACGTACATGCGTCGCTTTTGCCGAAGCTTCGCGGCGCGGCGCCGATCCAATGGAGTATCATAAACGGCGACGGCGAGACCGGCGTCACCACCATGTTCATGGAAGAGGGCATCGATACGGGAGACATGATATTGTCGCTCAAAACCAAGATTTTACCGGACGAAACGGCGGGGGAATTGTTTGAACGGCTGGCTCCGCTCGGCGCGACGGCGCTTGCGGAGACCACAGCGCTGATAGCATCCGGAAACGCCGTGCGCCAAAAACAGGACGACAGCCTTGCGACATACGCGCCGATGATAAAAAAAGAGCTTGCGAACCTTGATTTTACAAAAGAGCCCAAGGCGCTTTGCGACTTGATCCGCGGGCTGAACCCCGCGCCGATGGCGTTTACAAGGCTTGACGGCAAGGTTTTAAAGGTAGCGGGCGCAAAACCCGTATCCGGGTTCTTTGGCGGGCCGGGCGAAATACTCGACGAAAAGCGCCTGATAGCGGGCTGCGGGAGCGGCGCCGTGGAGCTTTTATCCGTGCGGCCTGAGGGCAAAAAGCCGATGACGGGCGCTGAGTTTCTTCGCGGCAAACGGTTAACGGCCGGCCAAATGTTTACACGCGATTAACATAATCCCGAAACGTTTGGTATAAAATGGTTTAAAAAGGACTGAAAACTTGAATAATATCCGGCAGCTTGCGGCTTTGGCCCTGCTTAAAACGCAGGATAAAAACGCGTGGTCGAACCTTACGCTTGACAAAACAATACGCGAACACGGCCTTGACAGGCGCGACGCCGCGTTCTTTTCGGCGCTGTTTTACGGTGTCTTAGAGCGCAGGATAACCCTTGATGCCTGTATTGCCGCACATTCTAAGACCTCGATTGGTAAAATTTCGCCAAAGGTTCTGATGGCGCTTAGAGTGGGCGTTTATCAGCTTCTGTATATGGATTCCGTGCCGGATCACGCGGCGGTTTCAGAGAGCGTCGAGCTTGTGAAAAGGTGGCGGCAAGGCAGCGCAGCCGGCTTCGTAAACGGGATTATGCGCTCGTTTTTGCGAAGCGGCAAAAAAATCCCTGTGCCGAATGAGCCGCTGGATGAGCGCCTCAGCGCGGAATATTCGTGCCCCGCGCCGCTTGTTAAGCTGTGGCTTGACAGCTACGGCGAGGATTTTACGAAACGGATGCTCCCGGAAAGCCTTGGCAGGCCGCCCGTTTTTATCAGGGTGAACACGATGCTGACCTCACAGGAAGAGCTTGCCCTAAGCCTTGCGGGGCGTGGCGTCACAGTAACGCCGGACGCCGAAGTCGAAAACTGCTTGATGATAGAAGATTTCGGCGCGGTATCCTCGATGCCGGAGTTTAAAGGCGGGCTTTTCCATGTCCAGGATAAATCAAGCCAGATTTGCGCGATGTCGCTAAACGCTGCTGAAAACGACCGCGTGCTTGACGCGTGCGCGGCGCCCGGCGGGAAATCCTTTACGATGGCGCAGATGATGAACTGCAAAGGCGAGGTCGTCGCCTGCGATTTGCATCCTAAGCGGGTGGGGCTGATATCCCGCCGCGCCGCCGAAATGGGACTTAAAAACATCAGGGCGCTCGTTTTAGACAGCTCGGTTTTCGATGAGAGCATAGGCCTTTTCGATAAGATATTGTGCGACGTGCCGTGTTCAGGGCTCGGTGTGATCCGGAGAAAGCCCGAGATCAAGCTTAATGACTTCAGCGGGTTTCAAGACCTGCCAAAGGTCCAGTATCAAATCTTAAAAAACACGTCTAGATACTTAAAAGAGGGCGGGCTTTTAGTCTATTCAACGTGCACGCTGAACCCCGAGGAAAACGAACGCATAGCAGAGCGGTTTCTTGAAAACAGCCCCGGTTTTTTAAAATCGGGAGAATTTCTGACCACGCCGATTCAAAACGGCTCCGACGGATTTTTTACCGCATCTTTTATCCGGAGGGAGAGCTGAGAAGTGCATCATGATCCTGATAAAACAGACATAAAATCGCTTAAGTTTAGCGCGGTAGAGGCTTTTTTGGAAAAAGAAGGCGAGCCGAAATACAGGGCGAGGCAGCTTTTCGAGTGGCTTCATCAAAAGCACGCGGCCGATTTTGGCATAATGACGACGCTTCCGGCGGGCTTGAGGGAACAGCTTTTAAAACAATGTTTTATAAATTCATTAAAAATTAAAAAAAAGCTTGTATCCGCGCATGATGGTACTGTAAAATACTTATATGAGCTCATGGACGCAAATTGCATAGAAAGTGTCCTGATGGGCTACCATCATGGTAACAGCCTGTGCGTTTCAACACAGGCGGGATGCCGTATGGGATGCGGGTTTTGCGCGTCAACGCAGGCGGGGCTTGAGAGGAACCTTTCGGCGTCCGAGATGCTGGAGCAGGTGTATAAAACGGAGCAGGATTCTAAAAAGCCGGTAAGCGGCGTTGTGCTGATGGGCATAGGCGAACCCCTTGACAATTACGAAAATGTCCTTGATTTTTTAGAGATTCTGTCGTCAAAGCAGGGGCGCGGCATGAGCTTAAGGCATGTATCGCTTTCAACCTGCGGGCTTGTGGATAAAATGGATAAACTCGCGGAAAAACGGCTTCCGCTGACGCTTTCGGTTTCGCTGCACGCGCCAAACGACAAGATAAGAAGCGCGCTGATGCCCGTGAACAACAGGTGGGGCGTGGACGAGTTGATTGACGCCGCTAAGCGGTATTTTGACAAAACGAGCCGCCGGGTTAGCTTTGAATACGCGCTGATTAACGGCGCAAACGACGGCGATGACAACGCAAGGGAGCTTGCAAGGCTATTATTTGGCATGAATTGCCATGTGAACCTGATTCCGGCAAACGATGTTACGGGGTCGAGGCACAGAGGCAGCCGCGATAAGCAGGTGCAAAGGTTTCATAAGATTTTGACGGATATGAACATCAACACGACCGTAAGGCGAAGGCTTGGGGATGACGTAAACGCAGCTTGCGGTCAGCTGAGGCTTAAGACAGACTCTTAAATTTGCCGGGGAGGTAACGGGCTTGAGAAATATCTTTGGCGCGACGGACGTCGGAATGGTGCGCGCAACAAACCAAGACGTGTTTAAGGCCGAGGTTTTGTCCGATGCGCTTGCCTTTGCGATCTTGTGCGATGGAATGGGCGGCGAAAAGGGTGGGAATGTGGCGTCTCAAATCACGTCGGATTACGCGTATGAAGCGTTAAAACGGGAGCTTTCGGCCGGACTTTCGGAGACTTCCCTGCGCTCGGTCTTGTTTTCGGTGGTGGCGGGCGCGAACGCGCTTGTACATGAAGCCGCCGGAAAAGACGAAGACCTTTCGCATATGGGGACGACTATCATTTTGGCGGTATTTTTGCGCGCAACGCTATATATCGCGTGCGTCGGAGACAGCCGCGCATACATTGTGTCGCAAACGCGCGAGCTGCAGCTCACGCGCGACCACACAGTTGTGCAAATGCTTGTGGACATAGGCGAAATCACCCCCGAGGATGCAAAGGTGCATCCGAAGCGGCATCTAATCACACGCGCGATAGGGGCGGAGCCGAGCGTCGACGCCGACTTCATTGTTCAGGATCTTTCGCCTGACGATATTGTGCTGTTGTGCTCCGACGGGCTTTACAATTACCTTGAGCCGGGAACGTTTTATGATATTTTAAAACGGTGCGCCGATGAAAAGAGTGCAAGCACGCTTATCGACATCGCAAAGGAAAGAGGCGGCGCTGACAACATCACCGCGGTAGTGTGCAGCAATTAGGCATGCGGCGTCTGGAGGATTAAGACTTGGAGAGAGACAAATACTTAGGCAAACGGCTTGAGGGCCGTTATGAAATACAGGCCTTGATCGGCATGGGCGGAATGGCCAATGTCTACAAGGCGTTTGACACAATCGACAACCGAACGGTCGCCGTTAAGATTTTGCGCGACGAATTTGCGGGAAACGCCGAGTTTTTAAGGCGTTTTAAAAACGAGTCGAAAGCGATTGCCGTGCTCTCGCATCCCAATATCGTAAGGGTATTCGACGTCAGCTTCACAAACAGAATCCACTCGATTGTAATGGAATACATCGACGGCATCACGCTTAAGGATTACATCGAGCGCCAAAGCGTTTTGACATGGAAAGAGGCTGTCCATTTTTCATTGCAGATTTTGCGCGCGCTCCAGCACGCACACGACAAAGGCATCGTACACCGCGATATAAAGCCGCAAAATATTATGCTTTTGCAAAATGGCACGATAAAAGTCACCGACTTCGGTATCGCCCGGTTTGCAAGGAGCGAGGTCAAAACCATCACCGACCGCGCAATCGGATCGGTCCACTACATCAGCCCCGAGCAGGCGATGGGCGGCAACACCGACGAAAAAGCCGACATTTACTCCGTCGGCGTCATGCTGTTTGAAATGCTGACGGGCCGCCTGCCCTTCGAAGCGGATTCCCCCGTTTCGGTGGCGATCCAGCAGATACAGTCGCAGGCCGTGAGGCCCAGCTCGATAAATCCGGATATCCCGCCCGGGCTTGAGGAAATCACCGTGCGCGCCATGCAAAAGGACGCCGGTAAGCGGTACGCGTCCTCCGCCGAAATGATCGCGGATATCGAAAGCTTTAAGCAAAACCCTTCGATTCACTTTGAATATAAATATCTGGATAACGAACACGATAAAATGAAAGACAAAAAAATCCGGAAAGCTATACGGGAAACACGCGAGGAGGAAGACGTGCAAAGACGACGCAAAACGCCGTACATCCCCATACTGACCGGGGTTACGCTGGCATTTGTGTTGGCGAGCCTTGCGTTTATCGGGCTGATGCTTTACTACAACAACCCGTTCGTACAGGTGGGCGAGGAGGATTTACCAAACCTTGTAGGGCTTAAATTTGAAACGGCTGTCGCCCAAAACGACGACAAGTTTGAGATAATACCTGAAGATCGCGTTTACAGTGACGAGTTCGGCAAGGACGTTATTATCGAGCAAAGGCCGCGGGCGGGGCTTCGCGCGAAGCTTGGCTCGCAGGTGCGTGTGACTGTCAGCTTAGGCCAGTTTATTGTGGAAATGCCCAACTTCGCGGGCAGGGACGTGCGCCAGGCGGTCGCGTGGCTCCATGAGCACGGGCTTGAAAGCCGCGAGGAAAAGCTCTACAGCGAGGAAGTCCCCGCAGGCTGCGTGATATACACCGATCCGTCGCGGGATTCAAGCGTAACGTCCGGTACTGTCGTGACGGTTTACGTCAGCATGGGCCCTGAAAGGCTGCCGTTCCAGATCGAGAGCGTCGTCGGCCTGACGCTGGACGAAGCGCGGGAAATCCTTGAAAGGCGGCTGCTTGTCATCGGAAGCGTTGTAAGGCGGCAGGCGAGCGACGAAATTCCGGACGGCACCATACTCGCGCAGGAACCGCTGCCGGGAACGCTTGTAAACGAGGGCACCGACGTGACGCTTGTGGTAGCGGATTCAGCGGCGCCGCCTGAAGCCGACCCGAACGCTCCGGCAGATGATGACGAGGGGCGGCCCGGATCAAGCCACCGCGTCAGGATAAGCGTGGAGCTTCCGGATGTTGACGAGGAGCTTCTTGTGAGAGCAAGGATCAACGACCGCGTAGTGGCTGAGACCACCGTGAACCCGCGTCAGGAGGGCACAAGGTTCTGGCGTCCTACCTTCTCGACGACTGAGACCGGATCGGTTCTTGTAAGGGTTTATATCAACAGAAGATTGCACCAAGACATCACGGTGGATATCGAATGACGGCGCATGACGGGAAAAGCGGCACGATTATCAAGTCAAGCGGTGGTTTTTACACGGTATCGACCTCCGGCGGGCTTATAGAATGCAGGGCGAGGGGCATATTCAGAAAGGACGGGCAAAAGCCGTGCGTCGGTGACCGCGTCAATATCAGCGTGAACGACGACGGCTCCGGCTTAGTGGAGCACATTCAAAAACGCAGGAACTTCCTTATCCGCCCGCCGCTTGCAAACCTCGACGTGATGGTCGCCGTGCTGTCGGTATCGGAGCCTCCGCCCAACCTCTTTGTGGCGGATAAGTTTATCGCGGTGCTCGAGTATAAGCATATCGAGCCGTATATCGCCGTGACAAAATCAGATTTACAGGATGCGGGAGCCCTTACTTCGGTGTATAAGCAGGCGGGGTTTTCGGTGTTCCAGATAAGCGCTGAAACCGGCGAGGGCGTGCAGGCGCTGAAGGATAGCTTAAGCGGTAAGTTTTCGGCGTTTTCAGGCAACTCCGGCGTCGGGAAAACAAGCCTGTTAAACGCGATTGACCCGCGTCTCGGGCTCGAGGTCGGCGAGATTAGCAAAAAACTCGGGCGCGGCCGCCACACCACGCGCACGACGCAGATATTCACGCTGGATAACGGCGGCAGAGTGGCTGATACCCCCGGTTTTTCGTCCATCGACATTGTACAGGTAAGCGGCGTCGGCAAAGAGGATATGCAGCGCTTGTTCCGCGAATTTGAGCCGTACATAAAGGATTGCCGGTTTCAAGACTGCACGCATACCGCCGAAACCGGCTGCGGCGTCATTCAGGCGGCAAAGGACGGAAAAATCGCTGAAACACGGTACTTAAGCTACAAACAGATATTTTTACAGCTAAAGGATATAAAAGAGTGGGAACGAAAGAGCTAAAGCCCACCGGGTGCCTGATTCTGGGCGGCGGGGAAATTGCAAATTACTTAGCAGTAAGAGCGCAGATCAAGCGTAAGGATTTCATTCTGTGCGCCGACAGCGGCTATCTTCATTGTGAGAAGCTTGAAGTGAAGCCGGATTTGTTGCTTGGCGATTTTGATTCGATTGAAAAAATACCTGACGGGATAGCGCGCGTCACATATCCCGCCGATAAAAACTACACGGACTCATGGCTTGCCGTGCGCGAAGCTGTAAAGCGCGGGTACACGCGTATTTTAATGGCAGGTATGCTCGGGCGTCGCTTAGACCATACATGGGGGAACCTTCAAAACCTTGCGTGGTGCGCTAAAAGCGGCGTTGACGCGAAAATTACCGACGGCGATACCGAGGTTTTTGCGGTAAAGGACGGCGAGATTACCATACCGGCGCGGGAAAACGCATACCTGTCGGTGTTTTCGCTTGAGGGAACAAGCCGCGGCGTCACGATATCAAACGGGAAATACCCGCTTAAGGATTATGATCTAAGCTTTGACGACCCACGCGCCGTGAGCAACGAGTTTCAGGGGACGGACATACGGGTTTCGGTAAAAAGTGGCATTGTTGCGGTGATAACCGTAAATAATGCAAAATAAAACCGCTTTAACAGCGGTTTTATTTATTTCTTGTTCCGATTTTCAATCTACTGTTAAAGATGTTGAATTGGTTAAACCGTATGAGCCATTCCGTGATAGTGGCTTCATAAATATCAGATGAATGTTTCGGGGGTTTTAATATTTTTCATACAAAATATTAAAGCGAAAAATGACTTTATATTAATTCATATGTAATAATTTACTACCTTTTAGTTTATATATAATGACAAATTTATGTAGAAATAAAAAATAATATTGACTGAACTCACATATTCGAATATAATATTATTTACATCCATCATACATCAGATGATTAAATGTAACGAAGCGTGCATAAAATGGATTCCGGTTGAATGTTTACATAAGTCAGTTGGCTGCATAGGGAAAATGTTAAATCCTTTACCGGTGCGCCTCAAGGGTCGGCTATTATATTAGAAGAAAGGTGGTTCGATATACCGGCGCCATAAAGATGCACAAAAATCATCTGTTAAAGCAAATCTCGCGCTGACGGTGGAATTAAAATTGTCAGCAGGGTGGATGTCATCATTGATTCATGTTGGCAAGGTATTTCAAGCTTAAACTGAAGAACAATAAGAATATCGCATTACTAGAGAGGTGGATTATGAAATTGAAGAAAATAAGTCAAATACTGGTTGTAGGCTTGTTGATATTTGGTCTTTTGGCCGGTTGCGGCGGGCAGCCATCAACATCACCTGCAGAAACACAGGCAAACGAGGGCGCTGAAGCTGCCGCGGGCAATGAACCTGCCGCGCAAGCCGACGGCGATGTTGTTGAAATCCGTTTTGCATGGTGGGGAGATACAAACCGCAATGAAATTTATAGTGCAATCTGCGATGATTTTGAAAGAGAAAACCCCGATGTTCGCGTAATCCGTGAGCCGGCTCCATTTCCTGAGTATCGTGACAGAATCACAACTCAAATCGCCGGCGGGGCCGCACCGGATGTTATGGGCGTTCATGCTTCGTTTGCCAGCGACTATGCGGAACGTGGCGTATTAGCAGATTTTGCGCCTTGGATTGCGAACGGAACATTTGAAACTGAGTATATTCCCGAAGACGTTTTAGGCGCCGGACGCATTAACGGCACCTTATGGATGGTTGCGCAAGGGGTTACCTTTGACGCTATGCTTATCAATCACAGCATGATTGAAGAGCTAGGCATCTATGACGCAATCGGAGTAGACTATTTAAACGGCGAACAGTTCACATGGGACAGCTTTGCGCAAACGCACAGAATTTTCCGTGAAGCGACTCAGGCCGGACACTTCTCATCTCTGCCCCCGGAGAATCTGGAAGCCTTCCGTTATTGGACCCGCACGGTAGAGCAGGGCTCCGATATTTATTCTGAAGACGGCGCACTTGCGACTTCTGAAGAAACAATGGTCGGATGGTTTTCCTATTACAACGATCTGCTCCAGGCAGGATTAATACCCGACGCCGCAACGATGGTGGAAAGCAGGGGCATGCCGATTGAAGAAAATTTATTCGCCAACGGAAAAACCGCCGTGATGAATGTACCGGCTAACCAATACCGCTTATATGCCGTTCAAATGCCCGACGCTGATTTGCGTATCATCAATTACCCGAAATCGAATGACGGTTTCCAAATCAACACCATCGCGGCTTCTCACTTAAGTGTGTTTGCCAATACGACAGATGAGAAAAAGGAAGCGGCTTTCCGGTTCGTGAATCACTTTATCAACAGGCAATCCGCCACCAATCTGCTTCAATTGGAACAGGGCGTGCCGATCAACACGATTTCAGCTCAGGAATTAGAAGGCATCCTTGACGAAAATGGGAGGATTATCCTTGGATTCATTTCCGAAACGATGCTAAACAGAAACGCCCAGGGCCATGCATTACCACCCGCAGGCGCTTCTGAATTCCAGGACGCATTTAGAAATACGGCGGACAGAGTGGCCTTTGGCACCCAGGATCCGCAAGCGGCAGTAGCTCAGCTCATATCTGAAACAGACGCGATCTTCGCTCGCCAATAGTAAATCGCCGGAAGTGCGCAACGCTTAAAAAATGAACCCGTTCAGCCAGGATTACGATCTTTTGAATGGGTTCATTTTTAAAGCAAAGGAGGGGGTTCTATGAAAAACAAAAGTGCCCGTGCGGAAGTTGTCGGCCATGTATTTCTTATCCCGTGGCTTATCGGGTTCTTTGGGCTTACCGTAATTCCTATGATAACATCGTTATATTTTTCGTTTACTCATTATGATATGTTAACGCCTCCAAGATGGGCGGGCTTGTATAATTATACGCATATGTTTCGTGACCCGAGATTTCTAAAGAGCCTCTCGGTAACCTTTAGGTTTGTATTGACCTCAGTACCATTACAGTTGGCGTTTGCGCTGTTTGTTGCAATGGCTTTAAAAAAGAACAGACGCGGCGTGCGTTTTTACCGCGCGGTTTACTATCTTCCGTCCTTGTTTGGCGGAAGCATTGCGGTAGCGATTTTATGGCGGAGAATCTTCAGCGGCGACGGTATCCTTAACATGATTCTTGGATTCTTTGGCATTGAAGGCATGAACTGGATTGCATCCCCCCCTACTGCGCTGAATACATTGATTGTATTAGCCATTTGGCAGTTTGGTTCTTCAATGGTTATATTTCTTGCTTCCTTAAAGCAAATTCCGGCGGATTATTATGAAGCTGCAACGATAGATGGCGCGGGAAAAATCAGGCAGTTTTTTAACATCACGCTTCCTTTGCTTACACCCATGGTATTCTTTAATATTGTTATGCAAATCATCAGCGCGTTCCAAGCTTTCACGCCGGCGTTTATTGTTTCCGGCGGAACCGGCGGCCCCTTGGATTCCACATTGCTTTATTCACTGTATATCTATATTAGAGGTTTTGGACAATTCCAGATGGGTTATGCGTCGGCGATGGCGTGGATGCTGTTAATTATCATCGCGACCTTTACGGGCGTCTTATTTGGAACGTCAAAAAAATGGGTGTTCTATGATTAGAAAAATTAAAAAAGAAAGGAGATAAATATGAAGAAACGTCATATATCAACCATATTGTTTCATAGTTTGGTCGTGCTTTTCGGATGTTTCATGATATATCCGCTGGCATGGATGCTTAGCGCTTCTTTTAGTGAGCAGACACAAATTTTTCAAAATCCGGGCTTAATTCCCAACCCGTTTATTTTATTAAACTATGTTATCGGCTGGAGCGGAATGTCCGGCATTACTTTCGGCGCGTTCTTTCTAAACTCCTTTACGATTGTTATGTTTGTTATGGTCGGCAGTGTTTTTTCAAGCATCCTTGCGGCATATGCCTTTGCCCGGATTAACTTCAAAATGCGCGCGGTATGGTTTACGCTGATGCTGGGGACAATGATGCTGCCCATGCATGTCCGGTTGATTCCCCAGTATATTGTCTTTAATAACCTTGGCTGGATCAATACCTTTTTACCGTTGATTGTTCCGGCCTTTTTAGGGGTAAATGGATTTTTCATCTTCTTGTTCACGCAATATATGCGTGGGCTTCCAAAGGAACTTGATCAAGCGGCCGATGTTGACGGTTGCGGCCCTTTCCGGTTGTTTTGGTATATTATTATGCCGTTATCGGTTCCGGCTATCGTAACGGTATGTATATTCTCCTTTATATGGACATGGAACGACTTCTTCACGCAAATGCTTTATCTGACGGACATGAGAAAATTTACCGTGGCATTGGCGCTTCGCATGTTTATTGATTCTCAAGGCCAAAGCTCTTGGGGGGCGCTGTTTGCGATGTCAATTTTATCACTTGCGCCGTTGTTTTTTATGTTTATTGCCTTCCAGAAATATTTGGTTGAAGGGATTACCGCGGGAAGCATCAAGGGATGAGAACCTGTATTCATAAGAAAGGAGCTTTCATGAAGCAAAGCTTAGATAAAAATATCTTGCCCAAAGAGCCTTTTATGAAAAAATATGACCCGGCAGGTGAAGGAATTGTAGAAATCGGTGCGGTATATTACCGCCGCTCGGCGCCGCCTGAGCAAGACTGGGAGCGTGATTATCAGGTTGCAAAGGAAGACGGGCATACGATGTTCCGGCATTGGTTTACATGGAATTCCGTACACGTTGCACCGGATGCGTTTGATTGGGCTCCCTTTGACAGGCATTTGGATTTGGCGGCCAAGTATGGTATAAAAACCATTATTGCCGAGCATATTTATGAAGCCCCCGACTGGCTTTACCGTATTTGCCCCGAGGGGCGGACAGAATCGGCAAGCGGCAGCGCCCACACTTACTGTATGGGCGATTCGGCAGCTACAGGGATTACCCGGATGTGTCTGGATAATCCGACGGTACAAAAACAGGCCAGGCGGTTTTTGAGCGAATTGGCGAAACATTACAAAGGGCATCCGGGGCTTTACGGCTATGATATTTGGAATGAGTGCTCCATGTACAGCCCGGACAATCTTTGCTATTGCCCGGATACCCAAAAAGCATTCAGAGAATGGGTGAAGAAAAAATATAACAACGATTTAGTCAGCGTCAGGAATACATGGAAACGCTACAGCCTTTCCTGTTGGGAGGATATTGAGCTGCCAAGGCAGATTCAGCCTTATCCCGATACGATGGATATGCTGCGTTTCCGTCTGGACAATGCCCTTGAGCACATGAAGATGCGCTATGATGTGATCCGTGAAGCCGACCCGGATGTGATGATATCGGCTCATGGCAACGCCAAAACATTCTGCGATTTACCGGCTTGCGGCGATGACTATCGCTCCGCCGAATACTGCGATGTTTACGGTTATACATATTGGTACGGCAATAAATGCTCACCGGTTCTTGCAGGAGATATGATGCGCATTGCGGCAAACGGCAAGGAATATTGGCGGGCCGAGGGTATCGGCAATCATGACTGGCAGACTAGGGGCGGCAATCTTCCCATGATGGAAAAAGAGGAGATGCGGCGCCCGGAAAATATCCGTTTGGATGCTTTGATTTCTTTTGCTACCGGTGCGCGGGGCTATCTCAATCCCCGCTGGCGGGCCTTGCAGGACGGCGGATTGTTCGACGCCTTTGGGTGGTACAACCTGAACGGCTCCCGCAGCGAGCGGTCCGCTGAAATTAAGACCCTGGCAGACTGGGCAAATGCCGCCAAAATGAAAAAAATGTGGCGTGCCCTGCCGGTGCGGGGGCAGGCGGGCGTACTGCTGCTGCCGGACGCGCAGCTTTATTGCCATGCCATGTATCAATCTACGGATTTTTATTCTTTATCTTATCAGGGCGCGTATGAGGCGTTTCAGGATAGCGGAATTCAGGCCGATCCGATTTTATTGCGGCACATGGATGATTATAAATTGGTATATGTACCTTTTCCGGCGGCGCTGTCCTATAAAGAGATTGAAATCCTTACGAAATGGGTAGCTGCCGGAGGCTTTCTGGTTACCGAGGGCTGTTTGGGGTATTTTGATGAGATGATCCATGCATACGAACAGCAGCCGAGCCGTGGGTTAGCTATGCTTTGCGGCGCAGTTCAAGCCAATGCCTCCTTTGGACCGGATATGTGGCATGGGCTGACGATAAACAGCGAAAACGGCAAGCTGGCAGGAGGTGTTTACCGGCAAAGCTACAGCGTAACGACAGGCAGGGCAATCGCTTGGTATGATAACGGCGAAACAGCCGGTGTGGAAAACAGTTTTGGCGAGGGTAAGATTCGCGTTTATGGTTCGATGCTGGGATATGGGTATAAGAAAAAAAAGAAAGCGGAGTATTTGCATACGTTTAAAAGCTTTTTACCGTTTTCCGGACAAACAAGGGCGATTCGCACCGATTACAATACCGGTATCATTACGCGTTTGTGCGCAGACCACAAGGGGGAGGATATATTCTTATGGTGTATTAACGCCGGGGATTACCCTCAAAAAGCGGTGCTGGAAATCAATCCGGGTTATTTTCAACCGGAGGAGGCGAACGCTTGGCGTAACGGACATGATATCCTATTGGAACAGGGGGTGATTCAGGTTACGGTCCCGGCAAAGGATGCGGCAATTATTCAATTGAAATGAAAAGGAGACAGTCGTGAAATACAGAAAACTCGGACGCGCCGGCGTTAAGGTTAGTGAGATAAGCTTAGGAAGCTACTTCAGCTACGGCAGCGTAGTGGAAAAAGAAACAGCATTTAAAACGATTGATAAGGCTTACGAGTTGGGGGTTAATTTCTTCGATTCAGCAAATGTTTATGACTTTGGTGTGGCTGAACAGGTTTTAGGCGAAGCGTTGGCAAAATATGATAGAAGCTCCTACGTGTTAGCCACAAAAGTGTTTTTTCCTATGGGGGATAAGCCCAATGACAGAGGTTTGTCCAGAAAGCATATCATGGAACAGGCTGAGGGCAGCTTGAAGCGCCTGAATACCGATTATCTGGATATTTATTATTGCCATCGTTTTGATACGGAAACACCCTTGGAAGAAAGCTTGCGTGCGTTAGACGACCTGATGCGCCAGGGCAAAATTATGTATGTGGGCGTAAGCGAGTGGACGTCGGCTCAAATTGAAAAAGCAATCCGTATTGCCGATCATTATTTGCTGGATAGAATCGTAGTAAACCAACCACAATACAGCCTGCTTAACCGCATCGTAGAAAATGATGTTTTTGCAACATCTGAAGCATACGGCATCGGCCAGGTGGTGTTCCAGCCCATAGCCCAGGGCGTTTTATCCGGAAAGTACCGCAGCATTCACGACTTTCCCACAGGCAGCCGTATTACCAATGATAAAATCAATATGCATATTAAACGTTACTTCAGGCAAGAAACCATTGACAAGGTATTAAAGCTAATCGAAATGGCCGACGGCTTGGGGATTACCACAGCTCAACTGGCACTTGCGTGGGTATTGCGCAAGGAAATCGTTTCCAGCGCGTTAATTGGCGCTTCAAGCCCCAAGCAGATAGAAGAAAATGTAAAAGCGTCCGGCGTCAAATTACCGGCGGATATATTGGCGGAGCTTGATGAACTATTCACAGAGACAATTTAGGGCATGTTCTAAAGCTAATGACACGTATTTTTGGTGAATTTCGTCATTTACACAACCGGCATAATTTAAAAAAAGGAGAAAAAAGATGTTTGATAAGAAAGAAAACAAAAAACTGTTAGAACTTTATAAGGATTTTCGCGTGGCTGATATTAGGGACGGATTAGACTGGATTGGATACCATAATTTCGGCACGATGGATAAGGATATGCGGCCTTTATATCGTACCCGCGCGGCAGGAATAGCCCGCACAGTACGCTATCTGCCCTTTGAAGGGCCATATCCGGAGGAAAAAGGGGACGCCTACACGGAATGGCAAGGCTGGTATTACAACAATGTTTGTACATATCCTTGGATGGATGACATTGAAGAAGGTGATTTTGTCGCTATTGACGTAAGCGGTGTGAATGTTGGGTTAATGGGCTCTGAGAACACCTTGGGAGCGTTGTTAAAAGGCGCCCGCGGCTTTGTTATAAACGGTTCGGGCATACGTGATACCGACGAAGTAATTATGCAAAAAATCCCGGTATGGTCCCACTTTGTTTCTCAGTCAATGGTTCAGTGCAAGATTCAATTTGACCAAAAGGATGTGCCGGTTGCGATTGGCGGCGTGACCGTAAATCCCGGTGATATAATCGTAGCCGACGGAGACGGGGTGATTGTTGTTCCGCGAAAGGTTGCCGGAGAAGTAGCCAAATACGCAGGAAATATTCTGAATTCAGATAAAGACGCCCGTAAAAATCTTTATGAAAAGCTGAACTGGGAACTTGACGACACGGTAAAGAAAAATAATGATATATAAAACGTAAGCTTTTTTGACGGACGCTTACGCAACGAAAAAAGACTTTCCGCATTACACAATTGATGTATGCGGAAGGTCTTTTGCAAGCGAGCAGATAAACCGCCTTTGGAAGAGGCGGCTGGTCAGGGCACTAATCTTCAACCAAAGCCCAAGCCCGATTGATCACTCTTTTTGTGTTTGCTATGATAATATCGCCATATTCATCCCCCCAAGGCTTAACTTCAAACGACAACACATAAGGATTGTTTTTGTCGAAGAAGCCTTCTTCTTTTAAAACGGTAAAGAAGTCGGCTAATTCGCCTGTGTCGTTTGCACTGCCGGGGAATCCGAAACGGGGGTGCTGATCGCCGTATGCCTCATAACCTTTTTTTACAACGGCATTACCAATGTGAAAATGGGTGATGTACGGACGCAGGGTCTGAACCACAAACCGCGAGGTTTCATATGTCGTCGGGAAGTGTGATAAATCCACTATGAGGCCAAAATTACTATGAGTGGTCCTCACGTCTGCGGCAAACGCCGCGGCATAGGGCGACGGCCCGATAAGCGCAGCTTTATCCATGTCAAAATCAAAGACTTCCAGCTCCACAAACATTCCTTTGGCTGCGGCATAATCGCAAACGGCCCGGGTTGTTTTAAGCAGATTGGCATAAGCCTGTTCTTTGGTATCCTTTTCCCATTTCCCAGCCAGAAAGGCGATGCCTTGTGCGCCTAAATACTCCGCCTCGTCAACGGCGCCGATTAATGCCGCCTCAGCTTCTTGACGGCCGGTTTCATCAATAGCGTTAGGGTTTAATTGCCGCCCCAGAAGAATCGGCTGCGCACCGTAGCAAACCTTCATATGGGATTGCTCTAACATTTTTTTGACCTTAGCCCGTGTTTCATCATCCTTTATGGTGCAAATTTCAATGGCGGAGAAGTATTCGTCCGCCGCTAAGGTTTTGATGGAATCTAAAAGTCCGTAGCTTGCCGGGGGATGGGACATCCATTGGATTGTGCCAATCTGAAAATATTTTTGGATTGGGCTGTTCATATATTTTTACTCCTTATTTATTTGCCTTATGCGTGATTAGGGGCTGCCTGTACGAGGTTGAACCGTGGATTTATAAGATGATGTTGTTGGGCTCCACATAATCCAGCCCGTGAAGCCGCTGCTCCCAACCGGAAAAACTCTTTTTCAAGACCGAGTTTAAAGCCTCTCTATCTTTCTTGCGGAAAGCTTCCAGGATGGCTCTGTGATCTCCGGCGATGCTTACGGGGCTAAGAATCCGGCCGCTTGTCGGCAGCGTGGACAAGAAGAGGTCGATTAAAGCATGACCGACATGAATAACATAACAATTATGCGTACATTCCAATACCGCCAAATGAAAAGTCCGTTCGTCGTTAGCATTAAAATCGGTTTTTTTTGATTTTTCCTCCTGGGATACAACAATTTCCTCCAAAATGGCCAAATCTGCTGGGGTGTAATTATCCATAGCCAGATGCGTGTAAGCCGACTCATACATTTCTCTAAACCCGGTCAATTCTTCTGGCGAACGGGGCAGAACAATCAATTGTAAAGACAGGGCATTGAAGGCGCTTTCGTTCAGCCTGCCGCTGACAACGGTGCCATCCCCCTGCCGGGTTTCCAAAACCCCTAACCCCTCCAACGTTTTTACAGCCTCGCGGATGGAGGATATTCCCACTCCCATCTGTTCGGCCAAAACGGTCATTGACGGCAGTTTATCCCCCGGTTTCAACGATCCGTCAATCAAGGCGTCTCTAATATTTTCAAGGACTAAGCGGGATAATTTGGTTTTTATCCTGACGGGTTTAAAAGCAAAGGGTCTTTGCATTTTACAAACTCCTTTTCCTAACAAATTCAATTTGGCAATTACTAAGCGGTATTTACGCAAGAATAATATTTATGGGATGATCCAATCCTAATATTTTTATCTCCAACTGCGGCGTATTCTTATTTGTATATTCCAAAATTTCAATCATGATTCTTTTGGGTGCTTCCGGCGCCATTGGAAAATAATTTTCCGAACACAAAATCTTTTGATTTGATTCTAATTCCACTTGCCGTATTATGCAGTCTGTTTCCAGGGAAAGCTCAAATCTTTCGGCATGAATCCTGGTAAGGGTGCAAGTGATTTGAGAAGGCTTTTGAATATATTCAGAAAACGGACACAGCAGCAAAATATCTTCGTAAACGATGTTTTGGTCTTTATCACGCAGGCGCAGGAAGAGCGCTTCCTTTGTCCTGTCCGCAACAGCCGGATAAATATCCTCGTTTGCATAGACCTTTTTACTTTGCCCGTCATGTATGGTTACATCAATCAGATTACTGCTGACGTTGCCGTCTTCATTATAGTGCAGCAACTCGGCGCTGCCGATAAAGGTTTGGCCGCTTTCGTTGGAAACAGCAATATAAATTTCCCCGCCGTCCCGAAACAATCCGGCCGCGACATCCCGATAAAGCTTGCTGACGACATAATAGCTCATCAACGGATAGCCGCCGTAATCAACACAGCCAAACTGGAAAAGGGGGCCGCCTTTATTGAAAGACCAATAAATAATTCCGCTGTTGGAAGGGCTTCTTAGCCTAAATAAACGCAAGGCGTTATAATCGGCGCGGGCCTGTTCCAGTTCCAGGGTATGCAAATAACGGCGCAGGCTGGGGTTGTCGTCATGGTGCCAATTGCTAAAGGCCAGTCGGCCGATTCTGGTTCGCGAGGTCTCTTCAGTCCATCGGTCAAACCAACCTTTGCCCTGGTAATCATCAACATTCATATCCATGTATTTTTCCAAGGTTTCCGGGCGGGAATAGGTTTCTTGAGACCAGCAGGTTTCGGATACCAGCAACGGGTCTTTAAAGGCGTTATAATAGCTTCCCCAATTATGGGTATCGCCGCTGACCGGGGAGATACAGTCGTCTCCGCCGTGAGGTGAGTTTAAAATATAGGGAATTTCCGGGCAAAGCGAACCGGCGATTCCATGCATAACCTCGGAAAACAGCATTTCACCGTAAAAACGTTCAATGTGACCTTGCCAGCCGTATTCCTCCCAGCCCTCAATCTGCTCATTGCCGCCGCAAATCAAACAAAGTGAGGCGTGCCTTCTTACCCGGGTCAGCATTTCTGTACATTCAAGCCCGTACTCTTTCACAAAATCAGCATCATAATCGGGATAAACGTTGCTATGCAAAAACCCTTCCGCCCAAAGCATGATCCCCATGCGGTCACAGGCATCATAGAAACGCTCGCCGGCCGGCATACCGCCGCCCCAAACCCGGATAAGATTGGTTCCTGAGTTTTCCAGCAGGCGGAAGAACCGGCCTTCCTCTTCTTCGGAGCCGTATACCTTAATGTAATCTAAAGGAATGGTATTTTGCCCCCGTATATATATCCGTTTTCCATTGACCCGGATATAAAAAGTTTCCCGCCCGTTTGGCAGCTTGTCAACCAGCTCGGTCGTTTTAATCCCAATGAGCTTGTCGATTTGATGAACGCAAATACTGTTATGAATCAGGTTGAGCTGCAATTGATATAAAAACGGGCTGCCGTATCCGGAGGGCCACCACAATTCGGGATGATCAATTGTTGCGTTAAAGGTAAGCCTGCCACCCTTTACGTTGCCCTTACCGGTAAATACCATTTTGCCTGTCCGGGGATTGGTAATGACAGCTTCCACCACGCTGTCCCCGCCTTCGGCGTCAATCAGGATTTCACAATCTGCCCGGTTATTTTTTATCGCCAATGTCCTGAAAGTCCAATCAGTAATCCGGGCCGCGCTATAATATGCCAGCTCTACGGGACGATTGATACCGATACCCAACACGCCGGCGCCGATGTTTAATAGGCTGCTAGTGGTAAAAAAGCTGCGCTGGTATCTTCTAATCAGGGATTTGCCCATGAGCCCCTCGATTGCCTCGTCGCCATGTCCCAGACACTTTGCCGCCTCCAGTTTGTCCTTTACCATGCGATGGTGGGCCTTCACCCGGATTTCCAGCAAATTATCCCTTGCTTTCAAGACATCTGCGTCAATGGGAAATTCATAATGCCGATAGTTATTTTGCGTATTCCCTATCTTAGCGCCGTTTAGCCACACCTCGCCAAAGGTATCAATGCCGTTTATCCTCAGAAAATAGCGGCGGGCCGATAAAGCTTCTTCGTCAAGATCAAAAGTATTTTGATAGAGCCAGTCGCTTTTGGCAACCCATGCAGCCGCAAATGCTGTCCGGGTACTCCGGTAGGGGTTCTCTAACATATTTGCCGCAATTAAATCGTAATGAACCGCTCCGGGAACGGACGCCTCAATAAAAGACAGCCCGGCAGATACAGGCGCGGTATGATCCGAAAGCCCGGCCGGATATTCGGCTACCTTCCAACCGGTAGAAAGAGTTTGAATGTCAAATGTATTCATCAGCATCTCCAAAAAATTTAAATGGAACGGATCTCTCTACCGGCAAGAGCTTCATAATATTTAGCGATAGCGCAATGGTCATCCTGACCGGCTCCGTGAGAATGCAAATATTGCAGCATCTCCATAGCTTGAGCCGTCAAGGGCAGGGGCGCACCGACTTCATGACCTGTCTCAAGGGCATTGGCCAAGTCTTTCATGTGCAAATCAACCTTAAAGCCCGGTTTAAAGTTACCTTCGATAATCAAGGGGATTTTCGCGTTCATAACCGTGGAACCGGCAAGCCCGCCTTTAATTGCATGAAAAACCTTTATTGGATCTACGCCGGCCCTGGTACTCAACATGAAAGCCTCGGAAACCGCGGCAATATTCAAAGCAACGATGACTTGATTTGCTAATTTGGTTGTATTGCCGGCTCCGATGGCGCCGCATAAAACCACACTGGCGCCCATTGCGGCAAGAACGCCTTTTACCTCATTAAAATTCTCTTCATCTCCTCCGACCATGATGGATAGTGTTCCGTCAATCGCTTTCGGTTCGCCGCCGGATACAGGAGCGTCCAGCATTTTTACTCCTTTTTTGGCACAAGCCTTAGCGATTTCCTGACTGGCTAATGGCGCGATAGAACTCATATCTATGATTGTGGCGCCTTTAGCGGCGCCTTCGATAACACCGTTTTCTCCTAAAATAACCGCCTTTACATGCGGGCTGTTGGGAAGCATGGTGATGATCAGATTATTTTGTTCCGCAACTTCTTTTGGAGAAGCGGCAGCGGCAGCGCCCTCTGCCTTTAAGGCATCCACATTTTCCTGCACAATATCGAAAACAGTTAGCTTGTGGCCTGCCTTTATTAGATTTTTAGCCATGGGTTTGCCCATGATTCCAAGCCCGATAAATCCTATATTCAATTCATAACAGCCTCTTTCCTTCATAATTTTCAGGTTTATGGTTATTCTTGTCTGGTCAGGGTACTAGTATAAACATCTTCTTTTCCGACCGCGTTTATCAGAACTTCCCCTTCGCGGAAGCGGCGGATGTTTTCACAAATGATCTTTACGCAGTTTGCCGGCATATCAGGCATTTCCGGCGTGCAGTGCGGCGTGATAATCATATTCGGCAAGTCCCATAGCGGGCTTTCCGTTTGAAGAGGCTCGGTCTCAAATACATCGCTGCCTGCTCCGGCGATGACCTTATTCTTTAAAGCGGCAGCCAAAGCGGCTTCATCAACAATCGAACCTCTTGCCATATTAATCAGTAAAGCGGTGCCTTTCATAAGACTTAGGGTCTCTTTATTTATCATATGGTAGGTTTCATCAGATAGACGGACGGCAAGGACAACAACATCACTTTCTCTTAGCAATTCCTCTACGGTGTCACCTTTTGAAGATTCGTATGCCTGGTCAACATTTGCGGGCGCTTCCGAAAAGGCACGGTCATAGGCCAATACTCTCATACCGAAAGCTTTAGCGCGCAAGGCGATCTCCTTTCCGGTGTAGCCTAAGCCGATAATGCCCATGGTTTTACCATATAGGCCGCGGCTATCATCATAAATATTACGCCACTCGTGCTTACGCTGCAAATCTTCGACCAATCTAGAGTTGTAAATTAAGGAAAGCGTCAGATAAAAGGTATGCTCGGCTAAAACTGGGCCGGAACGGCCGGCCGAGCTTGTCAGGATAATACCCCGGTCAAATACTTCCGGACGAGCGGAGTTATTAATTCCGGCGTGGTTGCAGTGTACCCATTTTAGATTTTTTCCTTCCGTTAATATTGTTTTTGAGAGGTCTCCGGCTAAAATAGCCACCTCGGCGTCTTTAATATGATTGGCAATCGCGGCATCATCATTGGCGTCGCAACGGATAATCGCAGCGGGCTGCAATGCCTTTTCTATTTCGTGCCAATACCATCCCTTATAATCAATAGTAACGAATGCTTTTTTGAAACCCCTTTTACCCATCGTGACGAATCCTTTCCCATTTCAACCCACTGAGTGTGTTAAACATCTTTTATATTATGATTATAAGTCTAAATTTAATTTTTGGCAACAATTTCGCATAAATATGTTATTATCGATAATTATAAAGAAATAATTTGTTTGAATTGTATATATTCAGCAAAAACGATAAGCGTTATCTATATAATAAAAGCAGTATATTGATTCGAATATATCAAACATCTTATATTATCTGTTTGGTTTAAGCTTTTTATGTTCAAGCATGTTTGCAATGAATCAAAACCACCAGTTAAACTGGTGGTATGCACCAGCCCTAAAAGGGCATATTACAGGCAAGCCTCTCAAGAGGCATTGAAGGTTCTGCCAACCGCATTGCTATCACAGGCCGCCGCTAAAGCGGC
>WRLK01000002.1 GCA_009777635.1 Oscillospiraceae bacterium | reverse complement strand
GTGTTTTGCTCCAGTATATCACAAATATGAAATATTGAGCAAGAAAGCCGGACAAATCCCAGCTTTCTTGCTTCGTAAAATGTTACTTTACGCCCATTCTGTCTTGGATGCTGCTGAGATTATCGCGACATTACCAACCACAAGCAGGTGGCTCCGCGATACGGCACTAACGAGGATTTAGCCTCACTGTTTCAAGCTGCCCACGAAAAAGGTATGCATGTGCTGCTGGATCTTGTGCCCGGACACACCTCCGACAAGCATCCGTGGTTTAAGGAAAGCTGCCGCCATGAGAAAAACGAATACACCAACCGCTATATTTTTACAGACGCGGTCACCGAGGAGGCACCCGGGTTTAGGTACCTATATGGCGTAACTCCTCGGGACGGCAACTACATGGTAAATTTTTTCAGCTCTCAGCCGGCACTTAACTATGGTTTCAATACAATTACGCATCCTAAATGGCAACTGCCGCCGGAGCATCCGGATTGTCTTGCTACTGTGGAGGCGCTGAAGGATGTAATGCGTTTCTGGCTGGATATGGGGGCGGACGGATTCCGCGTCGATATGGCTTTCTCTTTAATTAAAAACGATGAAAAACGGGAAGCTACCTCCTGTATTTGGTGCGCTGTGCGTCAAATGCTAGATAATGACTACCCTAACGCGGCGCTCTTATCGGAATGGTGCCAACCCGAGCAAGCTATCCGCAGTGCCGGATTCCATATGGATTTTGCCCCGTACAGTCCTGAATGCGGCCTTGATACCTTGTTCCGAAATTGGAAAAACGGCGAGGATAAAAGTTATTTCAGCAAAACAGGCAGGGGCGATATCGCACAGTTTATGAAAGAATACGAGCGGCACTATAAGGTGGTACATGGTTTGGGCTATATTTGTCCGGGGACATGCAATCACGATACCCCGCGCATGACCAAGCATTTTGATGTTTTGGAGATTAAGCTGGCCTACGCGCTGATTTTCACTTTACCCGGCATACCGTTTTTGTATTACGGCGACGAGCTTGGAATGCGCTATATAGACGGCCTTCCAAGCAAGGAGGGAGGATACGACCGCACAGGAACCCGCACACCCATGCAGTGGGACGGCGGCTCTAACCTCGGTTTTTCCAACGCGCCGCCTGAAAAGCTGTATTTGCCCGTAGATTCGGCTCCTGACGCGCCCACGGTGGAAAATCAAAAAAATCTTTCCGACGGACTATACCGGACGATTGTGGAACTCATTTCCCTGCGCCACCAATACGCCGACCTGTCCGCAGACGGCTCATTTGAAGTGATATATGCTCAACCGGATGCCTATCCCTTTGTGTATCGCAGGGGACGCTTCCTGCTTTTCGTCAATCCCTCGGCGGATGCCGCAAGCCTTGACTGGGACTATCCCGCCTTTTCGGGGAATGCGGTGTATCAAATCGGGAACGGGCTTGTCTGTGAGGGCGGTAAAGTCACAGTCAGCCCACAAAGCTTTGTTATCATAGAGAACGCGCCGGTTTGAGTCCAATTTTCAGTAAGAAAGCCATATGTTTTATATCAAACGGAATGTAAGCTGGCAATAAAGTAACAACCACCCATCAGAACATAGTGTGTTCTAATGGGTGGTTTGATATTTTTGTTTATACTTTTTGTTTATACGGATTACCACCTTGACAAAAAGCATCTTTTGACGCTTACTCCATACAGACAATAAGCACGATATTCAAAATCAACAAGACAACCGATACACTGCATATATATGTATATAAGCATCCTGACATTACCGTAAACATTGTGCGTGATTCCACGGGTATTATCACCGCGAGGCTTCTGGCTGAAAAGGACAACCCTGTTGCCGATGTTATTTGGGGTACGGCAGCATCATCCCTCTTAGTTCTCGATGAAGAAGGTATGCTGGAACCATACTCCCCTGCCGGGGTTGAGAGGATTCTTCCGCAGTTTAAATCCGATAAATCCACTCCGACATGGGTGGGCAACAATGCGTGGGAAACAGTCTTTGTTGTCAATACCGTTGAGATTGAAAAGCTAGGCTTAAACGCTTCGGACATTCGGGGTTATCAGGATTTACTGCGGCCTGAATTAAGCGGACAAATCGTCATGCCGAACCCCGCCTCATCAGGCACAGGGCTTCTGACCGTTACAGCGCTTCTCCAACTGAACGGCAGAGAAACAGAAGCGGGCTGGGATTACTTGTCGGCATTGCATGAAAACGTACAGCAATACACGCATTCCGGCTCAAGACCCGCAAGAATGGCGGGCGCGGGTGAATGTGCAATCGGCGTCAGCTTCGGCTTCACAGCCATTGGCCAAAAGAACCAAGGCGCCCCTGTTGAAATCGTATTCCCGGCAGAGGGATCAGGTTGGGATTTGGAAGCCAACGCGCTTATGAAAAAAGATAACATAAACCCCGCGGCAAAAACATTCCTTGACTGGGCAATTACAGATGAAGCAATGCAACTGTACGCCCAATACTATCCCATCGTTACGAATGGCAATGTTTCTACATACGACGGCTTCCCGAACCTCGACCCTGTTGAGCAGCTTATTGAAAATGATTTGGTTTGGATCGCCGCAAACCGTGAAAGCATTTTGGATCGATGGACAGTAATGTTCGACGGTAAATCCGAAGAGAGATAAATAAAATTTCACAGGATGTCACCGCGCAATACACAACGTAAATTGCGCGGTAATTTCCTGTAAACAGGAGGGTGTCCGGTGTTCCTGCAAATGAAAAACATAACCAAAATCTTTGATAAGCAGACAGCCTTAAACAATATCAGCGCGGATATTCAAAAAGGCGAGTTTGTCTGCATTTTGGGGCCATCCGGCTGCGGGAAAACAACCTTGCTCCGCATAATAGCCGGATTGGAAAATCTAACTTCCGGTCAGGTATTCATTAACGGGAAGGATGCAACATTTTTACCGCCCTCAAAGCGCAACTTCGGTATTGTGTTTCAATCCTACGCGTTATTCCCCAATATGACTGTAATGGGCAATATCATGTTTGGCTTGCAGCAGAAAAAAGGCATGACGAAAGATGAAATGGTTAGCAAGGCTTATGAGTCCCTGCGCATGGTAGATTTATTTGAACACAGGGACAAGTACCCCCGCCAGCTTTCCGGCGGTATGCAGCAAAGGACGGCATTGGCAAGGGCGATTGCATTATCCCCCGCGTTCCTGCTTTTGGACGAGCCTTTGTCCGCGCTTGACGCGAAGGTCCGCTCAAGGCTGCGCTCCGAAATCCGGGCCATTCAAAAAACGCTGCAAATCACCGCAATCATGGTGACGCACGATCAGGAAGAAGCGCTTACAATGGCTGACCGCATCATCGTTATGAACAATTCGTTCGTGGAGCAAATCGGAACGCCGAGGGAAATCTACGACAGCCCCGCCACTCCTTTTGTAGCGAATTTTATAGGCGCTATGAATTTCTTTCAGGACAGCGATGAAACCTGTGCGATTCGCCCTGAAAACGTCATAATAACCGACCGTCATAGTCCCCATGACTTTACTGCGGTGATTAAGCATGTGGAGTTTAAGGGGCCGCTTACGCGTGTTCTCGGGGAAATGCCTAACCGCACAGAAATCCACTTAGACATCTCATCGGAAACAGCCGATAAAATGAATCTAAATGAAAACGCAATGGTGTTCTTGAAAATGCCGCATGAGCATTT
Organism: Oscillospiraceae bacterium; assembly: GCA_009777635.1. Taxonomy (GTDB): domain Bacteria; phylum Bacillota; class Clostridia; order Oscillospirales; family Ruminococcaceae; genus WRAV01. Next base: position 104,933 of record WRLK01000002.1, on the reverse strand, counting down.
GATTAAGTATTAAGAAAATATTAAGAAAATATCGCGGTGTAAAATATGATGAACAGTTTTAAGCAAAAGCTGAGAGGCGTAAGCATATCCCAGCTTATAACCCTTTCAGCCTGCCTTTTGGTTTTTACAATCGTTTTGGTGTTCCCACTGCTTTCCCTATTTTCAAAAGCTTTCTTGTCCAGAGCGGATGAATTTGTAGGCTTCCAAAACTACATAACCTATTTTGGAAGCCCGATGCTGAGGGCTTCGATTCTTAATACCATTGACATATCCCTATGGGCAACGATGTTCAGCGCGTCTTTGGGCTTTTTGTATGCTTATGCCTTAACGAGAACGCGCATAAAGGGCAAGGTGTTTTTTAAATACATAGCGCTGATACCCATTTTTATCCCTACCGTTGTACACGCAATCGGGCTTATTTATCTATTCGGCAGGCAAGGGATCGTAACCGGCATTTTGGGGGCGGACATTGAGATATACGGGCGGCTTGGGATTATCGTTTCGGAGATTGTTTTCACCTTCCCCCAAGCGTTCCTGATGTTTTTTGTGGCGCTTGAATTTGCGGACGGGCGGCTTTATGAAGCGGCTGATTCTATGGGCGTCCCGCCGCTTAAAAAGCTGTTCAAAATAACCCTGCCCGAGATCAAATACACGGTGGTCAGTGTGTTTTTTGTATGCTTCACGCTGGCGTTTACCGATTTCGGCGCGCCTAAAGTAATAGGATCGAGCTTCAACGTATTGGCGACCGATATTTACAAACAGGTTGTAGGCCAATTCAATATGAATATGGGCGCTGTCGTTGGAACGATACTGCTCATTCCGGCGGTCATATCGTTTATCATTGACAGGTTAATCAGCAGTAAAAACGCGGGAACGCTGGGGGCAAAGGCAACGAAGCTGGAAATTAAGAAAAACAACAGGCGCGATATTTTCTTCTTTGCGTTTTGTTCGCTCGTAACGCTGTGCTTTCTTGCGTTGATCGGCTCGTTGCTTGTCGGCGCGTTCACCGAGTTTTATCCATACAACATGGGGTTCACGCTTGCAAATTTCAACTTCCACGAATCGGCAGGCGGAATCGGCAGCTACTTCAATTCGCTGAAAATGGCCGGATTGACAGCGACATTCGGAACGGCTTTCGTCTTCATCTATGCATACATGGTGGAAAAAACAAACGGGCTTGGCGCGCTGCGCAGATACGGGAACCTGCTGTCACTTCTGCCAATGGCGCTTCCCGGTATGGTTATCGGGCTTTCGTTTATCTTCTTTTTTAATACGCCGAGCAACCCGCTGTACTTTATTTACGGCACGATAACCATTCTTGTCCTCTCCAATGTCCTTCATTTTTTCTCCGTGCCTTTCCTGACAGCTTCCGCTTGTTTGAAAAAGCTGGACAAGGAATATGAAAGCGTTGGCGACAGCATGAATATCCCGCGATGGAAAACCTTTCTGCGGGTGAGCGTCCCGCTTTCTCTGCCCGCCATATTAGAAATATTCATGTATTTCTTTGTCAACTCGATGGTTACAGTTTCGGCTGTAGTGTTTTTAGTCAGCTCATCGTTTAGAATTGCCGCCGTTTCAATTACGCACATGGAGGAAGCAGGCAGGGTAAGCCAAGCGGCGGCGATGTCACTTCTCATATTGGCAATGAATGTGCTTGTGCGCATCCTGTACGAAATTGCTGTTAAGCTCATAAGAAAAAAGTTTGAACACAAGGAGATTGTTACAGATGCAGAAAAAAATTAAGGCAATTATCTTAGATTGGGCGGGAACCGCTATTGACTATGGTTGCTTTGCTCTCGTGGAAGCTTTTGTCAAAGCGTTTGAGTTTTACGGCATTTCTCCGACTCTGGACGAAACCCGCGCGCCAATGGGGATGCAAAAACGCACTCATATCGCAAGAATGCTTGATGGGGAGCGATTGGCAAAATTGTGGATGGACAAGTATGGCAGCCCACATACCGAAAAGGATGTTGACAATATATACGGAAAGTTTGAACCGGCGCTTTTCGAGGTTTTGGAGCAATATGCCGAACCCCTGCCCGGCGTTCTTGACACAGTGAAAAAAATCCGTGATATGGGAATCGCCATCGGCTCCACCACCGGGTACACGAAAGCAATGATGGACGTTGTAGTGCCTTTGGCAAGGAAAAACGGCTACTCGCCCGATTGCTTAATTTGCCCTGACGATGTAAGCAATACTGGGCGCCCTTTCCCCTATATGGTCTGGCGTAATCTTGAGCAGCTAAAAGTCGCTGATATACGCGAGGTTATAAAAATCGGGGACACCGCCGCCGATATGGAAGAAGGCAAAAACGCCGGTTGTATTTGCGCAGGCGTATTAAGGGGTTCAAGTATGCTTGGTCTGAGCGAGAAGGAAGTATACGGCAAGAACCACGGCGAACTTGATTTTCTGCTGAAAAACGCCGAAAAAGAATATCGTAAAGCCGGGGCGGATTATGTTCTGCGCAATATTACAGAACTGCCAAAGCTTATTGAATCGCTGAACAAGGGGGAGCGTAAACATGTATGATTTCATTCCCGATAACCCCTATATCCTGCTGACGCCCGGCCCGCTTTCCACATCCAAAGGTGTGCGCAACGCGCTTCTTCGTGACTGGTGTACATGGGACGCTGATTACAACGAGGGTATAGTGCAAAACATCCGTGGCAGGCTGGTATCGCTTGCAACAACAAAAACAGAGGAATACACGGCAGTTTTGATGCAGGGAAGCGGCTCATTCGCGGTTGAAGCTTGTATTGGTACAGCGCTGCCACGAAATGGCAAGCTGCTAATCGTTACGAACGGCGCTTATGGTAAGCGGATCGCCGAGATGGCGCAGGTGCTAAAAATCGGCCATATCGAAATGGCCCTGCCGGAAATTGAAGCCCCCAACCCGGATGACGTTGCCGCGCTTCTCTCAAAACACCCGGAGATTACCCATGTGGCAATTGTCCATTGTGAAACGACCACGGGTATGCTAAACCCATTAGGGGAGGTGTCCCGCGTAGTGAAAGCGGCTGATAAAATCCTGATAGTGGACGCTATGAGCAGTTTTGGCGGGATTCCCTTTGACATAGGCTCGTTGGGAATTGATTATCTTGTCAGTTCGTCCAATAAGTGTATTCAGGGCGTCCCGGGCTTCGGATTTGTGATTGCAAGGCGCAGCCTGCTTGAGCAATGCGCGGGTAATGCCCGCTCTCTGTGTATGGATTTGTATGGACAATGGAAAGACATGGACAAATCGGGCAAGTGGCGTTACACCTCGCCAACCCATGTTGTCCGAGCATTTTATCAGGCTTTGGACGAATTAGAAGCCGAAGGCGGCGTAACGGCAAGGCACTCGCGCTATGACGAAAATCATCGGCTGCTAGTTGAAGGTATGCGGGGACTAGGCTTTGAAACACTGCTGCCGGATTCTCTGCAATCCCCGATTATCACATCTTTCCTATATCCGAATGCAGATTTTAATTTTCACACATTCTATGAAGCGGTTAAAGAGCGTGGGTTTGTGCTGTATCCCGGAAAAATCTCACAGGCCGACACTTTCCGCATAGGAAACATTGGAGAGGTGTACCCAGATGATATTCGGCTGCTGCTTGATGCAATATTCGAGGTTGTTGGGAAACAGGAAAACCATGCCTGACCTTTGATAAGTTGAAAGAGGCTCCCTCAAAAAAGACGAACCACGACAACCATAAGGATTGTCGCGGTTCGCCTTTGATTAAGTCTGGCACGCCTGAGAAGAATCGAACTTCCGCACCCGGCTCCGGAGGCCGGTGCTCTATCCACTGAGCTACAGGCGCGTATTTTAAAAATCGTATGCTTTAAAGCCCGGAAACGATCTGCGCGGTCAAAATCGTATTACAATCATAATACTTTTTTGCTTCTCACATATTATATCAGCTTTTTAATTTTTTGCAAACTTATTTCTTTATCAAGAATTAGCGGAGCGACAAAGTGTGAAAGTTTTTAATAAAAATGCTTGACAAAATTAAATTGCCGGAGTATACTGTGTTAAACCGTTGAGACGGAAGTAACGGCAGTTACGCGCCATACAGAGAGCCCGGAAAGCTGAGAGCCGGACAGGAAACGCGGATTGTCAAATGGACCGTTGAGGGCATGGTCAAAGGCATAATGCCGAGTATTCCATGACGTTGGGGCATACGTGAGTTGCCGGGGGTATGACTGTACTCCGCAAAAGCGCATGAGCAATCATGAATCAGGGTGGCACCGCGGATATGTTTATATTCGTCCCTGACAGAGCTATTTGCTTTGTCAGGGATTTTTTGCGTTACAAATCATTTTCAAGGAGATGAAAGTCATGGCAAAAGGAAGATTCGGAATTTACGGCGGGCAGTACGTCCCGGAAATATTGATGAACGCGGTGGGGGATTTGGTAAGGTCATACGAGCGATGGCGTAAGGACCCTGAATTTATACGGGAGCTTGAGGACCTTTTGAAAAACTACGCGGGAAGGCCGTCGCTGCTTTATCATGCAAAGAAAATGACCGCGGATTTGGGCGGCGCTAAAATATATTTAAAGCGCGAGGATTTAAACCACACCGGCTCCCATAAAATCAACAACGTGTTAGGGCAGGCGCTGCTTGCGAAGAAAATGGGCAAGACCCGCCTGATTGCGGAAACCGGCGCCGGCCAGCACGGCGTCGCCACCGCCACCGCCGCTGTGCTTCTCGGCATGGACTGCGAGATATTTATGGGCCGCGAGGATACCGAGCGGCAGGCGCTGAACGTCTACCGCATGGAGCTTTTAGGCGCGAAGGTAAACTGTGTCACCACAGGCACGTCGACGCTCAAGGACGCGGTCAACGCGACGATGCGCGAATGGGCGGGGCGTATGGACGATACACACTACTGCTTGGGCTCGGTCATGGGGCCGCATCCGTTCCCCACGATGGTGCGGGATTTCCAGTCCGTGATTGGCCGCGAAATAAAAGAGCAGATGAAAACGGCGGAGGGTAAGCTTCCTGATTCGGTCATCGCCTGCGTGGGCGGCGGAAGCAACGCGATCGGATCGTTTTATGAGTTCATCGGTGACGCGTGTGTGGACCTTGTCGGCTGCGAAGCCGCGGGAAAAGGCGTTGACACGCCGGAAAACGCCGCTACCATAACAAACGGTGCGGTCGGCGTGTTCCACGGCATGAAGTCATATTTCTGTCAGGATGCGTTCGGGCAGATAGCGCCGGTGCACTCCATCTCGGCGGGGCTTGATTATCCCGGCGTCGGACCGGAGCACGCGGCTCTCTCCGACAAGGGGCGCGCGCGGTATGTAGCCGTTACGGACAAAGAAGCGGTCGGGGCCTTCGAGTACCTTACGAGAACGGAAGGGATCATCCCCGCGATCGAAAGCGCACACGCCGTTGCCTACGCCATGAAATATGCGCCGACGCTTGATAAAAGCAAAATTATCGTCATAACGCTGTCAGGGCGCGGCGACAAGGACGTAGCGCAGGTAGCAAGATATAAGGGGGTAGCAATCAATGAGCAGGATTCGTGAAGCGTTTAAAAACGGTAAAGCGTTTATCCCGTTTATCACGGGCGGAGACCCGGATATTGAAACTACTGAAAAGATACTCTACGCGCTTTATGAAGCGGGCGCCGATATCATCGAGATCGGGATTCCGTTTTCCGACCCGATTGCGGAGGGCCCCGTCATCGAGGCCGCCGACGAGCGCGCTTTAAAGGGCGGCTGCACGACCGATATGCTCTTCGGACTTGTAGCGCGCGTAAGGGCCGATATCGGCGTACCCATATTGTTTATGACATACTACAACCCGGTGTTCGCCTACGGCGCCGAAAGATTCACGAAGCGGTGCGCCGACTGCGGCTTAGACGGCCTCATTGTTCCCGACCTGCCTTTTGAGGAGCGCGAGGAGCTTCTTATGCCGTGCGAATCAAAGGGGCTTGAGCTGATCTCGCTCATCGCGCCGACCTCCGAGGAAAGGATCACCGAGATCGCGAAAAACTCAAGCGGCTTTCTTTACTGCGTTTCATCGCTGGGAGTCACCGGCGTCAGAAGCAAGCTTGGCGACAGCGCCCGGCATATGATAAAACTGGCAAAACAAGCAGCCGGCTTGCCCTGCGCTGTAGGCTTTGGCATCTCCACGCCGGAGCAGGCGCGCGAGATGGCGGAATTCTCAGACGGCGTCATCGTCGGCAGTGCTATCGTCCGGATGATAGCGGAGCACGGCCGCGGCTGCGTGGAGCCGGTGCGTGCGTTCGCAAAAGAGATGAAGCGGGCCATAAAATAAAATAAGGTGTTGATATTATAATGGAAAAGTTTAAGATATCATATCTCGGAAGCGGGCTTTTGGTACTGATAGCGGCGATTGTTATGCTGACGAAACCGTTTTCCGCTTTCCTTGACGATAACGCGCAAATCATGCTTGGCGGCGTTTTGATTACGCTGTGCATCTGGATTTTCAAGCCCTTCAAGCTGCCTTACTCCGTCGGCGGGCTGTTCCTTGCGTTTTTTGCCCTCGCATTCGGATTAAAGCCGGCGGTCGTGTTTTCAGGCTTTACCCAGTCCGCGATCTGGACTTTGGTCCCGGCGCTTTTCTTCGGCTATACGCTGCAGAAAACCGGGCTTGGAAAGCGTATCGCCCTTGCGGTCATTAAATTATTCAAGCCGTCATACATATCGCTGATTTTCGCGCTGGTCCTGATCGGGATCATACTGAGCGTTTTAACCCCCTCCAGCACCGTGCGGGTGGCGATTGTGATCCCGATTGCGGTACAGTGCTGCGAATTGTGCAAGCTCGAAAAAGGCTCGAAGGGGAACTCGCTGATTCTCCTGACGGCGTTTGCAATGGCGATTATTCCCGGCTCGGGACTGCTGACCGGGGTGCTTTGGGGGCCCATCATTTCCGGCATGATCAACGCGGTTCCGCAGACACAGGGGCTCGTTACGTTCGGAAGCTGGTTTGGCGTGATGTTCTTCCCCGTCATATTATCGACGATTCTTCTGATAGCGGGAAGCTTGCTTGTCTTAAAACCGAAGGAAAAGCTTTCGAAGGACGCAATTGACGCCATCAGGGAGCAATCGGCCGAGAACATGAGCAGGCGGGAAATCATTGCGGGAATCATTCTGGCGGCCGTCTTTGTGATGTTCCTTACAAGCAGGTACCACGGTGTGCCGGACGCCGCGCTTTGTCTTGCCGCCGTCTTCTTGTTCTTTTTGTTCCGCGTGCTTGAGCCGGGAGATTTTAACACCGGCGTTAACTGGGATTTGATCATATTTATCGCGATGGCGCTCAGCCTCGGGCCTATTTTTACGGAAACCGGTATTTCGCAGTGGGTTTCGGGATTTATCGTCCCCGCGCTTGCCCCGGTCGCCGGTAACCCGTGGACGTTCATGTTCAGCATAATGCTCGTGATGTTCCTTGTAAGGTTCATAGACGTTGCGTTTTTCATCCCGACAATGGCGATCATGGTGCCGATCCTGCCGGACATACAGGCGGCGTACCAAATCAGCCCTCTCGTATGGCTGTTCATATTTGTCATGGCGGCGAACTGCTTCTTCATGGCTTACCAGAACATGTGGGCGATGATGAGCATGTCGATTGCGGGCGACAGGGCGTGGGAAAGCAAGCATCTTAGCGTATACGGCATTTTATACCTAGCCGCGTGTATGCTGTCCCTGATTGCGGCAATCCCCATGTGGACCGCCGCCGGGTTATTCGGATAAATATATTAGGAGGATATTTTGATGATAAGAGAAGCTATTTTGGCCCTGTCAAAGAAACAGGATCTGACGTATGAAACTGCGGAAGCCGTGATGCATGAAATTATGACGGGGGAAGCGTCCCCCGTCCAGATGAGCGCGTATCTTACGGCGCTCAGCTTAAAAGGCGAGACGACCGATGAAATTACGGCGTCTGCTTCCGGTATGCGCCAGCATTGCGTGCGTCTTTTGCATAACGTGGACGCGCTTGAGATCGTAGGAACTGGCGGCGACCACGCAAATACGTTTAACATATCGACAACGGCTGCAATCATTGCGGCAGCGGCGGGAATCCCCGTCGCAAAGCACGGAAACCGCAGCGCCTCGAGCAAATGCGGTGCTGCCGACGTCCTTGAGGCGCTTGGCGTAAACATCAACATCCCGCCCGAAAAAAGCACGGAGCTGCTCAATAACATAGGCATTTGCTTTTTGTTCGCGCAAAATTACCATATCGCGATGAAATATGTAGCCCCCGTCAGGAAAGAGCTCGGCATACGGACGATTTTTAATATCCTAGGGCCGCTCACGAACCCGGCGGGCGCCAACATGGAGCTGATGGGCGTCTATGACAGGGGATTGGTTGAACCTTTAGCAAAGGTGCTTATGAACCTCGGCGTTAAAAACGCAATGGTCATACACGGCAACGACTGTATGGACGAAATATCCATAAGCGACGCAACAACGCTGTGCGAGGTGAAAAACGGCTGGATCAGGACATATGAAATCACGCCGGAACAATTTGGCTTTAAACGCTGCCAAAAATCCGAGCTTTCAGGTGGAACGCCCGATGAAAACGCAAGGATATTAAGAGCGGTGCTAAGCGGCGAGCGGAGCGCCAAGCGCGACGCCGCGGTCTTAAACGCCGCCGCCGCACTGTATATATCGGGTAAATATGAATCCATCGGCGACGCCGTACAGGCTGCGCAGGACGTAATAGACAGCAAAAAGGCGATAGCTAAGCTTGAGGAATTTATATCCTGCTCGAATCAGTAGGGGGGAGCGCAAAAAGTGCATATATTGGACAAAATCGTTTCATCTGCAAAGGAACGCGTCGAGCGCGACAAAAAAGCGGGCTTGCGGCTTCAGCACACGAAGCCGCGGACGCCGTTCCTGTTTGAGCAAGCCTTGCGGACGAAAGGCTTCCACTTTATTTGCGAGGTCAAAAAAGCGTCGCCGTCAAAGGGCGTGATTGCGGAGGAGTTTCCGTATCTTGACGTCGCGCTGGAGTATGAAAAAGCCGGGGCCGCCGCGATTTCCGTGCTGACGGAGCCCGACTATTTTCAGGGCAGCGACCGCTATCTCACAGAGATCAGCGGGTGTGTCAACGTACCACTGCTGCGCAAGGATTTCACGGTCGACAGCTTCCAGATCGGGCAGGCGGCATATCTTGGCGCCGACGCGGTGCTGCTGATTTGCGCGATACTGACGCCCGCCGAGCTTAGCGGATACATAAAAGAAGCCGACAGCTTCGGGCTGTCGTGTCTTGTTGAGGCCCATAACGAAGACGAGGTAAAAGCGGCGCTCAAGGCGGGCGCGCGGGTAATCGGGGTCAACAACCGGGACTTAAAGACGTTTAAGGTCGATACGAACAACAGCATAAGGCTGCGCAAGCTTGTGCCGGATGATATCGTGTTTGTATCCGAGAGCGGTATCAATACCGCCGGGGATATTGAGCTGTTGCGGCAAAACGGCGTAAACGCCGCCTTGATCGGCGAAACGCTCATGCGCGCACCGGATAAAAAGGCAGCGATTGCAAAATTGAGAGAATTGCTATGAGCAAAGTGAAAATCTGCGGCCTGAGCCGTATAGAGGACATTGACGCCGTAAACCGCGCGCTTCCGGATTATATCGGCTTTGTGTTTGCGAAAAGCCGCCGCCGCGTTGACGAAGCAACGGCGTCCATGCTGAAGGAACGGCTTGACAGCCGGATTAAGGCGGTTGGCGTCTTTGTCAATGAAAAGGCCGAAATCATCGCTGGATTATATGAAAACGGCGTGATCGATCTCGCGCAGCTTCACGGCGACGAGGACGAAAGCTATATCCTGCGGCTGAAAGGAAGCTGCGGCTGTCCCGCAATAAAAGCGGCGGGCGTCGGGGACGTGCTTCCCAAACCGCCGGGAAACGCGGATTACCTTTTGTTCGATACTTTATCGGAGCAAAGGGGCGGTACCGGCAGGCCTTTTGATTGGGGGATATTAAAGGGATTTCAGGGGCCGCCGTATTTTTTGGCGGGCGGTCTTTCGGCGGAAAATGTCTGCGAAGCGATCAAAGCGCTTTCGCCGTTTTGCGTGGATGTGAGCAGCGGCGTAGAAAAGGACGGGCGAAAGGACGCTTACAAGGTGCATGAATTTGTGAGTTTAGTAAGGGGCTTTGATTTTTCAGCTTGAACTTATCCAACAATTAATCTATAATTAAGAATACAGATTCTAAGAATAGGTTCTTATCTTGCCGCCTTTAGAAAGGGATGATTACAATCAGGCAATTCAAATCGAAGAAGCTTCAATCCCTTGTACCGTATTTTCTGCTTGCCTTAGCGATTGTCGGGGCGTATAAGGCGATTAGCGAAATCGGGTTTTTCACCGATATTGTAGTGCGGATATGGGGGATCATAACGCCCTTTTTCTATGGCTTCATGCTGGCGTATGTCTTAAGCATACCTTGCAGCGGCATACAGAAGCTGCTGGCTAAAACTAAAATCGGGTTCCTCGTCACAAGAAAAAAGGCGATGGGGATACTTATTACTTATATTCTGATCGGGCTGCTTATTTCTTTGACCCTTAACCTGGTTATCCCGACCATTGCAAACAGTATTGCCCTTTTTATCACGGATTTTCCGGTTTATTACGCAAGCACGATGCAGATTGTAGACTATATCAACAACTTGGATTTATTAGGGCTTAAGATCAGCATTGACGTAATTTTAGAATGGTTCCAGGATATACTGCATTTCAGCATGGGAAGCGTCACATCGTCCATCAACGCGATTGTCGGCGTTTCGTCGGCAATATTCAGGGGGTTTCTCGCGATTATTTCATCTATTTATATTTTAGCTGAAAAGGATAAATTTAAAGCGTTCTTGCGCAGGATGCTAAGCGCCTTTATCCCTGCCGCCGGATACAGAGTCATCATGCATCACGCCGACAACCTTAACAGAAACTTCAAGCAGTACATTTATACGCAGACGATCGACGGCTGTATCCTCGGCACGCTTGTGACAATTGAGCTTTATTTGATTGGCTCGCCTTATTTCCTGATTCTTGGAATCATGCTGGGCGTTATAAATTATATCCCTTACTTCGGGTCGATTGTCGGCTCGCTAATCGCCGTTATCGTCGTCATGTTCACGCAGGGGTTCACGATGGGCGTGATTACCGCCATCGTGCTGCTCATCACGCAACAGATTGACGGCAACTTTATCCAGCCGCGTCTGATGGGAGGCTCTTTTTCGCTAAGCCCGTTTCTTGTTATCGTCAGCATCACCATAGGCGGCGCTTTCGCCGGCGTTCTCGGCATGATTGCCGCAATCCCAATCGTCGCGGTTTTAAGTGATATTTTTGAAAGCATTATCACGCATTACGAGCGCAGAAAACACGAGCCGCCAAAGGAGACGAACATGGCCGAGCCGGAATGATAAATCAAAAATCCCCTGCCTTAGCGTTCATCCTGCGGCAGGGGCTAATTTTATTTTACAAAGATTGACATTTTGTGTTAAAATAAATTATTAAACCGTTTTGGAGGAATGCGAAAATGCCCCCAAAAAACAACCGCATTATAATCCTTGACACAACGCTGCGTGACGGCGAACAGACGCCGGGCGTAAACTTAAACCTTTCGGAAAAGCTGGAGATCGCAAAGCAGCTTGAGGCTTTGGGTGTGGATATCATCGAAGCGGGGTTCCCGGCGTCTTCACCGGGGGACTTCGAGGCGGTACGGGCGGTTTCCCAAAACGTGGGCTGCGCGGTGGCGGCGTTTTGCCGCTGCGTCGGGGACGACATCCAAAAAGGATGGCAGGCCGTGAAATACAGCAAAAAGCCGCGGCTTCACGTCTTTATCGCAACAAGCGAGATCCACATGCAGTATAAGCTTAAAATGACGAAAGAGGAAGTTTTAAAGCGAGCCATCGACGGCATAAGGCTTGCGAAAAGCCTGTGCGAGGACGTTGAGTTTTCCTGCGAGGACGCAAGCCGATCCTCCCCGGAATTTTTGTATCAGGTGCTCGAAAGGGCGATAGACGCGGGGGCGACGACCGTCAATATCCCGGATACCGTGGGGTACGCCATGCCGGACGAGTTCGGCGCACTTATCGGCGGCATAGCTAAAAACGTGCCGAATATCGCAAAAGCAGTCATCAGCGTTCATTGCCACGACGATTTGGGGCTTGCCGCCGCGAATACGCTGTCGGCTATCGGAAACGGCGCGCGACAGATCGAAACCACGGTCAACGGCATCGGGGAGAGGGCGGGCAACTGCTCGGTCGAAGAGGTCGTCATGGCAATTGAAACAAGGGCGAAATACTTTAACATCAGCCACGGGATAGACACGACAAAAATCTACCGCGCGAGTAAGCGCGTTTCAAAGCTGACGGGTGTTCCGATTTCGATTTATAAGTCCGTCGTGGGCCGAAATGCGTTCGCTCATGAATCCGGCATACATCAGCACGGGGTCATGGCAAACCCCATGACGTATGAAATCATGACGCCGCAATCTGTCGGCAAAACCGAGAGCACGATGGTGCTCGGCAAGCTTTCGGGCCGCCACGCTTTCGTTGACAGGCTTGAGGCGATGGGCTACAGCCTGTCGCAGGATGAGATCGACAACGCATTCGCCCGCTTTAAGGACTTAGCCGACAAAAAGAAAAATATCACCGACAGCGACCTTGACGCGATTGCGGGAAGCATCGCGAATATTCCCGAATATTACACGCTGGACAACTTCCAGATACAGAGCGGCAACAAAATGCACGCGATGGCAAGCGTTGTGCTGCTACACAAAAACGAAAAATTTATGGAGGCGGCGATTGGCGACGGCCCGATTGACGCGGCGTATAACGCAATCGCGCGGATTGTAGGCGGCGAGTGGCCGCTAAAATCCTACGAAATCGACGCCGTAACCGAGGGCATGGACGCGCTCGGCGAGGTCATTGTACGCATTTTACACGACGGTGAGCTGCATATCGGGCGCGGTATTTCAACAGACGTCATCGACGCTTCGATACGCGCTTATGTCAACGCGATCAACAGGGCGATGGCGAAGCTTGCGAGAAAGGACTGAAATGGCGCTTATGGGAATGACGATGACGCAGAAAATCATGGCAAAGGCCGCGAACAAAGCGAAAGTCACGGCGGGAGAGCTCATCGAGTGCAATCTTGACCTTGTGTTCGGCAACGACATCACGGCGCCGCCGGCCATCGGGGAATTCTATAAGATGGGCGCGAAAAAGGTGTTCGACAAGCGGAAAATCGCGCTGATACCCGATCACTTTACTCCGAACAAGGACATCGCTTCGGCACAGCTTGCAATGACGATGAGACAGTTTGCCGGGGATATGGGTATCGCACACTATTTTGAAATCGGGAAAATGGGCATCGAGCACGCGCTGTTACCGGAAAAAGGCTTGATCAAGCCGGGAGACATGGTAATCGGCGCGGACAGCCACACCTGTACGCACGGGGCGCTCGGGGCGTTCGCGGCAGGCGTCGGCTCTACCGACATGGCGGCGGCGATGGCGACGGGAACGGCTTGGTTCAAGGTTCCCGAAGCCGTGAGGGTTGTCATAAAAGGAAAAAAACAAAAGTATGTTTCAGGCAAGGACATAATACTGCATTTGATCGGAATAATCGGCGTTGACGGCGCGCGGTACCGGTCGCTGGAGTTTTGCGGCGATATCGCACAGCTTAGCATGGATGACCGCTTTACTATCGCGAATATGGCGATTGAAGCGGGCGCTAAAAACGGCGTGTTTCCGGTCGACGGATTAACGCACACGTACCTTGACGAGCACGACGCGGGACGTGGCGTTTCATACGAGCCCGACAAAGACGCCGTTTACTGTGAGGAAATCGTACTGGAGCTTCAAAAAATCCCGCCTACCGTCGCGTTTCCGCATTTGCCGGAGAACACGAAGGGCATCGGGGAAACACAGAGCATGAGAATCCCGGTCGATCAGGTTGTGATCGGCTCCTGCACAAACGGCAGAATCGAGGACATGCGCTTAGCCGCCGAAATCCTAAAGGGTCGGCAGGTGGCGAAGGGCGTTCGCTGCATCATCATCCCCGCCACGCAAAAAGTGTGGAAGCAGTGCGTAAACGAGGGGCTGATGGACGTCTTCATCGATGCGGGAGCAGCAGTCTCAACGCCGACATGCGGGCCGTGTCTCGGCGGTCATACGGGCGTCCTAGGCGCGGGCGAGCGCTGCGTTTCTACTACAAACCGCAATTTCGTGGGGCGCATGGGGCATGTGACGAGCGAGGTTTACTTAGCGTCGCCTGTTGTGGCGGCGTGCTCCGCGGTGGCGGGATATATTGCAGGCCCCGAGTAGTAGTTAGAAAATAGAGAATAGAGAATAGTAGAGACGAGAAGCGGCGGGAAAAGCTTCCGCCAAAAGTATTACGATTCTCCATTCTCTATTCACGATTCTCTAAAGGAAGGCGGAGAAGGTTCCATGAACTTAAAAGGTTTTGCGCATAAATACGGCGACCATGTGGACACGGACGTGATCATCCCCGCGCGGATGCTCAGCAGCTTTGACCCCGAGCATCTCGCCGCTCACTGTATGGAGGACATTGATTCTGCGTTCATAAAACGGGTGCAGCCCGGCGATATAATGGTCGGAGGCCTAAACTTCGGCTGCGGCTCAAGCCGCGAGCATGCTCCGGTTGCGATCAAGGCCGCGGGAATCGGCTGCGTGATTGCCAAGAATTTTGCAAGGATTTTTTTTAGAAACGCCATCAACATCGGGCTTCCGGTAATGGAATGCCCGGACGCCGCCGAAGACGCCGAAAACGGCGATGAAATTGCGGTCGACCTCAGCGCCGGCGAGATTGTGAACATCACAAAGAACAAGAGGTATACGGCTGCTGAGTTCCCGGAGTTTATGCAGCGAATCATAGAAGCGGGCGGGCTTTGCGGATACACAAAAACCAAACTGGGAGAATCAGGAGAATGACGTACAAAATTACCGTGATTGAAGGAGACGGCATCGGCCCGGAAATCACGCGGCAAGCGGTATCGGTTTTGCAGAAAGCCGCGGGCCTGTGCGGGTTTAGCGTTAAGATAACGAAAGCGCTTCTCGGAGGAGAAGCAATCGATCAGACGGAGAATCCGCTGCCGGAAGAGACGATTGAGATATGCAAAGCCTCCGACGCTGTTTTTCTCGGGGCGGTCGGCGGCCCGAAATGGGACGGCCTGCCCGGTAATATGCGGCCTGAAGCCGGGCTTTTAAAGCTTCGAAGCAGTCTTGAGCTTTTCGCGAATCTGCGTCCCGCCGTCGCGTATCCCGCTTTGCGCGCGGCGTCGCCCTTAAAGGACGAGCTTTTAAAGGACGGGCTTGATTTGCTTGTGGTGCGTGAGCTCACGGGCGGCATCTATTTCGGGGAACGCGGAAGACGCCATGTAAACGGAGAAGAGGCGGCGTTCGATACGGAGGAATATTTAGAAAGTGAGATCCGCCGCGTTTCTAAAGTCGCGTTTGAGCTCGCAGAAAAACGCAGCGGCAGGCTTTGCTCCGTCGATAAGGCAAATGTGCTGGAGTCCTCGCGGCTGTGGCGCGAAACAGTGACGGCACTCTCAAAAGAATACCCTGAAGTCCTGCTGTCGCACATGTACGTCGACAACGCGGCGATGCAGCTGATAAGAAACCCCGGGCAGTTCGACGTCATCGTGACAAACAACATGTTCGGCGATATTTTGTCGGATGAATCTGCCATAATAACAGGCTCCCTCGGGATGCTGCCGTCGGCTTCTCTTGGCGGGACACAGCTTGGGCTGTACGAGCCTGTGCACGGCTCCGCCCCCGACATCGCGGGAAAGGATATGGCAAATCCGATTGCCGCGATATTATCCGTGGCGATGATGCTTAAGTATTCTCTTGGAGAACCCGCCGCCGCCGGTATGATTGAAAAAGCCGTAGAACATGCGCTTCTCAGCGGTGCTCGAACACCCGATATCGCAAAGGCGGGAGAAGCCGCGTCCGGCACGCGGGAAATGGGCGAGAGAATCGTAAAGGAGTTGGATTTGGCTTGATTTTAGGCGCGCAGGCAATTGTTGAGTGCTTGAAAAAGGAGAATGTACCGGTTGTTTTCGGGTATCCGGGGGTTGCGATACTGCCGTTTTACGATAGCCTTAGAGATTCGGGCATCCGTCATATCCTTAACCGCACGGAGCAGGGGGCGGGACACGCGGCAAGCGGATTTGCGCGGATTTCGGGCAGGCCCGGCGTATGCGCGGTGACCTCCGGGCCCGGCGCTACGAACCTGTTTACCGCTATTGCCACGGCTTACAGCGACAGCATCCCGCTTGTCGCCATCACGGGTCAGGTCCCGACGGACAGCCTTGGGCGCGACGTTTTTCAGGAGGTCGATACCACCGGAGCGGCTGAGCCGTTTACGAAGTACAGCTACCTGTTGCAATCGGCGGACGACATCGGCCGCGTGTTCAAAGAGGCGTTTCACATCGCTTCAACGGGACGCCGCGGGCCTGTGCTAATCGATGTTCCGGTCGACGTCCAGAAGCAGCTTGTAAGGTTTTCGTATCCTAAGGATGTGAGCATCCGCGGGTACAAGCCGCGGCATGAGGGGCACGCGCTTCAGGTGCGAAGGGTTGCGGAAGCGGTCCTGGCGGCGAAAAGGCCGCTTCTCTGCATTGGCGGAGGCGTGTTTTTATCGGGCGGGAATGCGGTAAGATTAATCCGGGAATTCTGCGGGAAGAACAAGCTTCCGGCGGTCTCGACCATGATGGGCATCGGTGCGCTAACAGCCGGGGACCCGCTATACTTCGGGATGCTCGGGCAAAGCGGGGCGAAAACGGCAAACCGGGCCGTCAGCGAAAGCGATTTGCTCGTGCTTGTAGGAGCACGGGTAGGGGACCGGGCAATCGCGAAGCCCGCGGCGCTTGAAGACGGCGCAAAGATTATCCATATCGACATCGACGCCGCTGAAATAGGCAAAAACGTAGGGCCCACAATCCCGCTTGTCGGAGACGCGGCGGCCGTCATATTAAAGCTTCTGGAGCATGAAACGGCGGGAGAATGGAGCGAGTGGCTTCTCCATCTGGAGCATCTCAGGGAGAACGAGCAGGAAAACGAAGCGGAGAATCCCGCAAAAAAGGGATATATAAACCCGAATGCTTTTGTAAGAGCCCTTTGCGCGAAGCTGCCGGAGAATTCGGCATATATCGCCGACGTCGGGCAAAACCAAATTTGGTCGGCGAAAAACTATACGGCGCGCGGACGGTTCCTCACGACCGGAGGCATGGGTACGATGGGGTACAGCATTCCCGCCGGGATTGGCGCAAAGCTTGCGGACCCCGAAAAAATTGTGGTCGCGGTGTGCGGCGACGGCGCGTTCCAGATGTCGCTAAACGAGCTTGCCACCATGCGTCGGCATGATATTTCCGTGAAAATTGCCGTTATGAACAATCAGATGCTCGGCATGGTAAAAGAGATACAGGAGCAGGCCGGCGGGCGCAGCTTCGCCGTGGATATCGGCGGCGCCCCGGATTTAAAGCTGATTGCCGACGCCTACGGGATCGATTATATGCGTCTTGATTCTCACGAAAAAACAGGAGAAGCGCTGGACGCCATGCTAAACGGCAAGGGGAGCTTTTTGCTTGAATGCACCGTCGATCCTGATGAAAACACGTCTATATAAGGAGATGAGAACCCTGTGAAAGAGCTTACCGTGGGGCTTCATGAGCGGTCATACCCGATTCTTATCGGCGCGGGGCTGCTTTCAGACACGCCTTTTTATGCATGTGAAGCCGCTGTGGTCATCACGGACGAAAACGTCGAAAAACTGCACGGGGATAAGCTTAATGCATATCTGGACGATAAAAATGTTGCGCGCGAAATCATCATCGTAAAGCCGGGTGAAAAGAGCAAATCCCTTGCGGTTTTGGCCCAAGTTTACAGTGAAATGGCAAGGGCGAAGGCAAAGAGAAACGCGCCCGTCATCGCGTTTGGCGGCGGCGTCGTCGGCGATTTGGCGGGGTTTGCCGCAGCGACATATATGCGCGGAGTGCCGTTCATTCAAATCCCGACGACCTTGCTTGCGCAAGTGGATTCCGCCGTCGGCGGGAAGGTTGCCGTCAATATCCCGGAAGGGAAAAATCTGGTCGGAAGCTTTCACCAGCCGAAGCTGGTCCTGTCAGATACGGCTCTTCTGATAACCTTACCAAAAAGAGAATGGACCGCGGGCATGGGCGAGGTTGTAAAGTACGCGTTTTTAGGTAACGCCGCGGTGCTCTCGATTTTGGAGAACGCAAAAGAGCATGACGAGAATACTGAAGAGATTGTTTATGAATGCTGTAAAACAAAAGCGCAATTTGTAGAGAACGACGAGAAAGACTTGGGTTCCCGCATGTTTTTAAACCTCGGGCACACGTTCGGGCATGCAATTGAAAAATACTGCGGATATTCAGGAATAAACCACGGGGAAGCCGTGATAAAGGGCATTGACATGGAGCTTTATACAGGCGTCTCGCTTGGGCTCACGCAGCCGGAGCTTCTAAAGCGATACCGCGAAATCATAAAGCGTCAAGGGCTTGAGGTGGATATAAACGCGGACATGAGAGCCATGATCGAATACATGGCGGGCGACAAAAAAAACGTTGACGACCGCGTAAATCTTGTGCTGCTAAAGGATATGGGCAAGCCCTTTATGCATATGCTCACGAGGCGGGAGCTGTTTAGGATATGGGAGGTTCACGCGGATGCGTAAAGAAATAAACCGGTTCCCGAAAGGCGTCGTCACGCCTCCGGCTTCAAAGAGCGCGCTACACCGCGCGGTCATCTGCGCGTCTTTGGCGTCGGGCGAGAGCGTCATCAAAAACGCGGCGATGTCGCAGGATATAGAAGCCACGGCTAAATGCATGGAGTCGCTGGGAGCATCCATTATCCGGTCAGGCGGGGAGCTTGTGGTCAAGGGTACCGGCGGGCGCGTAAACGGCGGCGTTACGCTCGATTGCGGAGAATCAGGCTCGACGCTTCGGTTTTTGGTTCCGATTGCGGCAATCTCCGGCGGAGAAACCGCGTTTACAGGCCGCGGAAGGCTTATGCGGCGGCCAATGGATGCGTTTGAGCCGACGCTTTTAAAGCGCGGCGTAAAGATTCTAAGAGAACACGACGCACTCATCGTAACAGGCAGACTGACGCCCGGAGAATTTAAGCTGCAGGGGAATGTAAGCTCGCAGTTTGTTTCGGGGCTGCTGCTGGCGCTTCCGCTGCTTTCGGGCGACAGCGTGATAACCATGACGTCGCAGCTGGAGTCCGCCGGGTATGTCGATATGACAATAGACGCGCTTGCGTGCGCAGGCGTCTATATAGAGCACAGGGAGAACCGGTATCTCGCGCCGGGAGGGCAAACGTATAAGCGGGTCGACCGCGAGATTGAAGCGGATTACTCCCAGGCTGCGTTCTTCCTTGTCGCAGGTGCTCTCGGCTGTGACTGCGGATGTTCAGGGCTTTCTCCGGATTCTCTTCAGGGCGACAGGAGAATTCTCGAGATTTTGCGAAGCGGCGGGGCGATTGTTGAAACACGGGCGAGCGGGGATGTTTTCGTGAAACCGGGTGCGTTTAGGCCGCAGACCGTCGACGCGTCGGATATTCCCGACATTGTGCCTCCGCTTGCGGTTTTCCTATCCTGCTGCCCCGGCGAAAGCCGCATTGTAAACGCGGGGCGGCTGCGGTTTAAGGAAAGCGACAGGCTAAAGGCCGTTGCAACGGAATTAAACCGCATAGGCGGGGATGTGACGGAGTATGAAGACGGCTTGGTTATCCGGGGTGTTCCGGCGTTTTGCGGCGGCGAAGCTCATTCCTGGGACGATCACCGCATCGCCATGATGGCGGCGGTCGCCGCCATCAGAAGCGACGGGCCGGTGTTTTTAGACAATCCCGGATGCGTTGCGAAATCATACCCGAATTTCTGGACGGATTTTGAAAGGACTGAGAACAAAGGTGCGTAATGTTTGGGGAGAATCGCTTCAAATCAGCATTTTCGGCGAATCCCACGGCGAGGGCGCCGGCATTGTAATCGGCGGGATTCCGGCGGGGTTTGCGCTTGATTTTGACGCGCTGCAAATGGAAATGTCAAGGCGCATGCCGGGTAAAGACGAGCTCTCAACTAAGCGGAGAGAACCCGATAACGCGGAGATTCTCTCAGGTGTTTTTGACGGCAAAACGACGGGTGCTCCGCTATGCGCGTTTATCCGCAATACCGATACTCGATCCCGGGATTATGAGCCGATGCTGCCGCGGCCCGGCCACGCTGATTATGCTGCGTTTTTGAAGTACGCGGGCCACGCGGATTATCGCGGCGGCGGGCATTTTTCGGGGAGGCTGACGGCGCCGCTTGTCTTTGCGGGTGCGGTCGCAAAGCAGCTTCTCAGAAAAGAGAATATCGAAATATACGGAAAAATCGGCAGCATTTATAATATAAAAGATGAAACGGCGGATATGAACGGCTTTATCGAGGCCGCGAAAAAGCCGTTCCCGGTATATGACGACGCCTGCAAAGAAGAAATGAAAGCCGCGATCCTTGCGGCAAAAAATGAGGGCGACTCTGTCGGCGGGGTGATAGAATGTGCGGTCGTTGGTGTTCCAGCCGGGCTTGGCGAGCCGTTTTTCAGCAGTGTGGAGAGCAGGCTTTCGTCCATGTTGTTTTCAATCCCGGCGGTGAAGGGCGTTGAATTTGGCGGCGGGTTTGCGCTTGCGAAGATGAAGGGCAGCGAAGCAAACGATGCAATGACCGCGGAGAACGGAAAAATCCGGTTTTTGTCGAACCATAACGGCGGCGTCACCGGCGGCGTCACAACCGGCGAGCCGATACGCTTTAGCGTGGCGGTGAAGCCCACGCCATCCATCGCAAAGCGGCAGAAGACCGTTGATTTAACGAGAAACGAGGCGGCGGAAATAACCGTCAAAGGCAGGCACGACCCCTGCATCGTGCCAAGGGCGGTGCCTGTTGTCGAAGCCGCGGCGGCGATCTGTATCCTAGATTTATACATGATGGGGAAGTGACGGCGTGATACCGGCAAAAAAACGCGGGAACCTAGTCCTTACAGGGATGCCCGGAAGCGGGAAGTCCACCGTTTCGCGCAGAGTGGCAAAGGCGCTTAACAGGGAATGGTACGACGCGGACGCCATGATCGAGAGAGAAGCGGGGCTTGCTATAAACGAGATTTTTGAAAGGTTTGGAGAAGAGCACTTCCGGGCGCTTGAGACGAAGTGCCTGATTAAGCTGTTAAGGCGGGAGAATACCGTGATTGCGACAGGCGGCGGGGCGATTCTAAACAACGCGGGATTACTAAAGAAAAACGCCCTTGTCGTGTATCTTGAGCGCGATTTAGAGGGGATAATATCTACCATGAAAGCTGAGAAACGCCCGCTTGTTAAGGACGACCCGGAGCGGAGAATCCGGGAATTATATGAGAAGCGAAAGAGTCTCTACGAGAACGGATGCGACATGATAATCACAAATAACGGAAGCCTAAACGATGCGGTAACAAAGATAACGGAGGCATATTATGCGTATTTTGGTAATCAACGGCCCTAATCTAAACCTGCTTGGAGAACGCGAGCCGGGCGTTTACGGCGCAGGGACATACGCGGAGCTTACAGCCGGAATCACGGCGTTTTCAAAGGAAATCGAAGTTCTTGCCGATTGCGTCCAGCATAACGGAGAGGGCGAGATCATCGGCTGCCTGCACGCGGCAAAAGGAGAATATGACGGCGTTGTGATAAATCCCGGCGCGTATACGCATTACAGCTATGCCATCCGCGACGCGATAGCGGCAGTGGGGCTGCCGGCCGTCGAGGTGCATATTTCAAACGTCGCTAAAAGGGAGGATTTCAGGCGGATATCCGTGACGGCGCCTGTTTGCCTTGGACAGATTAGCGGGCTTGGTTTTTACGGCTACCACGCCGCTATCCGCTATTTAAAAGGGGTTGCACATCGTGATTGAGCTTACCGCAAAAACCAAGCTTTTGTGCGTCATCGGATCGCCCGTTTCCCACAGCCTGTCGCCATCCATACAAAACCGCCTAATCATGGACGCGGGGCTTAACGGGGAATATGCATATGCGGCGCTTAAGGTCGAAAGCGGCGACGCGGGGTTGTTTTTAAAGAGCATGAAGCGTTTCGGTATCGCCGGATGCAATGTAACCATGCCGCTAAAAGCCGAGGTTATCCCGCATCTGGACGAAATTGACGGGGAAGCAAAGCGGTATGGCGCTGTGAATACGGTTGTGAACCGCGCCGGCGCGCTGTACGGATACAATACGGACGGCACGGGATTTATTGATTCGCTTAAATTATGCGGCGTGGATATAGACGGCCATGCGCTGATACTTGGCGCGGGACGCGCCGCCACAACGGCGGCGCTGGCGCTTATTAAAAAGGGCGTGAGCGTGTGCGTGTGCTCGAGAAAGCCGCCGGATTTTCAAGCGCTGGAAATATCGGTTGTTCCGTGGGGAGAAGTACTAGAATACGCAGCGAACACGCAGCTTCTCGTAAACGCAACGCCGCTCGGTATGCTCGGATGCCCCGCCGACTTTGAGGATTTCGGATTTGTCGGGGCGCTTCCAAAGGACGCCGTGGTTTACGACATGATATACGCGCCGAAAGAAACAGGGCTGTTAAGGTGCGCGAAATCACGCGGCCTCAAAACGATAAACGGCCTTCCCATGCTGGTTTGCCAGGCCGCCGCATCGTTTTGTCATTTTACTGGGAAAACCGTGGAAAACCCGAAGCTGACAGGGATATTGAGCGAATTTGAGGGGGAAGGCATATGATCGACATTGGCGCGCTTATAAAGGAGAATCTCTTGTTTTTTGACGGGGCGATGGGTACGATGCTTCAGCAGCGCGGGCTAAACCCGGGTGAGCTGCCCGAGCTGCTCAACGTTACGCATCCTGAGATTGTCACGGATATCCACAGGGAATATGTTCTGGCGGGCGCCGATATCATCACCGCGAACACGTTTCAGGCAAATGCGTTTAAGCTCAAGGATACGCTGGACGTTGAAACGGCGGTGAGCGCTGCGATAAAATGCGCGAAGGGCTCCGGCGCGCGGTTTGTGGCGCTTGACGCGGGCCCGCTCGGTCAGTTTATGGAGCCGATGGGCGATATAAGCTTTGAACGCGCGTATGAAGCCTACAAAAGGCAGATGATAGCCGGCGAAAAAGCCGGCGCCGACCTTGTCATCATCGAGACGGTCGCGGATTTATACGAAGCCAAGGCCGCCATTTTAGCCGCAAAAGAGAACACCGCGCTGCCGGTCATATGCTCCATGACGTTCCAGGCGGATGGGCGCACGTTTACAGGCTGTGACGCGATAACGGCGGCGGTTGCGCTTTCGGGGCTACAAGTATCGGCGCTCGGCGTGAACTGCTCCGTCGGGCCGGATGCTATGATGCCTGTTGTAGATACGCTGCTCAGATACTCGAAGGTCCCCGTGATTGTTCAGGCAAACGCCGGGCTGCCGGTTGTTCGCGGGGATAAAACCGAATACGAGGTCATGCCGGAGCAGTACGCCGCAAAAATCACGGAGATGGTAAGCCGCGGCGTTAAAATCGTGGGCGGATGCTGCGGAACAACGCCACAGTACATTAAGACGATGAAAGAGAGAATGAGCGGCATCAAGCCGGTTGATACGGGATTTGTTCCGGTAACCGCGTGCTCGTCGGGGAGAAGCGCCGTGATATTCGACGGGAAAATCGCGGTGATAGGCCAGCGGCTAAACCCCGCCGGAAACGAGGATATGCAAAAATCGCTTAGGGACGGGGAAATGGAAGACCTCATCGACGAGGCGATGGATCAGCTTGACGATGGCGCGCATGTGCTTGACTTAAACGTAGCATTGCCTGATACGGACGAGCCTGCGCTTTTAAGAGAAGCCGTGCGTGTGCTCCAAGGCGCCGTCGCTTCACCGCTTTCGCTTGACAGCGCGGACCCCGCCGCCATCGAAGCGGCTTTGCGCGTTTATAACGGCAAGGCCGTCGTCAATTCGGCAAACGGGAAAAAAGACGTGATGGATACGCTTTTCCCGCTGGTAAAAAAATACGGCGCGGTCGTCGTGTGCCTCACGCTTGATGAAAACGGGATTCCTGAAACGGCGGAGAAACGGCTTCAGGTCGCAGGGAAAATCCGCGATACGGCGCTATACTACGGCATCGGAGAAGAAGATTTGCTGATAGACTGCCTAGCGCTTACGGCGTCGGCTCAGCAGAACCAGGCAAAGGAGACGCTGGAAGCGATTCGTATGGTGAAGTCTGAGCTTGGGCTCAAAACTGTGCTGGGGATCAGCAACATATCGTTCGGGATGCCAGAACGCGATGCGTTAAACGCGGCTTTTCTCGCGGCGGCTGTGGCTGCGGGGCTTGACGCAGCTATCCTTGACCCCGCGCAAAAACGGTGCCGCGAAGCGCTTCTCGCGTGCCGCGTGCTGACCGGCGAGGACAAGGCCGCGTCCGGATATATTGAAGAACATGGCAGGTAGCGCCGTGCAAAAAAAAACAAGCAGGTCAAGCCTGCTTGTTTTTATAATATTTTTGCTAAAAAATCTTTAAGGCGCGGGCTTTGCGGGTTGTTAAACAGCTCGTCGGGGTTGTTTTGCTCAACGATTATGCCCTCGTCCATGAACAATACGCGGTTTGAGACCTCTCTGGCAAACCCCATCTCGTGGGTGACAATGATCATCGTCATGCCTTCATGCGCGATTTCGCCCATCAATTCAAGCACCTCGCCGACCATCTCAGGGTCAAGGGCGCTGGTAGGCTCGTCAAACAGCATGACGTCCGGCTTCATGGCAAGCGCCCTGATAATGGCGATCCGCTGCTTTTGCCCGCCCGAGAGCATGTTGGGGTACTCGTTTTCCTTATCGGTAAGCCCGATTCTTTTTAGAAGCTGCCGCGCGTTTTCGTCGGCCTCACCTGCTGTCTGAAGCTTTAGCTGCACCGGCGCCAAGGTGATGTTTTGCCGCACCGTCAAATGCGGAAACAGGTTGAAGTGCTGGAACACCATGCCCATGCGCTGCCTTATGCGGTTGATATCGACGCCCGGCGCGTTTATAAGCTCGCCTTCGAACCAGACCTCGCCTGAGGTTGGAGCCTCAAGCATGTTCAGGCATCTTAAGAATGTCGATTTCCCGCTGCCTGACGGCCCGATCACGGCAACCTTTTCGCCTTGCTCCACATGCTCGTCGATACCGAGCAGGACTTCCTTTTCCCCGAAGCTTTTGCGAAGCCCCTTAACGTCTATCACTAACGGCAAGCCTCCTTTCAAGCCGGGAAACGCCCGCCGTCATAATGAGCACAAGGCACAGGTAAATCGCCGCGACGGCAATCAGCGGAAAAAAGGCTTCGTATGTACGGCTTCGGATAATATCGCCGCTCCTTGTTAATTCACGGATGCCTATGTATCCCGCCACCGACGTTTCCTTGAGCAGAGAGATGGATTCGTTTCCAAGCGCCGGCAGCACGTTTTTAATGGCCTGCGGCGTGATGATGCGACGCATGGTCTGGTTGTAGGTAAGGCCAAGGCTCCGCCCGGCCTCCATCTGGCCGGGGTCGATGCTCATGATGCCGCTTCTGAAAATCTCGGCGACATACGCGCCGCTGTTGATTCCAAACGCGATGACTGCGATTATGATGGAGTTGACGAACGGCCACGGCGAGAAGATCACGTAATAAATAATCATCAGCTGG
Organism: Oscillospiraceae bacterium; assembly: GCA_009777635.1. Taxonomy (GTDB): domain Bacteria; phylum Bacillota; class Clostridia; order Oscillospirales; family Ruminococcaceae; genus WRAV01. The sequence goes on along the minus strand of WRLK01000002.1, from coordinate 79,274 downwards.
ACAAGCATAGGCGTGCCGCGCACAACTGTCAGATAAAACCGCGCAAAGGTATTTAAACGACGAAGCTTGCCGGTTTTGTCGTAGGTAACCCTTACAAGCGCCGTTAAAAACCCCATGCATACGCCTAGAATCAGTGCGAAAAACGTGATGGTGAGCGTGGTGCGAAGGCCATAAAGGATAAGCAGCCAACGGTTGTCATCGATAAAGTTTTGAATAAATTTCGCCTGAAAGTCCATAAAGAAGTCCATAATTTTGAATCCTTTCCCGCGTTAGGCTTCTTTATTTTCTGATGATTACGACCTGTGTCGCGGTGATATAGCTGTCGGTGAAATCGATGTTTTCAAGCCTTTCCTCGGTGACGGTCATACCGGCCGCGCCGAAATCGGCCCTGCCGCTCTGGACAGCCGTGATGATAGATGCGAACTCCATGTCGTCGATGCGAAGGTCATACCCGAGCTTGTCGCAGATGGCCCTTGCAAAATCCGGGTCGATACCGATGACCTGATTGCCCTCAATAAATTCATACGGCGGGAATTCGGCGTTCGTCGCCATGATGAGCGTGCCTTTGTCGCGCACAACGCCGGAAGGCGACTGGTACGGCGCGGAACCCTCGAGACCGCCGATCCAGTAGTCCAGAATCGCCTGAAGCGTGCCCTCGGCCTTGAGCTCCGCGATGGCCCTGTTAAAATCCGCCGTGAGCCCGGGGTTTTCCTTCGAGATGCAGATGGCGTAGCTTTCGATCTCGAAAGGCTGCTCAAGGATCATAATATCGTCGTTTTGGCTTACAAAAACCTTGGCGGGCTGGTCGTCGATGATAACGGCGTCAATCTTGCCCTGCCGAAGCGCCAGCACGGCGTCGGGGCCTTTGTTAAAGCGCTCGATCGTGGCGCCCTCTACGTCCTCGGCGAAAATATCGCCGGTGGTCCCGAGCTGCACGCCGATCGTCTTGCCCTCAAGGTCGTCAAGGCTGTTTATCTCGACTTTAGGCACGCCGCCGCAGCCTGCGAACACGGCGGACACAAGCGCTAAGATACAAATAAAGGCTAAAATTTTCCTCATGAATAATTCCTCCAAATCTATGAATAATAATACAATTTGTATGTTTGATATTATACTACACGGAAGAACAAAATGCAATATTATTCATAAATTGTTTTACTTTATTTTTTATCGGCCCGAAAGGGCATAGTACCCATCAATTAAATTGACAATCATTTTTATCTTTGTTAATATAGTTTAATAGGAAGCAGGCCGGAATAACCATGAAAGGGAGGCGGTTTAACAAATGAATATCAAAACTTTGCCGCTGAAATCATATGACAAAGTATACATAACTCTTGATTTAAAACAATCGTGGACGCTTCTTGAAATCAGGGAACAGATTGGCGCGGCCCTTGATTATATCGCGGAGAAAAAGCTGTTCATCATCAGCGAAAAGGCGGTGGGCAGCGCGGAGTATATGGATTTTTACTTGGAGCTTCGCGAAAAAATATTTATGGACGGGGGACTTAACCCGCCGCCGAACACATACGAGGAAGCTGCGTCGGTTACGAAAACCTGTATGGTTTCGATCGCGTTTTACACGATAGGCATAAAAAACGATACCGTTTCAGCCGATTACCTTTGCGGCAGCGACGGCAAAGCCTTTGGGACACGCCTTAAAACAAGGCTTGTAACATACCTTTACATCCAGAATATACGGCTGCTGCGCCTTATGCATAAGAACGCAGACGAGTTTAAGGTATGGAAAACAACAAACGAGCAAATCCTGCAAAACGGATTTGCGATTCAGGATATCGTGAGAAGCGGTATTTCAATATCCGAGGTTAACAGGGCGCGCATTGAAAAAGACGCCGATGATTTTCGCGATTACAAGGTTTGCAGCGATATCGTATGCATGAAATCAAATTCAGGCAAGCCGAATTTAAATCACAACTCACAGATTCATTACAGGCGAACGTCCTCCTACGGGCAGCTTTTCGAGGACGAGGACTGCCGCGAGCTCTTGATCGACGGTAAATCCAAGATAAAGAAAACAGATTCACTAGAAGACACCGAACGCCAAATCCGCCGGACGCTTGAAAACGTAAGGCTGCTTTTGGAACAGGCCGGTATGACATACGCAGACGTCCTTGAGGCGACGTGCTTCTTCAAGCGGAAAGAGGATTACCTGCTGTACACAAAAATCGTCAAGGACATGGGGATAGAGGATTTTTGCTCCTCTTACGCGATCTACGACAACGCCCGCGAGGAATTCCTGTTCGAGTTGCACGCCACCGCATACTGCGCAATAGAAATAGATTAAGAGATCATATAACCAGTAAAGGATGTTATGTTAAAATGGGCATCAATTTAACCGTAAATCGCGAAGTTCTCCAAAAGAATATGAAAAAGGCGCGGGAGTGCGGCGTAATTATTCCAACGATCAAGCAGCTTCAAAACCCGCAGACGATTCCTGAAGCGATCAAGGAACGCCTTTTAGCCACCGGCCTTTGGGACGTCGACCCTGTAAACCTGTTCAGGGTCACATGGAAAAACGAGCCTAAAGAAAAAGGAGGGCTTTTCGGCCTGCCGAACTTCATCGAGCTTCCGAAGGCGCTTACAGGCGTGGACGCAAGGATTATCTGCATGACCGGCAAATGGTTCCCGACGGGCTGCCACAAGGTCGGCGCGTCTTTCGGATGCCTGATACCGAAGCTTGTCACAGGCCAGTTTGACGCGACATACCACAAGGCGGTGTGGCCGTCTACCGGCAACTATTGCAGGGGCGGCGCGTTCAACTCAAAGCTTTTGTCGGTCGATTCCGTCGCGATTTTGCCGGAGGGCATGAGCCGGGAGCGGTTTGAATGGCTTGAGAGCATCGCGGGGGAAATCATCGCGACTCCCGGCAGCGAGAGCGACGTCAAGGAAATATTCGACAAGACATGGGAGCTTAGAAATACCAGGAAAGACGTAATGATCTTTAACCAGTTTGAGGAAATGGGCAACCACCTGTGGCATTACCATGTCACGGGAAGCGCGATCGCGGAAGCCTTTGAGAGCATCAAGGGCAAAAACGGAAAGCTTGCCGCCGTGTGTACGCTGTCGGGCTCGGGCGGCTCCACGGGCTGCGGAGATTTCTTAAAAGAGAAGTACCCGCATATAAAACAGGTCGTCGGCGAGGCGCTGCAATGCTCCACGCTATTAAACAACGGCTTCGGCGAGCACAGGATAGAGGGCATCGGCGACAAACATGTGCCGTGGGTCCACAACGTGAAAAACACCGATATAGTAGTCGCGATAAACGACGACGACAGCCAGCATCTGATACGGATGTTTCACGAGCCCGCGGGGCAAAGATACATGATCGACGAGCTGAAGGTCGATCCCGAAGTGGTCGGAAGCCTTGGCCTGCTTGGAATCTCCGGCGTCGCGAACGTTCTCTGCGCCATTAAGACGGCGAAATATTACGAGATGACAAGCGACGATGTAATCGCTACGATTCTTACGGATTCCGCTTCGATGTACGGGTCGCGCATCGCGGAGCTCGCGGAGCAGGAGGGCGGATACACCGCGATGAAAGCGGCGCACGACTACGCGCTTCACATGCTGGGCGTCGGCACCGGCAACATGGAGGAGCTCACATACTACGGCAAAAAGCGTATCCACAACCTCAAATACTACACATGGGTGGAGCAGCAGGGCAGGACAGCCGACGAGTTAAACGCCTTGTGGTACGATTTTGACGGGACATGGGGCGCCGTGCACAGACAAGCGGACGCGGTCGACAAGCTGATTGAGGAATTCAACGACGGCGCGGGGGTTTTATAGCCGGCGCCGACGTCCGCGTATTTTGCGCAAAGCGGCTAAACGGTGCGGCTTTATGGGATGAAATGGACGCTGATAATTTACAATAAAGAAGGCTTGACTTTGAAACGCGTATTAAGCACATTCATGACAATGGTTATTTTGATTACGCTGACTGCCTGTGGCACATCCGAAAAAAGCGCTGTCATTCCACAAGAAGAATACAATACTTTAAACGACAAATATTTACTATACGGCACTATTTTGGCATACACATGGAGTGACGCCGAGGAGTTAATGCCGGATTTTTTCCCCACCTATTATGCGCTTTATTTTCTTCATAACGGCGGTACATCCTCAGCGGAATGGGAAAATGCCATGTACATGCCGCAGGAAGATGTTGAAGCAATGGTACAAAGCCATTTTGATGTTAGTATAGATTTTTTGCGCTCAGGGAGCGATTACAGGCCGGAAAAGGAAGCCTATGAGTTTTATGGGATAGGCAGCGCCGCTTACACACAAGTAACAAGCGCAGAGCAAAACGGTACTCTGCTTACCATCCATTATGACATGCTAAATCCTGTAGACGAGTTAATCGCACAAGGCAGCGTTGTTATTGAGATAAACGGTGAGAATTACAAGTATGTCTCTAACACAACAACACAGGATCCCCATAACACGGGAGTATAGGCATTATAAATTATGACGCGCAAGCAGGGCTTTCATGGATAGCCGTATAAACGTCATCCGTAGCCGCCGCGCATTCTTATCACAAGTTACGAAAGGGAATCACCGCCATGCAAAAATACTGCGCCGAATGCACAAGCTGTAAAAAACAGGCCGACGCCACGCCTCACATCACAACGTGCGCCTCCTGCGGCGGCATACTCGACATAAAATATGATTACGACGCGATTAAGAAAAGTATCGGCAGAAAGACGCTGGAGGAAAGCCGCGACAGGACGATGTGGCGTTACCGCGCGTTTTTGCCGGTGTCGGACGAAACCGATGTGACAGGCGGGCTGCGCGTCGGGAATTCCCCGCTTTACAAGGCCGAAAGGCTGGGCGAAGAAACCGGGCTTTTTAATCTTTACATCAAGGACGACGGATTCAACCCCACGTCAAGCTTAAAGGACAGGGCGTCGGCTATGGCGGTCGTAAAGGCTGCGGAAGCGGGCGCTTCGGTGATTGCGTGCGCTTCGACGGGCAACGCGGCGTCGTCCCTTGCGGGAAGCGCTGCGAAAACCGGCTTTGGTACATACATCTTCGTGCCAAGCCGCGCTCCGCGCGGCAAGGTAACGCAGCTTCTCGTGTTTGGCGCGAAAGTCATAAGCGTCGACGGCAGCTATGAGGAGACGTTCAGGCTTTCCGCCGCAGCAATCGAGCGATGGGGCTGGTATAACCGAAACGCTGCCATCAACCCTTTTCTCATGGAGGGCAAAAAGACCGTCTCGTTTGAGATAGCGGAGCAGCTAAACTGGGAAATACCCGATTATGTGGCGGTTTCGGTAGGCGACGGATGCACCGCCGCGGGCGTGTGGAAGGGTTTTTACGATTTGTACGCGGCGGGACTTACGGATAAGCTGCCGCGCCTGATTAGCGTACAGGCCGAGGGCTGCAGCCCGATAAACAACGCGGTGGAAGCCGGCTGCGACAAGCTTGTGCCAACGGAGGAAAATACGATTGCCGACAGCATCGCGGTGGGCGTTCCGCGCAATTTTTTAAAGGCGGTCATGGCGATACGGCAGTCGAATGGCATAACCGTCAACGTAAGCGACCGGGAAATTCTTGACGCCATAGCGCTCATGGGCAAAACCACCGGCGTTTTCGCGGAGCCGGCGGGCGCCGCAGGTACGGCGGGCGTTATAAAAGCTCGCGGAAACGGGCTGATACCGAAAGACGCGTCCGTGGTCTCGATCGTGACGGGCAACGGCCTTAAAGACATTAAAGGCGGCGAGAAGGCGGCGGGGTCTCCGATATTAGTCAAGCCCGACATGAACGCGCTGCTCGACGGATTTGAAAAAGCTGGAGTCATACCGGACAGATAATACAATATAGCAATAGAATTTTTATGAATATTTTTGTGGAATCTTAACGAAAAACCGTTGACACATAAAAAAATAAATAATATAATAATAATGGCAGTATTGTATCACATTGGAGCAGTAGATGGTTTTTTTTACAAGGAGGTAGAAGCGTATGAATGTCAACAACAATCTGGCTGCCGTAAACTCGTACCGCAACCTTTCGGCGAACCAAACGAGTGTGGCAAACGGGCTGGAAAGGCTTTCCTCGGGATACAGAATCAATTCCGCGGCGGATGACGCGGCCGGTCTTGCAATATCCGAGGGGATGCGCAGCCTGACGGGCGGGCTTGAAAGAGCTTCGCAAAACGCGCAAAACGGCGTATCGCTCATACAAACCGCGGAAGGCGGATTAAGTGGCACGCAGGACGCCCTGACACGCATGAGGGAACTTGCGGTTCAGGCTTCGAACGGCACGATGAGCGACACGGACAGGGCAATGCTAAACAGGGAGTTTGGTGAGCTTAGAGAGTCCATCAGCGGCATTGCGGAATCAACAAATTACAACGGGATTAATCTTCTCGACGGAACGCAAAGCGACGGCCTGACGCTACAGATAGGCGCGCAGGGCGGCGCAGACCAGCGCATGCAGGTCGCAATCGGCGATATGGGCGCCGACGCGCTGGGGCTTTCAGACCTCGACATCAGCACCGCCGCCGGCGCAAACGCCGCGCTTGAGGCGATTGACGCGGCAAGCGAGATTGTCTCCTCCACGCGCGGGGATTTAGGCGCTACGCAAAACCGCCTTGAATCGACCATCAGCAACCTTGAGGCCGCAAGATTCAATACGACGGCGTCCGAAGCCACGATCCGCGATTTGGATATGGCCAGGGAAGCGATGAACCAGAGCACGAGACATATTTTGTCGGAGTCGTCAAACGCGGTTCAGGCGCAGAGCATGAATCTGATGCGCCAAAACGCGATGGCCCTTTTAGTGCGGTAGATTTTAGATATACGCTTTGCCACGCTTGAAAGGGGGTGCGGTTGTAATGATTTACGGCGCGTCAGCGTCAAATTATTTAGACAGGGTAAACAGTTTTTACAAATACCAGTATTCGGCGACGAACAATAGCCGCTCGCAGACGGAAGCGCCTACGGCGCCTCAAGCCGGAGCCGGTAACAATTTTATTAACAGGGACGCCGCACAATATGTGGCGGGTATCCGGGAAAACGCGCGGATTATGCTCGATTCTCTCGGAAGCTTGTTAAACATGTCCACATTCAACAGGATGCAGTCGGTTTCGTCCAACGAGCAGGCCGTAGCAGTCGAGAGCGACTCTTCCAACCGTCTGCAGCGGGACACGTCGATTTCAGTAACGCAGATTGCCGAGGCGCAGCAAAACGAAGGCACAGCCATGCGGGCTGACGACGCTTATGTTTCGTCGGGAACGCGGCAGTTTGAGATTGAAACCGGAGGGAGAAGCTACCAGTTTTCAGTTTCAGTGAACGCGGGCGATACGAACCTTGACGTCCAGCAAAGGATGGCGGACGCCATCAACAGCAGGAATATCGGCGTGACGGCAACAGTCGAGCGCGATTCGGAGGAAGGTACGAGCACGCTGTCTGTCGGGGCGAGTGAAACCGGCGGCAACAACTCGTTTACGATCCGCGACGTGGAAGGCTCGCTTGCCTCCGCCACGGGAATCGACACGGTAACGCGCGAAGCGCAGGACGCAATCTACAGGATCAACGGAGGCGCCGCGCAGTCGTCGGGGTCAAACCGAATAGACCTTGGAAACGGCGTACAGGTAACGCTTAATGAAGCGACGACTAGCGACGTTATGATTTCCGCCGCGCGCGATACGGGGTTTGCGCAAAACGCCGTGAGGGATATGGTCAGCGTCTACAACGACCTATTGGATTCCGCGGCCGGATCCAATCGGCTCACGAATGATTTGACGGGAGTGCTAAGGACATACGGGTCGTCACTTGAGCGGCTTGGAATCAGCCAAAACGCGGACGGCAGACTGGAGATTAACGAGGCAAGGTTTAGCGCCGCCGCCGAAAACGGGGATATGGAGCGGTTTTTCACAGGCTCCATAAACGGAGGGAATTACGGTTTTACCGGCAGGCTCTCGCAAATCGCAAGAAACGCCGAGTGGAACACGCCGATGTACCTTAATAACAACAATTTTATTGAAGCTATGCCGCAGCCTCAAAGCAATCCGTTCAATTTCCATCAGAGCATGAACGGCTTCGGGTATTATATGAGCGGCGCCTACAACAATATATCGGGTTATCTGTTCGACTTGTATGCATAGCTCAAAGGCATGATAAAGGCTCATAAGGGGGAACCCTTATGAGCTTTTTAAATTGCCGCAATGCTTACAGTGAAAAAAGCTTGTCTTACATCCATCGTTATCACCTTTTACATAAAATTTAAATTCCAAGCAAAATAATACCATATTTTATATAAACCACCAATATTTATATATAAAAAAATTGACAATACGGCCAGTCTGTGATAACTTAATATGCGGACAATCCAATGGATTTTGGAGGATGAAACAGTTGCGGGTAATTTTTTTCAGTGCGGTTGCCGGTATTTTTGGAATGGGGCTGGGTGGATTTGTATCCACGCTGCTGTTAAGGCGCATGTCTGAAAACATGATATGCTGGATGCTTTCCTTCGCGGGAGGCATTATGACGAGTATCGTATGCTTCGGCCTAATGCCGGAGGCCGTCGAGCTTTCGGGGGTACCGGTCTCCATATCGGGGCTGATCTTCGGGATTTTGATTATCATGGGCCTAAACCGGATCGTCGATATCATAACGGAATCGAAAAACGGCAGCTTGAATATACACAGCACATATGAGGAGCTTTACCATGAAAGCATGATTCTCAACGACCCCGCGAAGATGATTCGCTCCGGCGTTATTATGCTGATCGCAATCGGTCTGCACAACATACCGGAAGGTATCGCAATCGGCGCGGGCGGAAGCTACGACATTCATCTTGGCGTGCTTTTGATGGTAATGATATTGGTGCACAATATCCCGGAGGGGATGGCAATCGCGGCGCCTCTTTTGGCGGGAGGCATCAATAAAAACAAAGTCATGCTCTGGACGGCGTTATCCGGCGCGCCGACGCTTTTGGGCGGGGCGATTGGCGCAATGATCGGGAACATATCGGATTTTGCCGTCGCCATATCGCTTTCCGCGGCGGGAGGCGCCATGCTGTACGTTGTCTTCGGCGAAATCATCCCGCAGTCGGTCGTGATGACGAAAAACAGGATAGCGTCGCTGGTTACGCTGTTAGGCGTGATAGTCGGCCTGCTTATCACACAAATATAAGAACCTGTATTCAATACTCGAAACACCGTTTCGCCGCGTCGATATTTCTCGCTATTGAATACAGATCCTAAAGTCTCAATGAGGCCTGCCGATATATAAAGTGAATACCATTTAACGAAATGGGGTATTTACTGTGAAAATTGGTGCAAATTCATATGCCGCGCCGGATATGGGCCCATATACCGACGGCGTAAACGAAGAAAAACAGGGCGGGATCATGGCTCCGGTCAATGAGACGGAGGATATGATCAAGCAAATGCAGTCATTTCAAGATAACTTCTATTGGAGCATAGAGGCCGAAAAATCCAAAAACAATTTTGAGTTCAACTCGAATAAGCCGGACAACAACGCTTCGGCATTGCTGATGCGCCTTGTTGCCGCGACCGGGCAGTTTGAGGTGCGGATGGTCATCGCCGACACCGCCAAAGACCTTGCAAAGCTGCGGATGGCACTAGGAGAGCTTACAGGCAAGGACGCGGAGGATACAAACGCCCTCATCCAAAGGCTGGAAAAAATAATCAGCCGCGCGCAAATAAAGATAAGAAACCTTAACCGTGAAGACGACATGAAGCTGCAGCATACAAAGGCGAAAGTCCAGAAACAGGAAAAGCGCGCCCAGGAAATCAAAGAGGAACTGAGAAAGCACATCCGAAGAAGAAAAGAAAAAGAAAACGAATGGCTCCGCGAGGATGCTCGAGAACAAATCGGCAGCGCCGGGGCAGGTATGCACGGAAATGTATCGGAAGCCGAGCTCACCGCAATGTCCGAGGCAATGGCAGCCGCCGAGATGACCTCGGTGGGCTGTGACGCGCTTGACGCAGGCCTAGGCGACTTTGGCGGATCGGCAGGCGGCGGTGGCGCAGAGGGCTTCGCTGATGCGGCGGTCGACGGCGGCGGGGATGAGATTACTGTGGAATAAGGGGATTTGATAGTGCGGCCTTTTCTTTTACAGCCCGCGTTCAAGGACTATTTATGGGGCGGAAACAAACTAAGACAGATTTACGGCAAGCGCTCTGATTTAAAGATTATCTCCGAAAGCTGGGAGCTTTCCGTATGCAAAGGCAGCGAAAGCGTTATTGCGAGCGGGAAGCTTAACGGCATGTCACTTAGGGAGTTTGCACAAAAATACCCCGAGCTTTTGGGAGTAAAAGACGGGATAAAGATTCTGATTAAGCTGATTGACGCAAAGCAGGACTTGTCCGTTCAGGTTCACCCATGCGACGATTATGCCGCGCGGGTGGAAAACAGCAGCGGCAAAACGGAGGCTTGGCATGTACTCGAGTGCGAGCCGGGCTCGTATTTGTACTGCGGCTTTTTAAGGGAAACGACGGCAGAGGAAGTGCGCGAGAGGATACAAAACAACACCATTGAAAAAATCATGCAAAAGGTTTTTGTTGAGCCGGGCGACACATATTTTATACCGGCCGGTACGATTCACGCGATTGGCGCGGGGATTGTCATCGCGGAAATCCAGCAAAACTCCGATTTGACATACCGCGTCTACGATTTTAACAGGCGCGGGCCCGACGGCAATCCGCGTGAACTGCACGTTGAAAAGGCGCTTGATGTTATGAACTTTATGCCGGCCACTCAATGCAACAAGGATGCACCAATCGCAAAAAAAGCGCATGGTTATACTTTAAGCCGCATTGCGCACTGCGATTATTTCACAGTCGACAAGCTTGACCTTGACGGCTCGTTCGAGCTTCAGATGGATGGCCGTTACTTGTCGCTGCTTTGCACCGATGGCACAGGACGGATTGATTGCGCCGAAACCCTTGCAGTAAACAAAGGCGACAGCATTTTTATACCTGCAGACAATCCGCGTTTTTCGATTTCAGGAACAGGAAACTTCCTCATTACTTCGCAAAATTAGAAGCATAATACATATAAATAGAACAACAAATTATATAATCACTCCGCCGCCTGAAAGGTAATCGTTTTGATAAAAAACGGCGAACTGCCCTTTCGTTATGGCCCGCTGCGGCTCATCAAACAAAACGCGAGCAAAGCCGCCTTCAAGCGGCGTTACAACTGCGGGCGCGGGGTCCGCGCCGTATCTTATTTTGACATTGAGCCGCATTGGTTTTTCAGGCGCAAACTCGATCCAGTTCACGTTTCCTGTGACAAGTTCGTCGCTTAAAAGCTCGTGATTTTCAGACAGGGTGACGTTGCCGCCGTTTATCGCGGAGACAAACATCGGCCGGTCAAAGCTTATGCCGATCCCCTTGCGTTGCCCGATGGTATAATGCCAAATACCCTTATGCCTGCCTAGGATTTTGCCGTCCCTGCCCACAAAATCCCCGGTCGGGCATTCTTTTTTTAAGTATTTTTTTAAAAATGAAGCGTAATCGCCGTCGGGGATAAAGCAAATATCCTGACTGTCGCCTTTGCGGCTTACCAAAAGCCCGTTTTTTTCGGCAATTTCGCGTACCTGCGGTTTCTCAAAGCTGCCAAGCGGCAGCAAAATATGCTGAAGCTTCTCCTGCGACAATGAAAAAAATACGTAGCTTTGGTCTTTTTTTAAGCAGTCCGCGCGCTTTATCCGATAGCGCTTTTCGGCGGCGTCAAAGAGGATGTGCGCGTAATGCCCGGTCGCCACAAAATCGAAGCCAAGCGATTTTGCCTTGTCTAAAAACAGCCCGAATTTAATCTTAAGGTTGCAGACGACGCACGGGTTCGGAGTCGCCCCGCGCTCGTATTCACCCGCAAAATAATCAAGAACCTCACGGGTGAAGTCAGCCTTAAAATCAAATGCATAATGCGGAATCTGAAGCGATGCGCAAACGGCTTTCGCATCCCGCGGGCCGTTGCCGTCCGAATCGAACAGCTCAAAGGTGCCGCCCGCAACCTCATACCCTTGATCTTTAAGCAGCAGGGCGGTTACGGCGCTGTCCACGCCGCCGCTCATACCGACTAAAACTTTATTGCGGCTTTTCATAAACAATTACCTTTTTCTTTTCGTTTTTATATGATATACTTGTGCTAATAAACACATATAATGGTAGTAATTATTTTCATATAAAATTGCGTCGTGTTATATAAAAATAATTACAATCTTAACGAAGAGGTGCCTCATGCAGCTTGAAATCATACGCATGGTGCAGCGGCTTTCAAATCCTATACTCGGCAACCTTATGGAGGGCGTTACGATTTTCGCGGAACCGGCGCTGCTTGCTGCGGTTTTTTGCGCCATTTACTGGTGTGCGAACAAGAGATTCGGCCAATACCTTGCGTTTGCACTTGGCGTTACGGCATGTTTAAACGGCATATTGAAAGATATTTTCAGGGTTGAGCGGATATTTAACAGGCCGGGGTTTGAGGAAACGGGAATCGTCAGCCGCCGGGTAGAAACCGCAACAGGCTACTCGTTCCCGAGCGGGCATACGCAAACGGCTGCAACCTTTTGGGGCGGCGTTTTCATACTCGCGAAAAGTCCGGTTGTCCGGGTATTAACGTCCGTTTTGGTGGCGGCTATAGCTTTTTCGCGCATATATCTCGGCGTCCATTACCCACTTGACGTAATCGCCGGATTGATTTTCGGCGCGGCAGTCTCCGTTTTCATGCACCGAATCATGATTGTACACAAAAACCGCGCGCTGATAGGTTTTGTTTGCGTCGCAGCGATAATCCTTGCGCTTGTGACGGGCGTGTCCGAAGATACGTATAGGGGCGCGGGGCTTTTGCTGGGCGTTTTATCCGGAATTTTGTTCGAGGAACGTCTCGTCCGGTTCGAGACCGGGAAACAGCCGTTTTTTCAAATGGCTTTGAGGTATGCCACGGGCATGGTGTTTGTCTATGTTATATATCTTTTATCTAGCGCCCTGCTGCCGGTTACCATGGCCGCAAACGCCATAAAGTATGCGGTCATCGCGTTTTTGATTATGGGACTGTATCCGTACATCTTTACGAAGCTGAAGTTTTAATATATTTTATCACCATTTGGACAAGCTTGCAAGGCGAGGAATCAACTCATTTTTCCTAAAACGACGCAACTGAAAGACTTACAAGGGTCCGCATATATTTATGGCGTTTTAACAGATAAACGCATAGTATAAGCAAACGAGAGCACCATACCGGCGCCCCCGCTTTTGATACCATCTTTCGCCTAACTTGCATCTACCCGCAGCCCGCCGCCGCGGTAATCGACGACGAGCGCCGTTCCCGGGCTCACGGCTTCCGAAATCAGCTTTTTCGCAATCAGCGTCTCAACCTTTCGCTGTATAAAGCGCTTTAGCGGCCTTGCCCCGTAAACCGGGTCGTACCCGCTGTCCGCGATGTGCCGCTTTGCCGCGTCCGTCAAGATAACGGAGATTTGCTTATCATTAAGCCGTTTTTGCAAATCTTGAAGCAACAATTCTACTATTTGTACAATATCGCCTCTAGTCAACGGTTTGTAGAATACAACCTCGTCAAGCCTGTTTAAAAATTCCGGGCGGAAGCTTTGCCGCAGCGTGTTTTCAACGGCTTTACGCGCATCCGGGCTAATCTCGCCGTTTTCGTCAATCCCCTCGAGCAGATATGCGGAGCCTAAATTTGACGTCAGGATGATGATGGTGTTCTTGAAGTCGACGGTGCGCCCCTGCGAGTCGGTGACGCGCCCGTCGTCGAGCACCTGCAACAGCGTGTTGAAGATGTCAGGATGGGCTTTCTCGACCTCATCGAACAGAATGACGCTGTAGGGCTTGCGCCTCACGGCCTCGGTAAGCTGACCGCCCTCCTCGTAGCCGACGTAGCCGGGAGGCGCTCCGATCAGCCGCGAGACGGAATGCTTTTCCATATACTCGCTCATGTCTATGCGGATCATGTTGTTCTCATCATCGAAAAGGCACTCGGCAAGCGACTTTGCAAGCTCCGTCTTGCCGACGCCGGTCGGACCCATGAACAAAAACGATCCGATAGGGCGCTTCGGGTCGGCGATACCGGCGCGGGAACGCAGAATGGCCTCGCTGACTTCACGGACAGCTTCGTCCTGGCCGACGACGCGTTTGTGCAGTATATCCTCAAGGCTTAGAAGCCGTTCACGGTCGCTTTCCATCAGCTTTGTCACGGGGATGCCCGTCCAGCGCGAGACGATGCGCGAGATTTCCTCCTCGGTGACCTTGTCGCGCAAAAGCGAGCCCTCTCCGCCTTGTTTTTCGACAATCTGCTCCTCCTGCTCGAGTTCCCTCTGCAAATCGGGAAGCCTGCCGTATTTCAGCTCAGCCGCGCGGTTCAAGTCGTAGTCGCGCTCCGCTTTTTCGATTTCCGCCGCGCACTGCTCAAGCTGCTCACGAAGTCTGCGCACCTTTGCTATTGCGTCCTTTTCGTTATCCCACTGCGCTTTCATGGCGGTAAAGCGTTCCCGCATATCGGCAAGCTCTTTTTGTATCCGCGCAAGATTTCCCTGCGCAACGGGGCTATCGTCCTTTTTCAGCGCGGCCTCCTCGATTTCAAGCTGCATGATGGACCGCGAGATTTCGTCGAGCTCAAGCGGCATCGAGTCGATCTCGGTGCGGATCATGGCGCACGCCTCGTCCACAAGGTCGATGGCCTTGTCGGGCAAAAAGCGGTCGGAGATGTACCGGTGAGACAGCGTGGCGGCGGAAATCAGCGCCTGATCCTGTATTTTTACGCCGTGGAAAACCTCGTAGCGCTCCTTTAGCCCCCTCAGGATGGAGATGGTGTCCTCAACAGTCGGCTCGTCCACTAAAACGGGCTGGAAACGACGTTCAAGAGCCGGGTCTTTTTCGATGTATTTGCGGTATTCGTCGAGCGTCGTCGCGCCGATGCAGTGCAGCTCACCCCGCGCGAGAAGCGGCTTTAGCAGGTTGCCGGCATCCATCGCGCCCTCGGTTTTCCCGGCGCCCACTATGTTGTGGAGCTCATCGATGAACATTAGGATCTGCCCGCCGCTCTTCTTCACCTCGGAAAGCACGACTTTAAGCCGTTCCTCGAACTCGCCGCGGTATTTGGCGCCCGCGACAAGCGCGCCCATGTCGAGTGAAAAAACAGTTTTATCCTTTAAGCTTTCCGGCACGTCGCCGCGAACAATGCGCTGGGCAAGGCCCTCGGCGATGGCAGTCTTGCCGACGCCCGGTTCGCCGATCAGCACGGGGTTGTTCTTTGTTTTACGCGAGAGGATGCGGATCACGTTCCTGATTTCGTTATCGCGCCCGATCACGGGGTCAAGCTTTCCCTGGCGGGCAAGCTCGACAAGATCCGCGCCGTATTTTTTGAGCGCGTCGTATGTGCCCTCAGGCGTGTCGCTTGTAACGCGTGTGTTCCCGCGCACGGACTGGAGCGCTGAAAGGAAGCTGTCCTTATCAAGCGCAAAGCGGCCGAGGAACCCCTTAACAGCCGGATTCGGCTTATCGAAAAGAGAAAGCATGATATGCTCGACCGAAACATAGTCGTCCTTCATCTTATCGGCAAGCTTTTCGGCGTGGACAAGAATGCGGTCAACGTCCTGGGATATGTAGATTTTATCCGGCTCGCGCCCCGGCCCGCCTACTCTCGGCAGCCTTTCAATCAGCTCGCGCACACCTGCTATCAGCGTGTCCGTCTCGTAGCCCAGCCTTGAAAAAAGCTGGACGATCAAGCCGTTTTCCTGCGCTAAGAGCGCGTGAAGCAGATGCTCCTGCTCGATTTCGCTGTTTGCGTTTTCAATCGCGAGACTTTGCGCCGATTTGATCGCTTCATATGATTTTTGTGTGAATTTTTGCATGTCCATATCTATTACTCCTTCATATAAGGTCATATTTAAAGCATATCATACGGCGGATAATTTGTCAACTAATTTATATAAATTAATATGCAAATTAAATTTGGAATGATACTTTTTTGCATATTATTGAGATGAACTGGAAGAATAATTGGAAAAGGATATGGTAATTTTACGTATGTTTGATATGCTTTTTACAACAAATATACCGGATATGCTGCGGTTTCGCGGTTTTGGCACGTATCATTGGCTCCTTGTTTTTATTACGGCTGCGGTGACTGTTTTTGTTATTGCGTCGGTAAAAAAGCGGGAAGAGGAAAAACGGTTCAAAATTTTAAGGGGCCTTGCCGTCCTTGTGCCATGCGTGTATATATCACGTTTTATTGTGTTTTTGCTGCTTGATGTGTTCGTTGAGCCGCAAATGCCTTTCGCCGACAGGCTGCCGTTTCATTTGTGCACGCTGAGCGCTGTTATCGTCATACCGCTTGCCGTGCTGTCAAAAAATAAAGTGCTGCTTAATTTTGTTTACTCCATATCGCTGCCGGGAACGGTAGGCGCGATGCTTACGCCGGCGATGTCGTATTACGGGCGGTACACGTTTTTTAGCTGGCAGGTAGTGTTTTTTTACATCGACCACGGCTTGATGGCCCTTGTGGCGATTCTTTGCGTGGTGAGCGGGTACTTCCGCCCGGAGCCACGGCAGATACCGCGGGTGCTTGCGGTTTTTGGGACATACGCCGCCGTAATTTACGCGGCGAATAAAGCTTTTAACCAAAACTACCTTTTCCTAAACTACCCGGACGAGGGCACGGTTATGGCGATGTTTGCGGGGCATTTCGGCAATCCGGGATATATTGCGCCGCTTGTAGCGCTTGGCGTTTTGGTCGTCGTTTTAATGTATGTGCCCATATTATTGCACGGCGCGCGAAAAAGGGTTAATATGTAAACGGGGAGTTTGCCGGTACATATGACGGAGTATATTTTTTAAAAAAATTGGCTATAAAACCCAAAACGCCGGTTTTATTGTTGTGGATTCTTTTTTTATATGGTATTCTTAATACGAATGCTAATTTAGTAACGAAAAAGGCTGGTGGCTGATTTGCCGGATGCGAATTTTATGTCGTCGAATATTGCAAGATACCCGAAAGGTAGCGTGATAGCAACCGCGAACGATCCCAATACAAAAAGCATGTTTTTTATCCTTCAGGGAAGTACCGGCGTCTACAAGAACTTCAAGCTTGGCGACGAAGTCATGATGAAGGTGCTGAACAAGGGGGATTTCTGGGGCGAGTTTGCGCTGTTTTTAAACATGGATTACCGCGAATCTCTCGTAGCCCTTGCGGACACGGTCGTACTGATCGTCACACGCCGCAACTTAAGCGATTTTCTCGCAGCACAGCCCGACGTCGCGGTAAATATTGTAGAGAACATATTAAAGAGGCTTTCTTCTGCCGAGACTGAGCTTATAAAGCTCGCCGGAGCCCACGGAAAACCGGCGGCGTCAAGAAGAAGCAAGCTTTTTCCGGAAGGCCACGGAAGCTACGAGCTGCCGCTTACAAACGAAAACGAGGTTCTTCAGGAGGAAAGCAGCACATGCCCTCTTTGCGGGCATATTTTCAGTATCCTTTTCCTGATTTCTTCGCGTTTGAGGCTTGATCGCATCGATCCTGACAAGCGCACCCGCTATAAGGAAATAGAGCCGCTTTATTACGAGGTTATCACATGTCCGAGCTGCTTTTACAGCGCGTCGGGCGACCGGTTTCCCACGGTCTCGAAAAAGCTGTCCGACGGCGTAAACAGGAAAATCGGGCCATACAAGCTTGATATGTATGTAAAAACAGGCTTGGAGCGCGATACGTTCACGGTTTTTGCGGGATATTACCTCGCGGTTTTGTGCGCCGAGGTATGCTTTGACCAATACCAGATGATTGTGGCAAGCCTCTGGCAAAAAATCAGCCGCCTTTATCAGGACGCGGGCGACAACAACCTTTTCCTTTACGCAAGCCAAAAGTCCCTTGACAATTATCTTTATTCCTATGAGCATTTTAATATTTCGCCGCAGCATATGCCGCAATACTGCTATGTAATCGGCGATTTGTATGCGCGGACAGGCGATATCGAAAACGCGAGAAAGTTTTTCTATATGGCAAAAACGAGCCCGGCCATTACGCAGCAGCTAAAGCGCGACGCGGACATCCGGATGGAAGAGCTGAGAGCGTTGAAAAAAGAATAGCAGCAACAGCAAACGGGACGCGATAGCCGCGTCCCGTTTTTTGCCGCACAAATTTTTGTCACCGCTTCTTTCCCCTCGGCTTAAGGACAGCGCCGGTTCCGATTAACAATGCGCCAAACACAGGAAGCGTCATCGCGGGTACTTTGGCGCCGCCGGTATAAGGATTGCCCTCGAGCGGTACCTTTTCTTCGGGGATCTCAACAGTTTCGGGCGGTAATTCAGTAAGAGGAACGTCCATATCAGGAATAATATAGAAGCCGGGGCCTAAGTCCGGTATATTATATCCGGGCCTTGGAACGGGACGTGGCGTAAGGTTGGAACCGGGCGTCGTGCCTGGAGGAATGACGACAGATTCGCCAATTATAACAGTGGCGCTCGATTCCCTG
Source organism: Oscillospiraceae bacterium (assembly GCA_009777635.1). Classification (GTDB taxonomy): domain Bacteria; phylum Bacillota; class Clostridia; order Oscillospirales; family Ruminococcaceae; genus WRAV01. Next base: position 60,788 of record WRLK01000002.1, on the reverse strand, counting down.
ATAGAATCGGGAACATGAAACTCCGTTTCGGGATATTCAATCAATTCTATCAGCGCCGTGTTGACATGCGTTCCGGCGGTAAGGGGAAGGGTGTATGTGAACACAGCTTCGGTTTTAAGCCCGTATTCGTTGCCGATGACAAACTTGCCGTCAAGCGCAAGGTTTAAATTATCGGCAATATTGCCCGAGATTGACCATTTAAGATTTTCGTTGTCCGCCTCCCCCCATACACGGATGCGGTAATCGATGTCGCGGCCCGGGCCCGTGAAGCTCGCAGACGGCGCCCACTGGCCGCTTGCGTTTCGAACCTCTTTGAGAATGCGAAGATTTACGGACGGCATAGCGGGCTCGTTAAAGCCAAGCATAAGCATACCTGTGCTGAGAAGGTTATGCCTTACATGCCCGGATTCGGACACCTCTTTTCTTGCCGTGCCTGAGGCCGTATAATAGTAAGGGTTGTTGCTAAGCGGGGCAAAATAGGCGTAGTTGGGGTTTTCGGTGTTGTCCTTACTGTAATTTTTAGTATTTGTATAAAGGATTACGCCGTCGTTATCCCAGTTAAGCGCGCTGTCCTTAAGCCTTATGCGAAAGCGCAAGGAGCTGGGCGTGCGTTCGCCGATCCAGCCGTCTGCCGGGTCGTTTGCGTCCAGTGTTTCAAGATTCAAAAAGCTCCACTTAAGCAAACCGCCTGTAATACTCACGCCGCCGGGAATTTCGCCCACGGAACCGCCGTTTAGGCTGAAGGAATCGTGAACAAGCTCGAAAGCGTCGTCTATCATGTCGTAGAACACCATATTGCCGCCTATGGGGTCGTTGTAGACGATACTCTCAATAATATGCGTGAACGCCTTGGTGATGGAGCTTAAATCTGAAGCCGCGGAAAGATAAGCCGACACGGGGTTTGTAAATCCGGCGCCTAACCTGTCCCTTACGGTTCTCAGGCTGCTTTTGCCGAGATTTTCGGGGCTTGGATACAAGACGGCGTATGCATAATCCCTTTGCGTTCCCGTAAAGCTGTCTAAATCGAATCCGATGGAGTAAATCGTCAGTCTGTCGAATTCGTCTAAGCCGCCGGGAAATTTGATTTTACCGGGAGCGTTGATCGTGTCGTGGATATTCTTAATACATGCAATGGTATAGTAAACGCTGTTGTTATCGGCGTCGGCAGTCATGCCGTTGCCGGTTGTCCTGTAGCTTGCGTGGGCGCTTGTAACCAAAGCATGGTTTGTTGCATTTTCGTAGTAACCGTTCGGCTGACCGTCCGACATAAGGACGATAATGGCAGGACGGCTGTCTTTATCGGCGTCGCTCCTTGCGTTTAGTAATTGGTAGGCCTGATTCATTCCGGCCATCGTGTTGGTGCGGCTGTCCGTTTCGGAGCCTGCCGGCCTGCCGCGAAGGTCGGTGAAGTTAACGGCGGACTGCCTCCAGTTAAGGAGCGTGGACGCGCCGTCGGCATACCTCACTACGGCTGCGCGGTTATAATGTTCGCTTGTATTATTGCCAAGGATTTGGTTGATTGCGTTCATAGCCGCATATTTCATACTTGTAAGCTTGCCGTCCGCGTCCATGCCGGATGAGTAGTCAAGCACGAATACCACGTCGTATACAACAGGGACCTCCCTTTTGGCGGTAGTCTCGAAGCGCCGCCCGAGTGCCTCCAGCGTAATTTCAAATTCGCCCGTGGAAGCGTCAAAAACCGAAACCTTCTTGCCGGTCCTGACTTCGCCTTTTTCAATAGGGCTGTCGGTTTTAATGCGGCCTTCGTTGTCGGCGGATACGGTTTCTTTGTCGATGAAATAATCCAAATAATCCGCAGAAAAATAGTCCGCGAACGCCGTAGGCGCAATCATCGTCAGCACTATGGGTAAGATAAGGAAAAAGGTGAAACATTTTTTGTGCTTGCTCATTTTATAAATCCAATCATTTGATTTTAGAACCTGTAAATTGATATAAGCTTATTATATACGTTAATATTTTTTATAATACTTTTAATCCGGCACTCCAGAAATTGTTAGCCAATATAAAAACTCCACCGGATATGATTTTCCGGTGGAGTTTAATGTGTAACGGGCTTTTATGCTATACGTCGGGATTTAAGAGCTTTACAAGGACCGCTTTCTGCGCGTGGAGCCTGTTTTCAGCTTCATCAAGGATTTCGTCTATGTGCATTTCAAAAACCTCCGTGGTAATCTCCTCCTCGCGGTGCGCCGGCAAGCAATGCTGCACCATTACATCAGGCTTTGCGGCTTTTAGAAGCTCCTTGTTTACCTGGAATCCAGCAAACGCCTTTTGCCTTGCTTCGGCTTCGCCCTCCTGCCCCATGGACGCCCAAACGTCCGTGACGACGACGTCCGCGTCTTTCGCCGCTTCAAAGATATCGTTTACAAGCTTAAACTTTTCACCGAACCCCTTTGCGAAATCAAGCACCGTCCCGGCGGGCTCGTATCCTTTCGGGGTGGCGATTGAAACCTCCATGCCGGTTTTAAGCCCGCCGACGGTAAGCGAATTCGCCATGTTGTTGCCGTCTCCGATATAACATAGCTTTAGGCCCTCAAGCTTGCCCTTGTGCTCGCGTATGGTCATAAGGTCCGCGAGTACTTGGCATGGATGGAACGAATCGGTCAGCCCGTTGATGACGGGTATCGCGCCGTATTTGGCTAAATCCTCGACCTCCTGTTGCGCGAACGTGCGGATCATGATTGCGTCGAGGAAACGCGACAGCACGCGCGCCGTGTCCTGAACCGGCTCGCCGCGCCCAATCTGTAAATCGTTTGCGGAAAGAAACAGCGGGTAGCCGCCAAGCTGAACCATCCCGACCTCAAACGAGACGCGCGTGCGCGTAGACGACTTTTGGAATATCATACCGAGCGTTTTCCCTTTTAGATGATGGTGCGGGATACCGTGCTTGCTCTCGTACTTAAGCTGGTCGGCAAGGTTTAAAATATCGATAATCTCCTCGGTTGTAAGGTCTAAAAGCTTTAACAGGTGCTTCAAATATGTCCATCCCTTTCGTTTTCGGTTTCTTCGGGCCTGTCAAGGATTTCGCACAGCACGCGTTGTAAAATCTTAAGGCCCGCGTCGATTTCCTTTTTACCGATGATAAGCGGCGGCAGCATCCTAAGCTTGTGCTTCGCCGTTAAAATAAGAAGCCCGTTCTTAAGGCATTCCGAAGCGGTTTCAGCGGAGCTGAGCGGCTCATCAAGCTCAATGCCGAGCATAAGGCCCTTGCCGCCGACGGATTTTACACCGCGCATTTTAAGTAACACCTCTTCGATGTAAGCGCCTTTTTCCACGACCTCATCAAGGAATTTACCGTCTATCGCCTCCACGACCCGCATGGCCCCTGCGCATACGATTGGGTTGCCGCCGAAGGTCGTCGCGTGGTCGCCGAAGCCGAGCGTGTCCTTTGTCTTTTCGGAAAACAGCACAGCCCCAATCGGAAGCCCGCCGCCAAGCCCTTTCGCAAGCGTTACGATATCCGGCTTTACGCCGAAATGCTGACCGCATAAAAATTTTCCCGTTCTTCCCACGCCGGTCTGCACCTCGTCGGTGATAAGCAGGATATCCCTTTCGCGGCAGACTTCGGCTATGGCCTTGATAAAGCATTTTTGAAGCGGTATCACGCCGCCCTCGCCCTGGATGCACTCAATCATAATGGCGCATGTCTTATCGCTCACCTTTGAAATCAAGTCATCAGCGTCATTCGCATTCGCGTGGACAAATCCCGGGGTGAACGGCCCAAAATTCTTGTGGAACGCATCCTGCCCCGTCGCCGCAAGCGTCGTGACCGTGCGCCCATGAAATGAGTTTTCCAGCGTGATAATTTCATAACGTTCGCCGCCGTACTTGTCGCTTGCATATTTACGCGCGGTTTTGATGGCGCCCTCGTTTGCCTCTGCGCCGGAGTTTGCGAAAAATACGCGCGACATTCCGGTGCGCTCGCACAGCGCCTTTGCAAGCGCCACCTGCGGCTGCGTATAGTACAGGTTCGAGATGTGCCCCAGTTTATCGAGCTGCTCTTTTACGGCGTCTACCCAGCCTTTATCTGTAAAGCCCAAGCTGTTTACACCTATCCCCGATGAAAAATCAATGTACCGAATCTCCGAGAAATCGGCGCATTCGGCGCCAAAACCGCTTACAGCGGCAAGCTCGCTGCGGTTGTATGTGTTTGCGATATATTGTTTGTCAAGTTTTTTAAGCTCCGAGAAATACATAGCGGCCTCCTAATCTTTTGTAAACATCGTGCCGATGCCCTCATCCGTCATCATTTCTATCAAAATGGAGTGCGGTATGCGCCCGTCTATGATAAACGCCTTGTTCACGCCCCGCCTAACTGACTCCACGCAGCTTTCGATCTTGGGAATCATGCCGCCCGTGATGATATCCTGTTTTATAAGCGACGGCACCTCGCTGATGTGCACGACGGGTATCAGCGTCGATTCGTCGTCCCTGTCGTTTAAAAGGCCGCGGATGTCCGTCATCAGGATTAGGTTTTCGGCGTTTAGATCGCTTGCGATTCTCGCGGCGGCGGTGTCGGCGTTGATGTTGTAGATATTGCCGTTGCCATCGCACCCGAGCGTCGCGATAACGGGGATATACCCGCGCTCAAGCTGGTCCGTTATGATGCCGGAGTCAATCCCGGAAATCTCGCCGACATAACCGAGATCATACTCGCTGTTAAGCTTTTCGGCCTTGATCATGCCGCCGTCTATGCCGCAGATGCCGATAGCTTTGCCGCCGCTTAACTGCAGGCGGTAGACTAGGTCTTTGTTTGTTTTTCCGCTGAGAACCATCTGTACGACCTTGATCGCTTCGCCGTCGGTTTGTCTGAGCCCACCCTCAAATTTTGACTCAAGGCCGATTTTGTCCATCATCTCGGTGATTTCGGGGCCGCCGCCGTGGACAAGCACGACTTTGATACCGATCAGCGAAAGCAGCACGATGTCGTTCATCACGGCTTGCTTTAAATCCTCGTCGATCATCGCGTTGCCGCCGTATTTTACGACTACGATCTTGCCGAAATATTTCTGGATATACGGCAGGGCCTGGATCAAAACGTCCGCCTTAACCGCGTTTGAAAGCTCTATCATGACCTGTAATCCCCGTTTATCTTAACGTAATCATAACTCAAATCACAGCCCCACGCGACGGCGGAGCCGCTGCCTTGATTCATCAGTATCACAACCTCAATCTCCTTCTCAGACAGGATTTCCTTTGCTTTATCCTCGTCAAAATCAACGCCGGAGCCGTTTTCGCAGACAAGGATTTCGCCTGCTTCCGATTTGAATTTTACCCATACCTTTTTCGGATCGAAGCTCACGCCGGCGTAACCGAGCGCGCACAGCGCCCTGCCCCAGTTCGCGTCGGCGCCGAACATGGCCGCTTTAAACAAGCTTGACGAAACCACCGACTTTGCAAGCGCCCTTGCGGCGTTTTCATCGAAAGCGCCGTCAACGGTACATTCAATCAGCTTTGTGGCGCCTTCGCCGTCCTTCGCCATCATCCGCGCAAGGTAGATGCAGCAGTACATCAGCGCAAACGAAAACGCTTCGAAATCTTCATTTTCACCGGTAATTTCATCGTTATTGAGAAGCCCGTTCGCGATTATGCACGCCATGTCGTTCGTTGAAGTATCGCCGTCGACGCTGATCATGTTAAACGTGCTTTCGACGGCATTATTGAGGGCTTTCTTAAGCATCCCGGATGAGACGCAGGCGTCTGTTGTAAAAAACGCGAGCATCGTCGCCATATTCGGGTGTATCATGCCGCTTCCCTTTGCGATCCCGCCGATTTTGCACTCTTTTCCGCCCAGAGTAAACGACACCGCGATCTCCTTCATGACCGTATCGGTCGTCATGATGGCGTGGGCCGCGTCATTGCTTCCGGTTTCGGAAAGCTTTGCGGAAAGCTCAGGTACGCCGTTTTTGATGCAGTCAATATTGAGCTTCTGCCCAATCACGCCTGTTGACGCGACGATGACCTCCTGCGGGGTAATATTGAGCTGCTCCGCCGCCAATGCGCACATTTCAAGCGCCGACTTTTCTCCGTCCGTATTGCAGGCGTTCGCGTTTCCCGAATTGCAGATGACCGCCTGAGCGCGCCCGTTTTCCAAATTCGATTTTGTAACGATGACCGGCGCCGCCCGGACTTGGTTCTTAGTATAAACGGCGGCGGCCGTCGCTTCGGCTTTAGAGAAGATCAGCGCAAGGTCTTTTTTCTCCTGCCGTGCGGTGATGCCGCAATTTATACCCGCCGCCACAAATCCCTGCGGCGCGCAGACTCCTCCGGAAACCTGTTTTATATCCATACGAAAACCTCCTGTCATAACAATTCTTAAAATGCCGGCGGAATCAATAAAAGTCCTAAATCCTCTTCAAATCCACAGGCGACGTTCATATTCTGCACGGCCTGCCCCGCCGCGCCCTTTACCATGTTGTCGATCGCTGAGACGATGATCACGCGGCCGCAACGTTCGTCTAAATGAAGGGAAATATCGCAGTAATTCGAGTATTTTACGTTCTTCAGGTTCGCTGTTTCTCCTAATGGTAATATTCTAACGAATTTATCCATATTGTAGAATGCGCTGAATTTTTCGTATAATTCCTCCGCCGAAAGCTTGTCGTGCGGGATTGTGTAGACGGTTGAGAGGATTCCCCTGTTTATCGGCAAAAGGTGCGGAACAAACGTTACCGTGACCTTTTCACCGGAAATTTCAGAAAGCGTCTGTTCCATTTCCGGCGTGTGTCGATGCACAGCGACCTTATAAGGCGCAAAAGCCTCGTTGCAATCAGGAAAATGCGTGTTTTGCGAAAGGGTCCTGCCGGCGCCCGTGACGCCGGATTTTGAGTCGATGATGATATTTCTCAAATCTATCGCGTTTGCTTTAAGCAGAGGCGCAAGCCCAAGAGCGACGGAGGTCGGGTAACATCCGGGATTCGCAATGATTTTGGCGCCGCTTATCCTCTCGCGGAACAACTCCGGCAAGCCGTATACGGCTTCTTCATGCAGTTTTTTCGATTGGTACGCGCCATCATACCACTGCTTGTAGTCGTCTTCGTTTTTGAGCCTGAAATCGGCCCCCATATCGATGAAAAGCTTGCCGCTATCATAGCACTCCGCCGCGATGCCCTCTGAAAGCCCGTGGGGAAGCGATGCGAACACGACGTCGCTTTTTTCTATGACGGCCCTGTCGTCCTGAAGCGTCATTTCAAAAATGCCGCGCATGGAAGGATAGACCTCCTGAAGCTTACTGCCTGTAAAGCTGACAGAGCTTACAGCGGTAATTTCGGCTTTGGGATGCCCTAAAAGCAGGCGTGTGATTTCAAGCCCCGCGTATCCCGTTGCTCCTATGATTCCGGCTTTTATCAAACTTAAAGCTCCTCTCAGACTTGGAGTTTAGTATATACGTTATGTATGATTATACTATATTAGATCAAACAAATCAATACCCAAATGAATAAATATTCTTAAAATTGTATTATATTACATTAATGGTTAGGGTATAAAAGATGGCGCACCGATTCGCGATGCGCCGTTTGCGACCAAGCATATAAGCCGGGTTCTGTATTTGGTGACGATCTATCTGCGCTTACTGTCGCCGGTAAGCGTCAAGCCACGCTTTCGGGTCACGGCGGGCAACCGTTTCGACCCACTTGGTGTTGCACCGGATAGGGTTTACACAGCGGCATGGTCGCCCATGCCCTGGTGAGCTCTTACCTCGCCTTTTCATCCTTACCGGTACAGTCGTTTAGGTTAAACGACTATACCGGCGGTAATTTTCTGTTGCACTGGCCCTGAAGTCGCCTTCGGCTGCCGTTAACAGCTATCCTGCCCTGCGGTGCCCGGACTTTCCTCGCGGTATATCCGCGCCGCCACCTTGCTTGCTCGCGGTTCATCATAACATAAAAGAAAGTTAAAATCAATACGCGTTATTTTCGCGCTCCTCATAAACGACCATTACGGAAAGACCGCCAAAGGATGAAGAATATTGAAGCTCCAATACTTTGACGCTGTCTTGGGCGATAAAATCGTTTACGTTCTTCTCCAGCTTTTTCTCGGACCCGGCTTGAAATATTTTTATTTTCATATTGCACCTCCCCTCATATCTTAATCAAGGGTATATATGTCAGCAGACCCTAAATCGCGGCAGGAGTGTACGAGATGAACCCAAGGTCGGACAGCCTGTAAAGACCGCCGTCGGCGATCAGGTAATCGCGTGTTGCGGCGTATGGCCTTGAACTGAATATGGCCTCCTGCTCCTGTTCAAGCGTGCCGAAGCTCTTGCGCGAATAAGTCCGCTCACCGGTTTCGGCGACAAGGCTCTTAAACCCAACGCCGGCTAAAAGCGGCGGGATACCGCGTGAAATTCTAAACCGCGCGATCTCCGAAACGACGCCGTCCGGCTTTGCCGTCTTCACGGAATATGTGCCCGCGTCAAAGTCATACCGCCCGTAATAGACATTTCCGTCGGTATCCCATACGGGATTTACCGTCCATATCTCACCGAGGGTGCTTGGGCTGAAGGCCGAAATCTTTTCCGCGGTATCAAGGCTCCTGCGCTCATATTCGATGTTCTGCCCGTTCCGGTAGGAAAGGCCGTAATAGATGTAACCGTCAACAATCGAGAATTCCGGCAGGTACTCGGCGAAAAGCCCGTTTATCGATTCGATCGGCATGCTTATGGTTTTCGCCCTGCCGCCGTTTTCAGGATCAAACTCCACAAGCTGCTTTGCGTCAGGGAAAAGCGCGTATACTGCTTCACGGTATACTACCATATACGCGGGCTCGTTTTTTGCAAATAAAAGCTCCGGCTCGTCAATCCCGGCTTTGTCGGAGAGGTAAAAGCCGTAGCCTTCCGCATCCGGCCTTTTGGCGCACACGACGACGCCGTCGTTAAAAAGTACAAACGAATAGACGCTGCTTTCACCGGGCCACAGATTCGGGACGGGAAGAGGCTCCGGATTATCGGGGTCCACATACATCAGATCGGTTAGCTGCGCAAAGGGGTGGATATCGCCCGCCGGAAGGAACCAGACATAGTTCTGGTCCTGCGCGGCCCTTGTGTAAAACGGGTTCACGTTCGCGAAAACATTGTAAAAATTCACGCGGGAAGCTTGCAGCGGAATACGCTCCTCCGCCTGATCTTCAGCCGGTGCATCATCTTCCCCGGCTTCAGGCGCTTCGAGTTCTTGGGAGGCCTCCATTACCGGGGCAGTCGGCTCTACCGGCAAAAATGCCGGGATATCTGCGCCTTGAGGGAGAGCTGTCACGTCCTGCGTAACAAATTGGCTTTGAAGAAAAGCAAATGTTTGCCCGATATTATAGCCGAAATAGTGAAAGCCCGCGGCAAAAAGCGCTATGACGGCAACCGTCGCAAGCTGAACGGCAAAGAAAGAAACCGGACGTTTTTTCTTTGCCGGCGGCGGTTTTGGCCCGGCTTCAGCGTCAGCCTGTTTTTCCGCGGGGGTTATATCCTGCGCGTACTTACCGGTCGCGGGATCGAGCCATGTGACAATGCTGATCGGCTCGCCCGTTTTGCTGTCGCTGCCCTGAGCCGTTATTTTATACAGCCCGCTCGCGCCGTCTAGGACAAAACCCTCCGGAGCCGAGTATTTCCCGCATGCCGGGCATATCGCCGTGCTTTCGGAGCTTTTGGCGGGCATGTCGGATTTACAATGTATACATTTCATTATAACGGCTCCTATTCTGTAACGATATGCACCGCGCCGCCGCCGGATTTTATACGGCAAACGGGGCTGCCATAAACCTTGGCGGAGCTGAAATAAACATAGCCGTCGCCGGAAACGCCGGCGATTCCTTGAAGGACAGTCCCGGCGGGTAAGATTTCAGAAGCGCCGTTGCTGCCGTGAAGCGCGGTTACAAGCGAGCCGTCGCGTTTGCAGGCGAAAATACGGTCATGATCGGAAAACATACAGGTCACACCCGAAACGTCAAGGCGCGTAGACATATCGACGCCGTCTTTGATTCTGTAAATGTCGCCGCGCGCGTTCAAGAGGTAGGCGTATCCGCCGGCGTGCAGCATCTGCATTTTAGCGGGATGAACGGCTGTGCCCGACGGCATATGAACGCGCTTGTAAACCAAGACCACAAGCGCGGCGGTGAAGCCCGAAAGCAGGATAGCCGCCGCAAGATTGCGGCTTCCCATGCCGAAAATGATAAGCATGACGATAAGGGCGAGCGCTACGATTATAGCTGTCAATATATTTTTAGGATTTACAAACGGCTTAGACTTTAGATAGGAGAAAAAGTTTTTAGCATCCGCGCCGGATTTTACGGCGAATTTCTTGGCGCCGCCCGTCATACCGGACATGCCGCCCGCTTCGTCCCAGCGGGCTTTCGCGGCGTTAGCCGCATGTGACAGGCCATGTGCGGCGGCCCCAACCGTGCCGTCAAACGTAATATGATGCTCCGGCGGCGGTGAAAACGCGACGGGAGCCGCTTGCGGCAGAGGTCCGGACGCGGCCGGGGCGTCAACCGGCCGCACTGTATCGATCGCCTCCGGCTGTTCTTCCAGATGCCACGAAAGCTCCGCCGTTTGCCGCTCGGGCTCCTTCGGCAAGAAAGGCGCGGGCGGCGTGGCTTCCGCGGTCTTTTCGGGCGCGGGCATGCCGCATTTTGGACAAAAGGTCAAATCTCCGCTAAATTGGAATCCGCACGATAAACAAGTCATAATATCCTCCCTTAATCCTTACCCGATCTGACGCTGAAGAAATCCGGCCAGCTCGCCGGGGTCTTCCAAAACCCATCCAACGCCGGGGGCTTGCTTCATCCTGACGCTTAAGTGGATGTTCCCATTTCCAGCGTTGTATTGCGCGGGATTTTTCGCAATCTCCATAAAGATTCCCATCGCCCACTCGGCTTGCCGGTCCTTCGAGGAAAGCAGCATTAGCGGATTTCTCGCAAGGCCGTTTTTGATTTCGCTTTCCAGCGCAAGGGTCAGCGCCTGCCCGTCCACGACGTTAGTCACCGTGAGCGGAACGTCGGCGGTATTCCCTGATATTCTCGCGTCGTGCGGCATGTACCGCGCGTTTCTTACCCAGTCTTTCAGAACTTCGGCAAGCTCGGTGGTGTCGGGTTTTGCGCCGAACTGCAGTTCAAAGGCCTCCGCCGCCTTATCAGCGCCCATCTCGGCCGCTTTGTCTATATTCAAGTCGCCGCCGTAAAACTCACGCAGCCTCGCGACGCTTTCGGGCGAATACTTCTCCTCGATGCGGCGGTTTCCCACTAAAAGCATGACGGCCGCGTCAAGCGAGGTTTCGGGACTTGCGGCGGCGTCTGCAGCTTCGCCGGAAAACGGCGCGATCTCGTCGTCAAAATCATCGAAATAGTCTTCCGCGCCGGGCCTTGACCACGGGGCGTTGAAAACCGCGCAGGGCTTAAAATTGTCCCTGCTTCCGATGGGCGCTTGGGACGTCGTTGTGTTGAGCCACTCGGCTTCAGTGACTCCGCGAAGCCATGTGCCGTCGGGGAAAAGCCTGTAGTAGCTGCCGTTCGCAAGGAAGAACCCCGGCGGTGGCGGCGTGAGCGTGAGGCTTTGTTCCGGGTTTATGTAATTGTACCAGCCGTTTTGGCGCTTTACGTCAAAGAAAGGGAAGATGTTGCTTACAAGCACAAAAACGGGATTGTAAAGCTGCTTTTTTGATATTACCATATACTGTCCGTACCCGGTGGCCGCGATGAGCCTTTGGTCCTGGCCCATACCGAAGTCCAACACGGGTATGATGGAGATCGGTTTGATATCGCCGTTTTCCAAAAGCTCATATATAAAATTGTCGGAGTGCTGGAATATGTAGCCGCTATCTGTTTTATGAAGCGAGCGGGCGCCGGTGATTTCGCCTGTCGGCTGCATGGAATCAAGGTCGACACGCAGAATCCTCGATGTTTTCGCAGCATCCGTGCTTCTAATTTCCGCGAGCATCTGAGACCCATTGACGTCGTGCCGGACGATCACCTCGCCGTCCGCCGCTACAAAGCTTGCAAGCGCCGACATCTTTTCGGTTACGACGCTTATGCCGCCGTCATACGGCTCATAGGATTCAGGCGCCGCCTCACGGAACCTAAGCCCTGCGTCTTGGCCTGCGTATGTTTCATATGCTTCAAAAGACATTGGAACCGGCGCGGGAAAGTCTCCGCCCGCGCTTATCTGATGGATTTCAGCCTCCTGCAAAGGGCTTTCCCGGATTGCGAAAAGACCGTTTCTTGTGAGCGACGGCGAAAAGTAAATATGCTCGCCGTCAATGACGTAAAGCTCCGGGCTTCCGCCGGAGCGCAGGCCGTTTATCGAGTAAAGCCGGCCGCCGTAAGATACGCGCTGTGCAAAGACGATGTCGCGCAGCAAGTCGCGAACGTCGCCGAAAGATATGGTATACACGCCGTCCGGGCGCACCGCGATACATTTTTCAAGGCTTGTAAATACAATGGAATCCGCGATTACGTTTATTCCGGCGACGGCAAAGTCGGTGAGCTTCACCATATTTTCGCCATTTTCACGGCACATATAAAGGCTGGCGCCGTCTTTGAAATTCGCAAAATAAAACCAGCCGTCCTGACTTGCCATGAATCCGCCTGCTAAAAGATTTTCAGGGATGTTCCCGATCAGGTTATTGTCTGTTAAGTCGGTGGGGATAGCGGCAAAACGGGGCTCGACGACGCCACGGCTTTTGGGCTGAAACAGAATAACCCAATAATAAGCGCCTGTAATCAGCGCGGCGATAAGTAACAATACCAGCAAAACAACAGCCGGATTCTTTTTCTTTTTAACTTTTTTTGAAGCAGTGCGCATGTTTTTACTCCCATCTCAAAGAAGTATCTTTTTTAGTATACTACAAGATTCGCGTCGTTTCAATAAAAAAGGCCTTATGCGACATCATGACGCATAAGGCAAAGGCGATATTTTGGAAAGTGTACGTTAAAAGGCGCACATGGTTATCGTTGCGTTATGCGCGCGGTTTACGGCAACGCCGTTCTTGAAAGCGATAGGGCAGATTTCGCCGTTTGTATAATATCCCGCAAAATTCATTTCAGGCGGCGCGGATTCTTTGATAATGTCACCCTCGATTTTCTTAGAGGGGAACATGCACAGGTACCTGCCCCAGCATGAGCCGCACAAAACGGTGGTGTACTTATAGTCCTCAGATTCTGCGTTCCTGATTTGTTCAATAATCGTGTCAATGCATACCTTTGTTGAGATTTTGATGTCATCGCTTTTATAGGTCGTGGTATAAATTTCGCTTCCCTGCGGCACACAGCAGCCAACCTTGCCGCTGCCGTCTTCTTTGTTCAAGGATGAAATCGAGCGGTAAACGCCGCCGTCTTTCCCGTCGTCGTCGCCCCATTTCACCTTTAATATAATGGAGGCATACATTTCAGGCTCGCTGGTCACGATTCCCATAGACTCCAGATAATCTACAAAGCTCATGTCGTCGATGGTATAAATCACGTCGCCGTCTGTTTTTGTCGCGATCTGGGTCTTTATTGTGGTCAGCGAAAAATAACCCATAGCGGAAAAAACAGGGGCAAGGTTGCCGCTTATAAAACAACAGACCAACCTGTCGGTGTAAAGGTTCTCATTAAACGTGACAAGCGAAATATCATTATCAATGCTATACCCGGCGGCGCCGCCGAATACCGGAAGCCCGCCCGTGCCTTCAGAAAAGGCCTCGGGGAAATTGTCAAAAATAATATCGGGCATATGCGGGCAATTCAACAAAATCAGCTTAAGATCGTGTTTGACGCGCGTTACACTTTCGCAAATACCGGTAATCTGACGCTTAATATTTTCGGATGTTAAGGGCTCTGAAACAAAGATGTTAAAATCACAGTCGTCGGCGGTCAATACAAGCAAAGAAGAGGAAAATTCGTTCATACCGGTCTTTTCGTTAAGTACCGCTTGTGTGGAACATCCCATTATGTCGAAAGGCAACAGTTTTTTTATCTCGGACATTAATTTTTCAGCATCAAGCTCGGTTGAAAAATACAGGATACCAATACTGCTTTTTAAAAGCGGAAACACATCAACCGCCTTTGCAAGCTCTGCCGCCGCGATTTTCATATCCTCAAGCTCATAGCTGATAGCGCTATTCGATTTCATTTGCTCACCCCTTATATATCAAAATATTGACACCTTATGCAGTATAACATAAAAGCATCTTGCAAAGCAAGACATTTTTGTGCTATACTACAAACAGACAAAAATTCATAAAACCAGTCATAACAAAGCCAGAAAGAGGTGTTACGCGCAATGTCGGGTAATTTTGTTTCTGTACCGAATATTGAATATCAGCAGCTTCTTGAGATCAAGCAAAAATCCGTAGCGTTAAAGCAGACGATCCGCAGGCTTGAAAAAGATTTGACGTTCCACGCCGTCACTACCTCTAATCTTGAAAGGATACGGGATATAAACGAACGCCTGAATGAAGAGCAGTACATATACAACACATTATTGCTTAAGAATTGCCCGGGTATTTTGTTTTATCTTGATATGAACCTGAATTTTATCTTGGGCTCCGAGATCGGGCTTGAGTATATGAAATATAAAAACGCACAGCCGGAAATATCGCTTGGCGAGTTGTTTTCCCGCGTGTTTAGCGATGCCGACATTGAAATAATCCGCGGGCATTGCATGGATACGCTTTTAAAGCTTGAGATATTCGCCGAGGAGTTCGGCTTTTTGCTCAAGGACGGGGAATCCGTCAGATTGCAGATAGAAATCACCCCGACCATGGACGAGCTTGATAAATGCCACGGCGTTGCGCTTGTTATCCGGGATATTACCGAAATCAGCAACGAGCGCGAAAAGGCGATTAACGCGTCTAAAGCCAAAAGCATGTTCCTTGCGAACATGAGCCACGACATCCGCACGCCGATGAACGCGATTATCGGTATGGCTGAGATCCTTTTAAACGAACCGCTCAATGACAACCATAAAAGCTACGTCAACGACATCATGACGTCCTCGATGTCGCTGCTTGATTTATTAAACGATATCCTTGACCTTTCAAAGATTGAGGAAGGCAAGCTCAATATCATGTCGGTTGAATACAATCTGCCGGTTTTGATAGGAAATATCAACTCCATGTTCAGGCATTCCGCGAACCAGAAAGGCATCGAATACCATACGGCGCGGCTCACCGAAATACCGGAGTATGTGGTCGGCGACGACGTGCGCGTCAAGCAGATACTTACAAATATTATCGGCAACGCGATCAAGTTTACCACGAAAGGCTCGGTTACCTTTGAGGTTTACCGGGACGACAATATGATCTGCTTTGATATAAGCGATACCGGCTCGGGAATACGCGAAGAGGATATGCATAAGCTGTTCAGGCCTTTCCAGCAGGTAAACGAAGACCGCCACAGGTACACCCAGGGTTCGGGGCTTGGGCTTTCGATTACGCAGGACCTTGTTGAGTTGATGAAGGGCGCCTTGAATGTCGAAAGCGTATACGGCGAGGGGTCTGTTTTCAGAGTCAGGCTGCCGCTTTTATCGGGCACTCCGGGCGTAACCATGCGGAGAGCCGCACAGAAGGAGTTTTCGTTTATACAGGCTCCCGATGCGAAGGTGCTTGTCGTGGACGACAACGCCGTAAACTTAAAAGTCGCGGTCAGACTGCTGAAGCTTTGCGGGATTGAGGCCGACACAGCCACAAACGGTGAGGCGGCAATTGAAAAGGTTAAGGAAAAGAAATACGATATTGTGTTTTTAGACCATATGATGCCGATTAAGGACGGCATTGAAACCGCGAAGGAATTGCGGGGTATTGGCTACAATCCTGAGGATTTGACGATTATCGCCCTTTCGGCGAACGCCCTTGCCGGCGCAAGGCAGCTGTTTTTGGACAGCGGCATGCAGGATTTCCTCGTAAAGCCCATCAATAAACAGATGCTAAACGACATGCTTATAAAATGGCTGCCGCCCGAAAAGGTTTTGCCGGGATTAGAAGATATGGGCTCCAGCGCGGTTTTTGAAAAAGCGCGCGCCATTAACAGCATTGATATCGCCAAGGCCGCCAAGGCCGCGAAAGGAAGCCATGAAATCTTCAGGGACAATCTTTCGGTGTTAAGGCAAAACCTGCCGATGATCATAACGGCGCTTCAAAACCGGAACATAGACGTAAAAAGGACGATCGGTATCATGCGGGGGCTTCACCGGCTGCTTGGGAACGCAGGTGCGGCCGGTTTATGCAAAACCGCCGGAAAAATTCAGGACATAGCGCAAAACGGCGATATAGCCGGTGCAAAACAGATGATTCCGCAGTTCGTCACCGATTTGCAGACGCTGAATCAGGAATGTATCGACGCGCTGGGACCTATTAATCAGAAATAATTTAAGGGGCGCCGGCAATTTTGCCGGCGCCCCTTAAAGCTTCTCATTCGCCTAGAAGTGAATAAATCTCACGGCAAATGCGTTGGGCGGCATCCGTGATGGACATGGAATGTGCGTTCCTGCCGAGATTCACAAGCTCCTGCGGGTCGCTCACAAGCTGCCCGACGACCCTGCAAAGCCGCTCGCCGGTAAGGTTTTTCTCCTCTATGACGATGGCTGCGTTTTTGTTCGCCAAAACCATAGCGTTGTGGTACTGGTGGTTCTCAGCGACATTGGGGGAGGGGATGAGGATGGAGGCCCGTCCCGCCGCCTCAAGCTCCGACAAGGAGACCGCGCCCGCCCGGCACAACACTAAATCTGCCGCCGCAAGGCATTGCGGCATGTCGTGGATATACTCGCGGATGTCAATATGCGGGTTGCCCTTAAAGGAAACGCCGCGCTCATAAAGCAGCTTCGGGAACAGCTCCGCGCCGCCGCGCCCCGTCGCGTGAATAAAATGCACGTCGTCGCTGTCTATGTAATACGCCATCAAATCGGCAACAGCTTCGTTTACGCGTAAAGCGCCGAGGCTTCCGCCGAATGTAAGCAGGCAAATTCTATTGCCGACACCGAGGGACAAGCGGCTTTTTTCGCGGTCGGCATATAAAATTTCCTGTCTTATCGGGTTGCCGGTGACGATGTATTTTCTTGCGCGCGGCAAATAAGCTTCGGCCCCCGATACTGCAAGCAGCACCTTGTCCACATTCTTAGCGAGAAGCTTGGTGGTGACCCCGGGGAAAGCGTTTTGCTCATGAGTAATCGTGCGGATACCCATCTTTGCCGCCTTTAGGATAACCGGGCCGCTCACGTATCCGCCCGTACCCATCGCGACGTCGGGCTCAAAATCCTGGATTATTTTTTTGGCTTTCGCGGACGCCGTCAGCAAAAGACGTGCGGCGTTTAAGTTGCGCCTTATGTTTTCAGGCGTGATCCTCCGCTGGAAGCCCTGTATCTCGATCGGCGTGAAATCAAAGCCCGCTTTCGGCACTAAAGTAGCCTCCATGCCGTCGGGATGCCCCGCGAAAAGGAATTTCGCGCCGTGACGCTCCTTTCGTATCAAGGACGCCACGGCAATTGCCGGATTGATATGGCCGGCGGTTCCGCCGCACGCGAATAGTATGCGCATAAAAAGCTCATTCCTTTCGGCTGGTAGTCGTTAGAGAATAGGTTCTTAAAGCCGCTACCTTTTTTCAAGCGTTGTCTCGCGCGAAATCGAAAGCATGACGCCCATCTGGCATAACAGCATGACAAGCGACGTTCCGCCGTATGAGAAAAAGGGCAGGGAGATTCCTGTGTTCGGGATCGTATTCGTTACGACCATGATGTTTAGTATGGTCTGAAGCCCGACCTGTGCCGTGAGTCCCACGCCTACGAGCGAGCCGAAGCGGTCCTTGCATCTCATGGCGATGACAAACCCGCGCCAGACAAGGAGCGAGAACAAAATGATGATCAAGGTCGCGCCGACAAAGCCGAGCTCCTCGCAGACGACGGAGAAGATGAAGTCGTTGTGCGGTTCGGGAAGATACAGATACTTCTGCCTTGAATTGCCGATACCCACGCCCATCAGCCCGCCGCTTCCGATGGCGTACAGCGACTGTATCGTCTGGAAACCCTCGTCGCGCGGGAAAGCGAATGGGTCGCGCCAAACCTCAATGCGGCTGCCCGCGTAATGTATCGCGCCGGTTATGATGACCACGGCGATGCCGACAGCGGCGGAAACCGCCGCAAACACAAACCATTTGAGGTCTGCGCCGCCCACAATCATCAGGATCGCCCCAATTAAAAGGATCAGAATCGTGCCCGAAAGGTGCGGCTGCATGATCATAAGGCCCGCGATCATGATAAGAATCGCGCCGAACGGCAGGATTCCATTGCGGAATGTCTTCATCTTGTCGCCCATCGCGACGATTAAGTGTGAAAACAGGATTACAACCGCAAACTTTGCAATCTCCGACGGCTGAAAGGTAATAAAGCCAAGGTCAATCCATCTATGGGCTCCGTTTCGGTCCTCGAAAAACAGCACGATAACCAAAAGCACGAAGGTAATCATCATGACGGGCCATGCGAGCTTTTCCAGAACCTTGTACTGAACGGTGGAAATCAAAAGCATCAAAAACACGCCTAAGACGGCGAACAAGAGCTGGGCCTTGATAAAGTGGAACGAATCGTTAAAATAAAAGCGGGCATAGGCAAAGCTTGCCGAGAACAGCATGACAAGGCCGATTGTTAGTATTAGCAGCACTAAAATCAAAAAAGTAACGTCAACGCCGCCCACACCGATGTTAAACAGCGCAAGCCTTGCTCTTTTCGCCGGCATGGGCGCCGCGCCGGTTCTTAAGTTTGCGTTAGTAGCCATAAAAACTCCCCGTTATATCTGTAGCGCCGCCGCCGCCGCAAGCGCGCACGCGACCGCCTGTACAACCGAAAACATCACGACAATCTTCGTCTCGCTAAAGCCGCTCATCTCAAAGTGATGGTGTATCGGGCTCATCTTGAATAGCCGTTTGCCCTGGCCGGTGATTTTTCTCGTGTATTTGAACCAGCTTACCTGTAAAACAACCGAAAGCCCCTCAATAATATAGATGATTCCCATGAATATGAGGAACACCGGCATATCAAGCCCGAACGCGATCGCGACGACAAGCCCGCCTAAAAACAGCGAGCCGGTATCGCCCATGAACACCTTAGCGGGGTAGAAGTTCCACAGCAAAAACCCGAGGCAGCCGCCGGCTAAAGCGCCCGAGACCATACCCATGCCCTCCATGCGCAGGATGCTTGAAAGAACCATGAACCCGAGCGCCGAAATCAGCGTAACGGAGGTGCAAAGCCCGTCTATGCCGTCGGTGAGGTTTGCGACGTTTACAATAAATACTATGCCCAAAAGCGCAAGCGGATAATATAGCAGCCCCAAATTTAGCTGGCCTAAAAACGGGATTCTAACAATCGTGGAGGTGTCCCCCGCAAGGTAAAGCCCGGTCAAAAACAGCGCCCCGATAAAAAACATAACGATAAATTTTTGTCTTACCGAAAGCCCTTCGTTTTGCTTTTTTACAACCTTAAGGTAGTCGTCGACGAAGCCGACGCCTCCGTAGCAAAGCGCCATGACAAACCCGAGCAGGATGCGCGTATCGTCAAGGGGGGAGTGGCTGTACAAAGCGCCGCCCGTGCTCATCTTGAGCATGTAAAAGCCGCAAAGGACGGCGACGCTGATTCCTGCGACAAACATGATCCCGCCCATCGTCGGCGTACCCTGCTTTGATTTATGCCACTTCGGCCCGATCTCAAGGATAGTCTGCCCGTACTTGATGCGCCTTAACAGCGGCACGAGCCATAATCCCGTCAATGATGTGATGCAAAAGGCTATCATCACGGCCGTAATCACCGGCATATTGCTCATATCCTTTACCTCTTCAGATGATATATTTGTTGCATGACGTCCTCAAGCTTCATGCTGCGGCTTGCCTTGAACCAGAAAATATCGCCGGGAGAAGCCAACGATTTGATGGCTTTCAAGAGAAGCTCCTGCGTTTCGTAGTGGAATGCGTCAGACATCCCCGCATCCCTTGCGCCCGCGACATAGCCCTCCGAGAGCCTGCCGGTGCAGAGCAGGTAATCAAGCCCGCACCTTGCCGCGAACTCGCCGGTTTCAAAATGCGACGACTCGGCAATCGCGCCAAGCTCGCCCATATCGGATAAAACCGCGATTCTGCGCCCGTCGCACCGCATGTTCCCGAGCGTTGTGAGCGCCGCGCGCATGGAGTCGGGGTTTGCGTTGTAGCAATCCTCAACAATGGTCAGGGAGTTGTGCCGCACGATATTTTGGCGCATACCCTCCGGCCGGTAGCTTCTAAGCGCCGTGATGATGTTCTGTGGCTTTAGGTCAAGGGAAACTCCCACGCAAAAAGCGGCAAGCGCGTTTAGGACGTTGTGCCGCCCAAGCGCCGGGATACCAGCGTCAAAGCTTTTGCCGTCCCAGCTTATGGTAAATTCCGTATGGCCCGCGTACTCCTGGATTTTCTTCGCGCGCACGGTTGCGTTTGCGTTTGTGATGCCGTATTTTATCACGTTAAATCTTGTGCGCTTCAGCGGCCTTAACAAGTCGTTGTCGCCGCACAGGATAAGGGTTCCTCCGTCCTTTAAGCCCGCCGTGATGTCGATTTTCTCATTGAGTATGCGCTCGCGTGTGCCAAACGCCTCGATATGCGTGACGCCGATGTTTGTGATAACGGCGATATCGGGAAGCGCCGATTTAGACATCCTTGCCATCTGTCCGGGGCCGTCTATGCCCATCTCGAACACCGCGGCCTCAGTGCTTTCATCAAGCCGTAGGATCGTCTTGGAAAGCCCGATTTCATTGTTTAAGTTCTTCTCGGTCTTGATTGTATTGAGCTCCGACGAAAGCACATTGGCGATCATCTCTTTTGTCGTGGTTTTGCCGGAGCTGCCCGTTATGCCCACGGCCTTCGCGGGCGTCTTCCTTCTATGAAGCCTTGCTATTCCTAAAAGCGCGTCGCGCGTATCTTTTACATAAAGTACGCGATCGTTCGGGGGCGCTTCTTTTTCCATGGAAACAGCAAAGGCTGCGCCGCCGCCAAGCGCTTCCCCGATAAAATTATGCCCGTCAAAATGATCGCCCTTAAGCGCTATGAAAATACAGCCTTCAGGTAAATCTCTCGTATCTGTTGATACAGAGGTAACGATGGCGTCTTCGCCGGTATAGTTTGCCCCGGTTTCACTTGCTATTTCCAAAATGGAAAACAATCGTCACTCAGTCCTTTCCCTGCCTCTTTTTATTAAGAAGCTCCGCGACGACGACCTTTTCATCAAAGAAAATCGTGCCGTGCTGGAGCACCTGGTAATCCTCGTGGCCTTTACCCGCGAGCACGAGCACGTCGTCGGGCTCGCAGAAATCAAGCGCCCACGCGATTGCGTCGTAGCGGTCCACAATCGCGGTGTGCGGAGTGTGGTGCTCCAAAAGCCCGGGCATCGCGTCGTCGATGATTCGCTGCGGCGGCTCGTCGCGCGGGTTGTCGGAGGTCAAGATGCAAAAATCCGAAAGGCGCGCGGCAATCTCAGCCATCTTGGGGCGCTTTGTGCGGTCACGGTTCCCCGCGCAGCCAAACAGTGTTACGACGCGCTTTGGCGCAAATTCGCGCACGGTTTCAAGGATGTTTAAAAGGCCGTCGGGGGAGTGCGCATAGTCGCGGATAACGGTAAAGTCTGTGTCCGTTTTTAAAATCTCGACGCGCCCGGCGACCCCCCGGCACCCCGAAAGACCGCTTAAAACCGTATCGTAGGGGATTCCCGCCGAAGTGCACGCAACGACGGCGGCAAGCGCGTTTGAGACGGAGAATTTCCCCGGCATACAAAAATCAACCTTTGAAAGACCGCTTTCCGATAGGACTACAAAACGGCTGCCGTTTACGGAAAACTTAATATTATTAGCGGAAAAATCAGCGTTCGCGGTCTCGCAGGAGAAGGTGAGCGTCTTACAGGAAGTCTCGGATTTAAGCCGTTTTCCATACTTGTCGTCGATGTTTATCACAGCCGTGCCGCACATGGAAAAAAGCTGCTTTTTCGCGTTGTAATAGCTTTCCATGTCGTTGTGGTAGTCGAGGTGGTCTTGCGTTAAGTTCGTGAACACGGCGCACTCGAACTGCAAGCCGAAGACGCGCTTTTGGTCGAGCGCGTGGGATGAGACCTCCATCACGACGTATTCGCAGCCGGCCTCGGCCATGCGGGCGAGCATCGCGTGAAGCTGCATGGGGTCGGGCGTCGTGTGTTTCGCGGGTATCACCATATCGCCGATCTCGTTGTGGATTGTGCCGATCAATCCGGCTGATTTCCCGGCGCTTTCGAGTATCTGCTTTATCAGGTATGTGATGGTCGTTTTGCCATTTGTACCGGTAATGCCTATGAGCTTCAGCTTTTTCGCGGGGTTGCCGTAGAAATTTGCGGCGGCTATGCTGTAAGCTTCTCTTGAATCGGAAACGACGATCTGGCCTGAAAGCCCCAAATCCCGCTGTGTGACGACGGCAACGGCGCCCTTAGCCAAAGCTTTTTCGGCGTAGTCGTGGCCGTCGAACCGGACACCCGGGACACAGAAGAACAGGCTGCCTTTTTCGACAAGGCGCGAATCGCAGGTCACCGCCGAAATCTCGGCGTCCTGTAAGGCCGCGGTATCGGATACGCCTTGGAAAAGCTCATATAAAGTCATGCGGAGGACTCCTTTTAGTAGTTGGAAAATAGAGAATAGAGAATAGTAGAACGAGGGGGCTTTAACGAAATGAAGCGCTGTGTTTGTGTATTGAGGCTTAGCCTGCCGCCATATCTGTGGGTTCCGTATCATACGGCTCATCGTATTCAGGCCCGGCGTCAACGGGGATAACGGGCTCCGCCGGCCTTTCGACCAGGGTAATGACGACGACGTCGCCTGTTTGCGCAACAGTTCCGGGAAGCGGCCACTGCTCCCCGACTACTGTCGAAGCGCCGTCCTCCGTGACGCCGCGAAGCTCAACATTGAGACCTTTGTTTAAAAGCTCGGCGTTTGCCTCACGGGCCGGCAGCCCCACAAGCTCCGGGATCGCGATTTCGTTTTCCATCGTTTCATCATCGGTGAAAACGATTACGGTGCCGCCTTTCGGCATACTCTGCCACGCTTGCGGTATCTGGCGAATGATTGACGGGCCGTTTCCCTCAATGCGCATGCGCAGGCCGCGTTCCGTCAGCATGGATTGCGCGTCGTGCGGCTTTAGCCCGATAAGCTCGGGGACCTCCGCATCCCTTTGCGAAAGCTCCTCGGTGGTGAATTGCGGCTCAAGCCCAAGATACGGCAGGATTTCCTGAAAGATCGCGCCTACGACGGGCGCCGCGATTGTGGAGCCGTACATATCCTGAAGCCTTGAGTCAGGCTCGTCGAGCGTGATAAGGATCGCGTATTGCGGGTCGTCCATGGGGGCGAAGCCCACGAATGAAAGCACATATACTTTATCCGCGACGTCCATCTTTTCGGATGTACCTGTTTTGCCGCCGATCGTATATCCGGGCACGGCGGAGCTGCGTCCGCTCCCGCCGTTCACGACGGAGGCGACAAGCTCGCGCACGGTTTTCGACGTCTGCTCGGATATGACCTGCCTGCGTACGGTGGGCTGCGTAGTTGAAAGCACGTTGCCGTCCACGTCGAGAGTCTGCTTTACGACAAACGGCTTCATCAGATACCCGCCGTTCACGGAGGCCGAGGCCGCCGTAATCATTTGAAGCGCCGTGATTTTGAACGTCTGGCCGAACGACGTGCTTGACAGCTCAACCATGCCGGGCTTGCTTAAAAGCTCGTAATCCTGAAGTATTCCCTTAGCTTCGCCGGGCAAATCGATTCCGGAGGTCTCGCCGAAGCCGAAGCCCTCGAGATAATTCTGGAACAGCGGGGCGCCGATTCTTTGGCCTATCGTGATGAAAGCGGGGTTACAAGAGTTTTGCATGGCTTTCGTGAAATCCTGAGAGCCGTGGCCCGAAAGCCGCCAGCAGCCGTATGTATGGCTGCTTACCTTGATTCCGCCCGAGCAGTAAAAGTTGTCGTTCAACGTGACGACGCTGTTGTCGATTCCTGTGGCGGCAGTTACGATTTTGAATACGCTTCCCGGCTCATATGTGTCGGAAATCGCTTTGTTGCGCCATTGGTCGTATCTTAATTGCTGCAGTTTATCCCTGTATTCCTGCGTTTCAGGCGAAAACTCCAGCTCGAACTGTTCAAGCTCGGCGATTGCGAGCGGGTTTTTTAAGACGTCGGGCTCGTTCGGATCGAAATCCGGCTTTGTGCTCATGGCTAGAATTTCGCCGGTTTTTACATTCATGACGATTCCGGTGCAGCGCTCCTTAATGTCGTGCTCGACAATGGCGACCTCGAGGTTTCGCTCCACCACATGCTGAATCGCCTCATCAATCGTCAGGACGATGCTGTTGCCGTCCTTGGCTTCGTTTGCCTGCGAATATTTAAAATTCATATCGGAGCCCAGCGCGTTCTTCGCCGAGACGATGACGCCGGCCGTTCCGCTTAAGATCTTGTTGTAATAAGACTCGATGCCGTAAGCCCCCTGGTTGTCAAAGTTGGTGAAGCCGATTACGGTGGAGGCTAAGCTGTCGTATTTGTAATACCGCTTTGTGTCAAGCTCGAAGAATACGCCCTTGATATCGGGTGTGTCGCGGTCGTTGCTTGTGATAAAATCAAGCACCTTCTGGTACGTCTCAAGCTCGATGCGCCTTTTGATGCGCAGGTAATACTTGCTTTTATCGGCGGCCCCCTCTATGACGACGGATTTGTCGATGTCAAGGATTTCGGAAAGCCCGGCTGCGATTTTGTCGAGCTCCTGAGGATCCGAGGTCATTTCAGCGGGGGAAATGCACACGTTCCAGACCGTCGCGCTGCGGACTAAATTGTTCATGTTGCGGTCGTAAATCTCGCCGCGCTTCGCCGCTAAAATAGTGGAGCGAGTCTGCTGGTTTGAAGCGCGTTCCTGATACATCTCGCCTTGTACGACCTGCAACAGAAACAGACGGCTTATGAGGATCATAAAACCCGAAAATATAAATAAAAATAGCACAAATCGCATACGTATGCGCATTTTGCTGGATGCGGAGCGTTGTTGCATTTGACACCGTCCTTTAAGCTTCGAGCGCTTTCGACACGCGCCTTAGAAATGAATCAAGAGCTAAGATGTTTCTGTCTTAACTCTTGAACGGGCGCGTATACGCCTGTTTAATCATATTTCAGCGTTTTGTGATATATTCCTTGAAGCGCCCGAATAATGCAGTGACCGCAATTTTTTTATCTTCGTCCGGAATTGTATGGGGCGTTTGTTCTGTGCGTTCTATCTTATCCTCGCTGTAAAGGTGGATGCGCTCAGTTTGATATTCGTCGCGACGCTGCATTCCCATTTCCTCGGCGCGTTCCGCGATTTTCCTAAGCGATACGACCGAATCGAGAGCGCTTGTCATTTTATGATTTTCGGTTTGCAGCGTCTGCATCTCGGTTGAAAGCGCGTCAAGCTGGATCGTGATCTCGTTTAGCTGAACCTGGTTGTACACCATGAGGCTGATGAGTGTTATGATGATCGCAAACGCGCATATAACGCGGGGATTGAGCGCGGCGCAGGCGATTGGCCGCCGGGTTTTTACAACCTTTAGCTCGGGCGACTTAACATCTTTTTTCGCGGCGCGTTCAAACGCATCCAAGTTGTACGCTGAGCTTGTATTATACCCTGCCATCACAACATGCCTCCTTGTTTTTTTCTTTAGATTCTTTCGATAACTCTTAGCTTTGCCGATTTACTGCGGCTGTTCTCGCGGATTTCATCGCCGCCTGCAAGAATCGGCTTCCTGTTTACAAGCTTTGCCTTTGGTTTTTTGCCGCATACACAGATCGGGAAATCAGGCGGGCATGTGCATCCGGTGCAGAGGCCTTGGAATATCCGCTTAACGATGCGGTCTTCCAGCGAATGGAATGTGATGACCGCAAGACGTCCGCCGTGATTCAATCTTTCAAAGGCGGCGGGGACGCCGGTTTCAAGCGCCGACAGCTCGCCGTTTACCTCTATGCGGATCGCCTGAAACACACGTTTCGCGGGGTGTCCGCCGGTACGTCTTTTAGCGGCGGGAATAGAGCGCCTGATCATCTCAACAAGCGAGAACGTCGTCTCAAGGGGCTCTTGCTCACGTGCTTCACAGATATTGGCAGCGATTCTCCGCGCGAATTTTTCTTCTCCATAATCTCTGAAAACCCGCGTCAGCTCGTCGGCGGAATATGTGTTTAGCAAATCCTTTGCCGAAAACCCCTCGCGCGTCATGCGCATGTCGAGAGGCGCGTCATGACTGTAGGAAAATCCGCGCTCCGCGGAGTCAAGCTGGTGGGACGATACGCCTACGTCAAGCAGGACGCCGTTGACAGCGGGGATATGAAGGCTGTCAAGGATGCTCCTGATATCTTTAAAATCACCGGCAATGACGGTCGCGGAATAAGGGAGTAGCCGCCGGCGCACAGCTTCTATTGCCGTGGGGTCTTTGTCAATTGCGATCAGCCTGCCTGTTTTAAGGCGCTTTGCAATTTCGGCGGAGTGCCCCGCGCCGCCTGCCGTTCCGTCTACATAAATACCGGCAGGATCGATGTTAAGGCCGTTTAAGCACTCGTTTAGCATTACGGGGATATGATGAAAATCCATAATTTCTAAAAACCAAGGTTGTCCATAGCTTCGGCGATCGCTTCGGGAGTAACCTCGCTGCAGCTTGCAACCCAGCGGTTTTTATCCCATATCTCGGCGCGGACCGAAGCCCCGATCACCATAACGTCTTTTGTAAGACCCGCGTACTCGCGCAGATTTTGAGGAATCACGACGCGCCCCTGCTTATCCGGTACCACGTCGCATGCTCCCGCGAAGAAAAAGCGCTGTACGTCGCGGCTTTTTGATACGGGCAAGGCTTTTAGCTTATCCTCGAGAATCTGCCACTCATCTTCGGAATACACGAAAAGGCAGTTGTCAAGCCCCTTTGTTATGATAAACCGCGCACCTAAGCCTTCGCGAAGCTTGGCAGGGAAGTTCACTCTGCCTTTGTCGTCCAGACTGTGCTGATATTCGCCAATCAACATTTCCCCACCTCCTTGCCGGAAATTGGGCAGACGCTCCACGCGTCACCACTTTTCACCACTTTAGGTTATTATAGCGGCTGACGGTTTATTTTGCAAGAGGAAAATACGCCCAGCGACAACAAAAAAACCAGCCTGAAGGCTGGCTGGTTTTGTAATTGCCCCATATTTTGCGAAAGATAATTTCAGAAATACCAAATATAGTGAGAAAGGAACTTTTATAAAAATTATAACCGAACATTCGACCAATTATGACAAAAGGTTACAGATTGCCGCGCAGAAACTTCGGCCGAAACCGGCGGATATAAATAAGAATATACCGTCCGAGCAAATAATCGTACATAATAAACGAAAGATTCATCCCCGAAAGCAGAATGGCGGGCGTGTATTTTTCAAACCATTCGCTTCCCGTATCATTTAAACCGAGGACCATAAGGGAAAAATAATAACCGAGTATCAGCGCCAAGTTTAGAATAAGGAGCTTTAGCGCTATTTGCGCGAGCTTTCCGGGGATTTTTTCTATTGCCGGCCTGAGTATGGAGTAATACCCGAAAAACAGGATGAATAAGAGCTTTGTGTCTATATCCGGGACGATGAACAAAGATAAAAGCGATACTGAAATGTACACAAGAACCGCGGTTTTGGCGCCGTTTTCAAGCATGACCACAGTCAGCATGGCGCCCGCGAGCATAGGCAGCGCGAACGACGAAAACGGTATAACCGACGATAAAAACATCAAAAGCAGGCACATACCTGAAAAAACGCCGCCTACCGCGATGCGAGAGCTTTTTTGCCGGGACAAAGCTAGCAGCCTCCCCGGCCGCCGCAACAGCTCATACAGCAGTTTAAGCAGCAAAGAGCAGCGCAGGCGTTGTTGCAGATGTTTAAATCCTGTGAAGATGAATAGCCGCCGCCGCGGGTACGCGCCGTCTGGCGCTGCCATTGAAGCTGCGCGAACGCGTTTTTATACTCGTTGTTCGAGGGGGCGTTGTTGCACGCGGTGGCATAGCTTTCATACGCCTCGTCAAGCCATCCGCGCGTCTGGTACACGCAGCCTTTTAAGAAATGCCATTCGGCGTCGCGGCGGTCCCGCGGAACGCCGTCTAAAAGCTCCTCGGCATCTGTGATGCGCCGCGACTGTATCAGCCGCCTTATATCGCTAAACTGGGACGGCCCCTGCTGTCCTGCGTAATCTGCCGGCTGCTGCCCGCCGTTCCCGTTTTGGCGTCGGCGCGTCATAATCTCGTCATACGCCTTGTTGACGACCTGCATTTTTTCAGTGGCAAGGTCTGAAAGCGGGTTGCCGTTATAGTGGTCGGGGTGGTATTTCCGCGCAAGCTCGCGGTAAGCGGCTTTTACCTCGTCGTCGCTTGCCGTCGGGGAAACTTGCAGCTCCTTGTAAGGATCTGTCATAGGGTGGTCATTCCTTTCGCCGCATGATTTCATCCGCGCATTTGTACAGCCCGAGGTATAAAATATTATCAAGTACCGGGCCGTATGATGAGATTGTCAAAAGGTCGTATGCTTTTGTGATTTCCCCGATTGTCATGTAAAGTGATTCATGTGCGTATTTTATAGCGTCATCCATCCTGACGGCGTCTTGCGATGCTATTCCAAATCGTTCTATGAGCGGGTTGTAGCTGCTTTGCTTTATGTCGTCATTCAGGTCGTCAAGGGCGTCCGCGACGTACACATACCGCCCGATGAGGTATCCTAAACGCGAAAGCACGCGGCTTTGCGTATCACTTTCCGGAAGAAGCAAAAATATTTCGGACATCGCAAAAGCAAAAGCTTCACCGGCTTCGTCAAGGCTCTTGGTCTTGGCTTTCTCCGCCTTTGACTGCATCTCGATTGATTTTTGTACAATGCCGTCAGCCTCGGGAAGGGCGACAGCCGCCTTTTTGCGGGCTGCCCCTGCAAACGGCAGAAGTATCCGCCAGCACGCCGATTTAACAGGCCCGGAATCGGCTATATTATCTAAAAGCTTATAGTAAAGCATGATAGCGGCGACGTTTGCCCCAAAAGCAAGTGACGCGCAGTCCTGTAAGGGGGGAGTCCTGCAAAAAGGATTTATGCGGTTATATGGCTTAGTTACAGGCTTGTCCTTAGAAAGGCTTAGATGCAGTATGCTTAAAAACGTAAAGTCATAGCCAAGGGTGAACCGCGCAAGCGGGCCGAACGAGCGGCCAAGCCGCTTACAAAGCCCGCAGTAAACAGATTTATAAGCTTCAAACTCACAGATTTTCATTTCCGGCTTAAAGGGCTTTACATATCCGAACAACTTATGTCAAGCCCCCTTGCCGGCTAATTATTACTAATATACTACACCAAAAAAGGGGGTAAGTTTTTAATAAAATGTAAAGATTTCGCATGTCTTGACCGTTCACAAGCTTTCGACTATACTAATACTAAGTAAAAAAAAGGGAGGATTATTATGAACGATATATTTATTGAATATATGGTAAAACGTAAAAACACGCCGCAAACCGCGCTTATAAAGGCGGGGATTGTAGCGGCGGCTGTTTTTATTGCCATTCTGTGCTTCTTGTTTTCGGGGATTTTAGGGCCGCTTTCGATTATCGGGCCGCTTGTCGCGTTCGGCGCGCTGTATGGCGGGTATTACCTCATCACGTCGATGAACGTCGAATTTGAGTATGCCGTTACAAACGGCGAGATTGACTTCGATAAGATTATCGCGCAAAGAAAGCGCGTGCGCCTTGCAACCGCGAACTGCCGCGACGCCGAGGCGTTCGGCAGGTACAAGCAGGCGGAACACGCTAATAAGCCGTACCAGACGAAGATATTCGCGTGCGACAGCCCGGATTCGCAAGATGTATGGTATATTGCCGTGCGCATAAAGGATAAGGGGCTTACACTCATCGCATTCAACGCAAACGACAAGATGTTAAACGGCGTCAAGCCTTTTTTACCGCGCCAGATCATGCATGACGCTTTTAACAGGATTTCATAACAGGAGCGGTGTCTTTGTTCGGGATAGGCATTGATTTGATTGAGATAGAGCGAATCGAAAAAAGCATGGCAAAAACGAGTTTTTTGACGCGCTTTTTTGGCGAACATGAGATTTCGGAGTACCGCGCCCGCGGCGAAAGGAGCAGCTATATCGCCGCGAACTTTTGCGCGAAGGAAGCGTTTTCAAAAGCGATAGGCACGGGAATCAGAAGCTTTGCGCTAAAGGAAGTGGAACTTTTGCGCGACAGTCTCGGCAAGCCGCACCTTGTATTTTCGGGCAGGGCGGCAAAACTGGTCGAGGATATGGGGCTTGCGTTTGAAGCAAGCGTCACGCATACGAAGCGTTATGCGGCGGTTGTTGTAATAGCGGTTATGAAGGAGGCTTTAAAATGAGGGTCGTTACGTCGGGCCAGATGAGAAAGATTGAGGAAAACTCGCTTCAATACGATATGACGTACCAGCGGCTGATGGAAAACGCGGGAAGCGCCGCCGCGATGTTCATTCGTAACACGTTTAAGATTGAGGGCTTAAACTGCATGATTTTCTGCGGCAGCGGCAACAACGGCGGGGATGGCTTCGTCACCGCGAGAAAGCTGATAGAAAACGGCGCGAACGTGCTGGTGGCGCTTGTCGGGGGGGAGCCGAAAAGCGACGAGGCAAAGACCATGTACAAAACCGTCGAGCTGATGGGTATGCCGGTTCTAAAGCTGAGCGAAAGCTTTGACAAGGTCATGGAGATACTCGAAAAAGCCGACATCATCGTGGATGCGATTTACGGCACCGGCTTTCGCGGCGGGCTCGGGCAATGGGAAAAGGCGGCCTGCGTCGCCATCAACAACGCCATTGCGGCTGTGGTTTCCCTTGATATTCCAAGCGGGGTCGAGTGCGATACAGGCAAATCGGCGCCGGACGCTGTCACGGCTGATTTCACGGTGGCTTTCGATTCCTTAAAGCCTGTGCATATCCTGCCTGAGGGCAAGCTTAAATGCGGTAAAATAGAGGTCGTGGAAATCGGCATTCCCGATGAGGCGTATGCCGAGATTACAGGTATGTTCGGCGATATCTACACCGAGGATGTGCTGCGTTCTCTTAAAAAGCGCGAGCAGGATTCCAATAAAGGCGATTTTGGAAAGCTTTTGATCATCGCGGGATGTAACAGGTACCGCGGAAGCGCCGCCTTAGCGGTAACGGCCGCGCTCAGATGCGGCGCGGGGCTTGTCACGCTGGCCTCCACGAAGCCGGTTTGCGACGCTGTTTCCGCGGGGATTTACGAATGCATCTATATCGAGCTGCCGGAGGGCGGCTCACAGAGCATTTCCGCTGACAGCGGGGCTGCGCTTTTAAGGGAAAGCCTTAAGACCTCCACGGCTATTTTATTTGGCTGCGGTATGGGCAACAACGAGGATACGGAACGACTGCTTAAATATATCGTAAAAAATACGCGGCGCCCGCTTGTCATCGACGCCGATGGCATAAACGTGATGGCCGCGAATATAAATATACTAAGGGAAGCCGAGGGCCCTGTTATTTTAACGCCGCACCCGGGCGAAATGGCGCGGATTTCCTCCTCGACAATCGGGGAGATCCAGCGCGACCGCTCGGGCACCGCCATCAAATTCGCGGAAAAACACAAGGCATACTTGGTGTTAAAGGGGCATAATACCGTGATTGCGTCGCCCAAGGGCGAGCTTTTGACAAACCACAGCGGAAATCCCGGGCTTGCAGCGGCCGGCAGCGGAGACGTGCTGGCCGGCATGATCGCGGCGTTTGCGGCGCAGGGGCTCGGCCCGTTTGAAGCGGCGGCGGCAGGCGTTCATCTGCATGGGCTTGCGGCCGACAAAGCGGCGAAGGAGCTTTCGCAAGACGCCATGCTCCCGAGCGATTTGCCTTTATATGTAGCGAAATTTTTAGCGGAAAACGGCAGATAGGAATAGTGAATAGAGAATAGAGAATAGTAAGGACGTTGTGGCTGCAAGTTTTGCCTGCAATTATTTCGTCTCCACTATTCTCTATTTTCTATTTTCTAACTACTACCAGGGGTGATGCGATATCAAACGGATCATGCCGCTTTTGATGGCGTGCATACTTCTGTTTGCCGCTTGCGGCGCCCACAGGCCGGTCAAGAACCCGTTTAAAGGAAAAAGCGGGAACTATATTACCGGGGCGACCATCAGGTATCAAGGCTTGACGGCGCTTGCGACAGTCTCGCAGGCGGAGCCGTCGTCGTGTTCATTCGTGCTTGAGTCTCCGAAGCATTTGGCGGGCATGGGCTATGTATTTCGGCAGGATGACGTGGACGTAAACTATAAAGGCATGAGCTTCACATTTGTAAGGGATTTCATGCCTTACAGCGCTGTTGCGAACATAACGGTACAGGCGCTGAGCCGGGTGATAAACGACGATGAGCTTACCGTGACCGCGGAAAACGATGAGCATAAGATCAGGGGAACGGTTGAAACAGGGGAGTTTATCCTGACAATCGACAGGGATACGGGAGAGATTCGAAAACTTTTGGTTCCGGCTCAAGAAATTGAAATAGAGTTTCATAATTTTAGGTTTTTAGACTAAACAACAAACCGCCGCCGCGCTTTTGCGCGGCGGCTCTTTTTCTATTATACACACGTTGCGGTATGGCGTTAATATAATATACTAAGGGTAGCGGCGCCCCCGGAATTACGGCGGAGTCAAAGCGTATGGAAATTTTTATCTGCCGCCTGTTTATTCCGCCGGATATCAGGCAAGAATAAAGTTACACTAGGGTCAAACCCTAGGGGATGTTACAAATAAAAGTTAGGCGGAGCGTGATTGACGTGACTGTCAAAAGAGGAGATATTTATTACGCCGACCTTTCGCCGGTAATCGGCTCGGAACAAGGAGGCGTCAGACCGGTTCTTATCGTGCAAAACGACGTTGGAAACAAGTTTAGCCCCACCGTAATAGCAGCGGCGATTACAAGCCAGAAAGAAAAATCGAAGCTGCCGACGCATATAGAGCTACAATCCCCCGGGTGCGGGCTGTCAAAAGATTCCGTCGTGCTGCTCGAGCAAATCAGAACAATCGACAAAAAGAGGCTGAAAGAAAAGATGGGCCAGCTGGACAACGGCTCAATGAACAATATAAACCGCGCTTTATCCATCAGCTTCGGGCTTGGAGCAGACTAAAAAGCGCATAATCCTTAAGGAAATTCTAAAATTGCTTCACGCGCTTACATAGCGTGAAAACTGCGACGTGAAAAAAGAGAACAGGGCCGAGAGTATTTTCGGCCCTGTTTCTTCTTTATTTTCGTGCGGTGAAGTGCTATAATATAAAAAATACCAATTTTTGCAGGAGATTTTGTTTATGAACAAGTGGCTTACAAGGCTGGAGTATAAATTCCGGCGCTTCGGGATTGACAACCTGATGATTTATATCACCGGCACCATGCTTTTTGTGTACCTTGCGGAAAACCTTATGCGGCTTCCGGTATCCCGGCTGATCTCGCTTAACATACCGGCCGTCATGACAGGCGAGGTCTGGCGGCTTGTCACGTTTATTTTTGTGCCGCCGCAAAATTCGCCTTTATGGGTTTTGGTAACTCTATATTTTTACTACATTATCGGCACCTCGCTTGAGAGGACATGGGGAAGCGTAAAATTCACGCTGTTTTATGTGATTGGCGTAATCGGCGCGATAATCGCCGCAATCATTTCAGGAGTCGGAACGAACACATACCTAAACCTGTCGCTGTTTTTTGCGTTTGCAATCCTGTTCCCGGAGCATCAGATACTGCTTTTCTTCGTGCTGCCGGTCAAGGTGAAATGGCTCGGGTATATGTACGCTTTGTTTCTTGGGTTCGCATTGCTTGTCGGCAGCTGGACGGAGCGGGCGGCAGTTGTCATGTCGCTGCTTGCCATCATCGTATTTTTCGGGGACATCATCATTAATAAAATAAAAAACTACAAACGCTATGGAAAACAGCGCCGTAATTTTAGAAATTCCATGAAACGCCAAAGGGATATATACGGGGATTGAAAATGGAAGGTTGTTATACCTGTAGCTGCGCATCCTCCTGCAGTGACATCGCGGCGAACTTGATGGTGTCGGCGATTTCCAAAAAAGCGTCCACAACCGCCGGGTCAAATTGCGTGTCCCTGCCCTCGGCAATAATCTCTACAGATTTTTCATGCGAAAAAGCCGGCTTGTAGACCCTTGGGCTAATCAGCGCGTCGTAAACGTCAAGCACCGATAATATCCTTGCGGAAAGCGGAATTTCCTCGCCCTTAAGGCCTTCGGGATAACCTTTTCCGTCCCAGCGCTCGTGGTGGTAGAGACAAATTTCCCGCGCCCTTGCAAGATACCCGGTTTCGTCCGTCAGGTCGCCTGTAAATATTTGGTCTATGATGTTGCTGCCGATGACAGTGTGCGTCTTTATGACTTCAAATTCCTCGGGCGTCAATTTCCCGGGCTTTAACAGCACTTCGTCGGGTACGCCGATTTTTCCGATGTCGTGAAGAGCCGCCGCTTTTATCAAGGACTTGCTTTTCAGCTTTGTGAGCTGCACGTAATAATCCGGATTTTGGAGCATATACTCCACCATCACGCGCGTTAAGTCAACCGTGCGCCGTATGTGCAAACCGGATTCAAGGTTTCTGTATTCGATGACGTTCGCAAGAGATTCCATTGTGCGCTCGTGGGTCGCGACAAGCTGCGCCGTTTTTTGTTCTAACATCTGCTCTAAGCTTTCGCGGTACCGGCGAAGCTGGATATGGTTATTCACACGCGCCCGGATGACATTCTCGATAAAAGGCTTTTGGATATAATCGACGGCGCCCTCTGTTAAACCGCGGCTTTCGGTTTCGCTGTCGTTTGCCGCCGTGATAAATAAAACCGGAATTTGCGCGGTGTTATGATGCCGCTTCATTTTCTTAAGAACCTCGAAGCCGTCCATTTCGGGCATCATTATATCAAGCAGGACAGCCTGCGGGTTATGCTCGCCATGAAGTAAAATCTCCAGCGCTTTCACGCCGTTTTCCGCTTCAAGTATTTCATATTCATCGCTTAAATATTCACGTAATATCATGCGGTTTATTTCATCATCATCCACAACAAGTACGCAGTCGTTCATCATTTTCTCCTTCACATGAATTTTGCCCGTTATAATTGTCGTATCAAAATTGCAATATAATCGATAGTCTTATTAAAATTATCAAGGACGTCACGATACGTCCCATCGTCGTATGAACCGGACTTGATCTGCTGCTCAAGCTCAACAATCGACTTATTAAACGCCGTGAGCGACATGTTAGCGCTCACGCCTTTTATGCTGTGCACAGTTTTTTTGGCTTCATTAAAATTTCTTGCATGAATCTGTTCTTTGAGCAGCTCCATATTGTTATTGCCAAGAAATCTTTGCATGATCGATTTATAGACTGTCCTGTTGCCGCGTAAGCGTTTCATGCCGTCTTTTAAATCAATATAATCGCAAAGCCCCGGAATTTCCGGCAAATCAGCGTTCGCCACAGAATTCATAGACACTAAACCGCCACCTCGCTTTCAGGCTTTTTGCCCATTTTAATTATATAGGCCTTTCCCATGAAAAGCAATAGAAAAAGATTATTTCATACTATATTGACACATATCCGGCGCTGTGTTAATCTTATAATCACTACTTTAAGAAAGAACTTCTGCGATGGATATAAACGCTTTGTTCGGGCTTAGAAGGGGCGGATTTACAGCAATCGTCGGCTGCGGCGGAAAAACCGCACTGATGTACCTGCTGGCGAAAAAAAACAATACTTCCTCCGTGCTGATCGGTACAACCACGCGGATATTTCCGCCGCCCCCCGGCATCTTTGACCGGATTGTAACGCCCGGGGATTTTTTAAGGCGTGAAACCGGAGTTGCGCTTGGGTTTAACGGCGAGCAGGACGGCAAGCTCCTGCCGTTTCCGATAGGGGAGCTTGACCGTGTCCGCAGCTTTTTTGATTATACGATATTTGAATGCGACGGATCGAAAAATCTGCCGCTTAAGGGCTGGGCGGAGCATGAGCCTGCCGTCCCCGGCTTCGCGGATGTGACAATCGGCGTTGTGTCGCCCTGCCCGACAGGAGAAAAGATATCCTCTAAAAACACGCACAGACTTGATGAATTCTGCGCCATCACGGGGGCTGCTCCCGGCGATGCGGTAACGCCTGCGCACATCGCGTCGATGGTTTTTCATCCGCGCGGTATGATGCAAAAGGCGGCAGGTAAAAAGGTGCTGCTGATAAACCGGGTGGAGGACGCAGTTTGCGAAAAATATGCGGAAGATATCATATCCGAGATGCCGCAAAGCTTTATGAACGGTCTCTGCTTGGTCATAACCGGCAGCGTGCTTGAGGAGAAGTTCAAGGTAATTTATGAAAAACAATGATATTTTAGATGATATAATTATTGTGCGTGGCGGCGGGGATATCGCTACCGGCGCGGTTCAAAAATTTTTCCGCGCCGGGCTGAAGGTTCTTGTGCTTGAAATTCCGCGCCCGACCGCAATCAGGCGCGAGGTTTCGCTTTGCGAGGCCGTCTCAAAAGGCGTGTTTACCGTCGAGGATATGACGGCCCGCCTTATAGAATCACCCGGTAGCTGCCATGAAGTATGGCAAAACGGTGAGATACCGGTTTGCGTGGATCCACTAGGGCTTTCAATAGAATCGCTGAAGCCGGATGGCGTGATAAACGCGATCCTTGCGAAAAAAAACACAGACACCCATCCCGGCATGGCGCCTGTCGTTGTCGCGCTGGGGCCGGGATTCAGAGCGCCGCGCGACGCCCATGCCGTTATTGAAACCATGCGCGGGCACACGCTCGGCAAGGTTATATTTGACGGAGAAGCTATAAAAAATACGGGGGTCCCCGCCGCAGTCGGCGGTAAATCCGCCGACCGCGTGCTTTACGCCCCCTGCGACGGTACGGTGAAAGCGCTAAAACAAATCGGGGATATTGTTCGCGAGGGCGAAGCTATTTTCAGCGTAGGCGAAAGCGTTGTTACAGCGCCTTTCGACGGCGTTTTGCGCGGCCTCATCGCCGACGGCACGCCTGTGCCCCGCGGGATTAAAACCGCGGACGTCGACCCGCGAAAAGACAGCGACTGCCGCACGATCACCGACAAGGCGCGCTGCATCGGCGGCGGCGCCCTTGAGGCATATTTATATTTGAGGCGGGTTCGGCGTCACGCCGGTTGACAAGCAAACCCGATTCATGTAATCTTATTTTATGATAATAAAAACTATGATAATAAAAACAAGGAGTGGGTATCTAGTATGAATAAGCCAAGAATCGGTATACGCCCAACGATTGACGGACGGTGGTTCGGCGTTCGCGAAAGCCTCGAAGAACAGACCATGAACATGGCAAAGGCCGCGGCGTCGCTGATCGAGGAAAATGTATTCTACCCGGACGGCTCTGCTGTCGAGTGCGTGATTTCGCCGTCCACTATCGGCGGAGGCGCCGAAGCCGCGAAGTGCCAGGCGTATTTTGATACGCAAAACGTCGGCGCGACCCTTACCGTGACGCCGTGCTGGTGCTATGGCAGCGAGACGATGGATTTGGACCCCCGCACGATTAAGGCGGTCTGGGGATTTAACGGCACGGAGCGCCCCGGAGCCGTATATTTGGCGGCGGTTATGTCGGCGCATGCCCAGCGCGGGCTTCCGGCGTTTTCGATTTACGGCCGCGACGTTCAGGACGCAGGCGACGCCTCCGTCCCCGAAGACGTCCGCGAAAAGCTCCTGCGCTTCGCCCGCTGCGCCGTGACCGCGATGTATATGCGCAACGCCTCCTATGTCGGTATCGGCTCGGTGTCGATGGGCATTGCGGGGAGCGACGTGGACGCATTGTTATTCCAAAAATACCTCGGCATGCGCGCCGAATGGGTCGACATGACGGAAATCCTGCGCCGTATAAAGCTTGAAATCTACGACAAGGACGAGTTTAATAAAGCGATGGAATGGGTGAAGTCAAGCTTCAGGAAAGGCTTCGACAAAAACCCGGAGGAAAAACGCAGGACCGCAGAACAAAAGAACGAAGACTGGGAAACAAACGTCAAGATGGTACTCATATTCCGCGACATCATGCGCGGCAACAAGAAGCTCGCCGAGATGGGCTGGCATGAGGAGGCGCTCGGACGCAACGCGCTCGCGGGGGGATTCCAGGGCCAGCGCATGTGGACCGACTGGATGCCCAACGCGGATTTCCCCGAGGCGATTTTAAACTCCAGCTTCGATTGGAACGGCAAAAAGCAGCCTGAAATTTTTGCCACCGAAAACGACGCATGTAACGGTATCGCCATGCTGTTCGGTCATCTGCTCACCGGAACGGCCTCCGTCTTCGCCGACGTTCGAACATACTGGAGCCCCGACGCCGTGAAACGTGTGTGCGGCGAAGAGCTTACCGGCAAAGCCAAAAACGGCATCATCCATCTTATCAATTCAGGAGCCGCGGCCCTTGACGGCTCAGGAGCCGCAACCGAAAACGGCAAGCCTGTCATCAAAAAATGGTGGGAGATGGAGCAAAAAGACTGCGACGCCTGCTTAAACGCAACCGAATGGTGCCCAGCCGACCTCGGGTATTTCCGCGGAGGCGGATACTCAAGCCATTTTAATACGAATGTCGAAATGCCGGTCACGATGATCCGCTTAAATCTTGTAGCCGGACTTGGCCCCGTTTTACAAATCGCCGAGGGCTATACCGTCGTATTGCCTGAGAACGTTCACGCGACAATCGAAAAACGCACCGACCCCACATGGCCTACTACATGGTTTGCCCCGAACGTCACGGGCAAGGGCGCGTTCAAGGACGTTTACAGCGTTATGGCAAACTGGGGCGCTAACCACGGCTCATTTACATACGGGCACATCGGCGCCGACCTTATCACCTTAGCCTCGATGCTCCGAATACCGGTTTCGCTTCACAACGTAAGCGAAGATAAAATCTACCGTCCGCACACATGGGCCTCTTTCGGGACACAAGACCTTGAAAGCGCGGACTACAGGGCCTGCGCGATGTACGGCGCGATGTACGGATAAGTTAGGAATCTATTATATAATACCAAAACGAAAAAGCCCGCCATTCGGCGGGCTTTTTGCCGCATGATCCTATTTATATAAAACGGCGTTTATTCTCTCGCTGTTTCTACGCAAGGTATCAATCCTTTTCTGTGTGGCGTCAAGCCCTGCCTTATCCGTTTTCCTTGGTGCTCCCGCTTTTTCGTAAACATTCATCTTATTTACGTCAAGTACTACAATCCACACGTCTATAACGGTAAGCTGCGTATGAATTCCTAATTTGTCAGAAGACGACAGCTTTTTGCCGTCCGCGAGTTCCTTGCTGAGCCTTACAAGCTGATTGTTAATTGAAATCAGGCGGCTGTCATAAAGGTTTAGCTTTGCGAGTTCATTTCTAAAGGCTTCAACTTGCCTTTCCAATGTTGAGAGTGAGAATTTCTTTTCGTCCGCGTCGCTTGCCGTATCATTCGTTTTGCTTTCTGCGGGGGCTGGTTTGTCATCCTTTTTATCATCGTTTGGGATTACCTTAATATATATAAAACTTACCGATTCGCCATCAGTCCCGCTGGCGGCATATAAATAGCTTGCATTCGAAAGCTTGTATGATTTGTTTCCTGTTCCTTCTCTGTTTGCACGTAAAACCATCTCATAATGCTCTCCCCGTTTCCTCCATCCCCAAAGATTATGTTCGTCGCTGCTATTGTTTGCAACAAAACTGACGGAGCTTCCTTCCGTTACATAATAAACCGTCGCTTTGTCCGTCCAAGTTAGGTCTACGCCTTTAAGCGAAAGAGTTTCTGTTTTTCTCTCCACAAAACCGCTTAAAACAATTCTACTTTCCATCCACACCGGCTTGATGGTCCGCTGCCTGCCCTCCGCCGCGAACGCCGGAGCCACAGTCAATATCATCATGATAACCGCCGTTAAGATTGAAATAATACGTTTTTTCATGCTGATTTCCACCTTTCGATGCTATATTTTGTATGTATTACTGATTATAACTTAGAATACAAAGGATTACAAGAAGTCTAGCCTAATTTTTGTCATAAAATTAACAAAGCGGTATCCGCGGGAAACGCCGCAGATACCGCAACCATGTTATTGTTTGTTTAATGCGTCGTATAACTAGAAAGGTCGGACGGGAAGCCTACGCTTGAAAGCCCGTTTGTGGAGTTTATCCGGATGCTCTGCCTGTATTGCTCGAGCTGTGTGCCTTTATTTGTGACGGCTTTGGCCGAAAACGTATTTACAACCGTTTTCAGGTTCCCGCTTTTATCAATGGTATATGTCGTCTTGAAATCCGACAGTCCAAGCTGTATATCCGTGTGACCGCTTTCTCTTAAGGATTCGGCGGCGCTCTCCCTGAAAATCCTTGTAATAAGCTCACTGCTAATTCTCACGACAACCTTATGCCCGCCGTCCTCCGTTTTTGTCACCTCCGCGTCGCGAAGCTGGCTTCTTGGAACATGGAGCATCAGGCTGTCAACCGGGTCAATCGGTATAGAGCCTATCCTTGTGCGTGATTTGATGCCGTAAAGGTTTTGGTAAATATATCCGTCCTTGTAGTATGCGTCGAATTTTGTGCCGTCGGAGCCGGATATCTTCATCGATATATCGGCGGAATTCCTGCCTTTATAAACCACCTTAATCCTTGTGGTGACCGTTTCCTCGCGTTTGTTGCCGTCTATTGTATATAAGCGTTTATCCGAGATGCTGTAATCAATCGAATTGATCGTATTAAGCTTTTGAACCGCTTTATCTAAGAGACTTTGCGCGCTTGGCGCCGATGAAAAGGACATGGTTAAGAATGATATGCATAGTATGGCGGCTATCCCTGATGACAATAATCTTTTCATAAAGCCCTCCGATGTTGTTGTTACAATTTGGGCGTGTTCCCACTACCGCTCAACGCCCATCTTTTGGCAGATTTTGCGCCATTCGTCGTTAAAAATTCTTGAAATACGCCCAGTATTCCTGCAAATTTTTGCCTAGACTGGCACAAAATCTGCTCAAAATCTGAACATTTCGGATAATGGGAACACGCCCTAATGCTTAATAATAGTATCATATGCTAATAATAATTACAATAAGCAAATAATTTCTTTATCGATACCGATTTGCATTTTGTTCTGGAATTTTTAATATGTATGGTGTAAAATAAGTATATACAATAAAACATCATAAGGAGAACTTTAAATGTACGCATACGGAATGGATATGAATTATATTATCCTTGTCATGCCCGCAATCATCTTCTCGCTGTGGGCGCAGCACATGGTAAAAAGCAATTTTAAAAGATATTCAAAGATAAGGAGCGCAAACGGCCTGACCGGAGCGGCAGCCGCACAGGAGGTCCTGCGCAAGGGCGGCGTTTCAAACGTGCGGATCGAATCGGTTTCCGGAAGCCTCAGCGACCACTTCGACCCCCGGGATAACGTCATACGCCTGTCCGAGTCAGTGTATGACAAGCAGTCGATAGCCGCTGTGGGAGTAGCTGCACATGAAGCGGGACACGCATTGCAGTACGCTAACGGCTACGCGCCCATGAAGCTGCGGGCCGCGATTATCCCCGTTACAAGCTTTGGCTCGAAGCTTGCGATGCCGCTTGTAATTTTGGGGCTTGTGCTCGGGTATGTGGGGCTTATAAACTTAGGAATCCTGTTTTTCGCCCTTGCCGTGCTGTTCCAGCTTGTCACGCTTCCTGTTGAGTTTAACGCGTCCATGCGCGCGGTTCGTATCCTCGATGAATACGGCTTACTCAAACAGGACGAAATGCCGGGCGCAAAAAAGGTGCTCCGGGCCGCCGCGATGACGTATGTAGCGGCGCTTGCCGTATCGCTCGCACAGCTTTTGCGGCTCATCGCCATGTCACAAAGACGCGGCAGAAGATAATTAAATCGTGATTCAATTTAAATAAACTTTACACACCTTGAAAAAGACAATTTTTCCCTTGCAAATTGTCTTTTTTTGGGTTATAATGAATGAAACAAACAAAATAGGTAGGCAGGCCACGGTGTAAAAGGCACCGTGACCCTGACAGGGAAGTTCGCACCTTCCATGCCAATGGCTATTAAGCCACACCCGCTAACATTATACCTCATAGCTTACACTTATGGCAAGCTGTCACGGTATCTGTTTGCTTTTATGGTGCAGGTATGGATTTACATATCTGCACCTTTTTGTTTGTTTATAATGATGCAAGGGGTCATAAATGTGAAGATAACAAAAATTGAAATCAGGAAGGCTTTTGACCAGTCAATGACTAAAGCGACAGTATCTATCACAATCAATGATGAATTCACGATAAACAATATCAAAATAATGGAAGGGGAGATGGGACGGTTATTCGTAGCTATGCCGAGCCAGGAATACGATACCGGCCCATACAGTGATATTATGCGCTCTATTGATTACGAGACGCGCAAGAACTTGGAAACGCAAGTGCTTTTGGAATATTACAATCAGGCTGCAAGGCTCAAGCTTAACCTTAAACAGCCGTCTTAAGGTTACCCGCGGCGCTTGCCATGCTCGTATACGGCTTTGCCGTTTTGCCCGGGATGGGGTTTATATAAGAAACAAACGCGCCGGTCTTGATGACCGGCGCTTGCTGCATTATAGTCAATTGACTATAAAATGCAATCTATACCCTTGGCATGTCGCGCAGCTCAAGCAGCTTTGATTTAAGCTCGCCCTCGATGCGCTGAAGCTCCGATTCCGCTTCACGTCGTTTCATACGTCCCTCCGACTGTATCTGCAGTACCTCGTCAAGGGTTGAAATCAGCGATTCGTTCGTATGCTTGAGCGTTTCGATATCGACGATTCCCCGCTCGGATTCCTTTGCCGCCTCAATTGTGTTTACCTTCAGCGTGTCGGCGTTTTTACGCAGCAAATCGTTTGTGATGTCGGTCACCTGCCTTTGCGCTTTTAATGCGTTTTGCGAGTGCGCAAGCCCCAGCGTCAGCACCATCTGGTTTTTCCAAAGCGGGATAGTGTTCATCAGCGACGTCTGGATTTTTTCCACCAGTATGCTGTTGGTGCTTTGCACAAGCCTTATTTGCGGCCCCATCTGGATAGAGACGGTTCGCGTCAAATCAAGGTCATGCAGCTTTTTGTCGAAGCGGTTCGCCATATCCGCCAAGTGGTTTGCGGCCTGCGCATCCTCGGGCTTTCCGGAAAGCTTTGCTTTTTCCTGCAGCGCCTGAAGCTCGCCCGTGATCACGTCGTTGTA
Source organism: Oscillospiraceae bacterium (assembly GCA_009777635.1). GTDB lineage: Bacteria > Bacillota > Clostridia > Oscillospirales > Ruminococcaceae > WRAV01. Next base: position 17,550 of record WRLK01000002.1, on the reverse strand, counting down.
TTTTTCTCGCCCTGCAAGGATGTACATGGTGAGTTCCTTGTAGTAATTTAAGTTTTTCTCGTACATCTTGTCAAGCAGCGCGATATCCTTTACCAATGCCATCTGATGAAGCTCAAGGGAGGCGCAGATCTTTTCGATATTGGCTTCAACCGTGCTGTACCGGGTTTTTAGCTGCTCGATCTGGTTCGCGCTTTTTTTGAAAAACCCGCGTATGCCCTTCGCTTCCTCGTCGGGCGAAAACCCGCGAAGCTCGCCTACAAGCCCCGTGATGATCCTGCCGATTTCGTCCATGTCTTTTGTGCGCACGTTCGCAAGCGCCGACTCCGAAAAATCGGAGATTTTTCTCTGCGCGCCCGTGCCGTACTGCAAAATCTGCGTCGTGTTCGTGATGTCGATTTTCCCCGCGAAATTATGCACCATCGCCTTTTCTTCATCCGTAAGGTTGTAGTCGCGGCTGGCCGCTACAGCATCCGCGGGGATTGCAAGAGCCGGCTGAACCTCGGGAATCTCAATCTCCGGTGATAAGGTAAGCTCAAAATTTGTGTTGTTTTCCATATAATCACTCCATCAATTTATATATTGTCCTGATCGAAGTCATTGCTGATTTCCTGATTGCGCATCATGTCGAGCATCACGTCGATGTCGACGCTTATGTCCTCCGCCTTGTCGCGGTACAGGTTATCCAGCTCGCGCTGGAATGTGCCAACGATCTCGTCCATCGAGTTTTCGATTTTATTCATCGTTTCGGTCACGCTTTCGTTTTTCACAGGCTCCCGCGAAAGCTCCCTGTAGCTCTGCAAAAGCTTTATGGTCGTCGGAAGGTAATAGTTCATGAACTGGCGTATCTGCTTTATTTTTGCGGGCTGCCTTTCAACAAACGCAAAAATTTGCCGCGAGACGTCCAGAAGCTCCTTTATAGGCTTGATCATTTTCTCATTCGTGATTGATAGCGAAAGCTCGTTTAAATCCCCCGCATAGGTAACGGCGTTGCTCAAAAGCCCGTCAAGCGCGTCGTTGCCCGTATCAATCGGCGCGGGCTCCAGCGCGGGCTGAGCCTTGTATTTGCTTTCGGCGACAACCCGTACGCCCGGCGTCTTGCGGTACGCAATCACGCAAATCACAGCGCCGATGGCTCCCGCGATTATAAGGTCAGAAAATGAAGTGAACGGCTTTATGATATAATACGCGAGAAATGCGTAAGGAAAAGAAAGCAGCGGCATAGCCGACGGCCTTGCGGTTTCCTTTAAGATTATTTCGCCGTCTCCCAGCGCAGGCGACGGAACCTGTGTATCGGTAAGTGAAAACTCGCAGCGGTCAAAGTCCACATACGCGTTCGGGAAGTATCCCTTTTGAGACATGGCGCGCAAATCGCGCACGAGGCTTGTAAGGTCCTGCCCTGTCACCTGCGCGAGGGCCGTCACCCGTTCGCGGTTTTTAAACTCCATCGCGGCGGCGATCTTGCGGTAATTATCGATGAACCTGTATGTTTTCACGCCGTTATAAATCAAAAACGCGCCGCCTGTCGTAACCGGTATCAGGATTAGCTGCCAGATGAAATAAAATCCTCCCGCCTGTCTAAATCCCCAAAACCCCACCAGAATCATAATCATGCTAATAATCGCGATTGGTATTCCGGCAACGATTTGCGCAATTCCAAGACCATATGAAAATGTCGTATTCTTTTTTTGCTCAAGCATTGGCATCATGTTTTCCCTTTCCGGCATGGATATGATTTCACTCGAAAAGCCTTACGCCTCGCGAATGAATCGCTCGGGGCCTTTCTCGCTCTAATGCGCATCTTATCATGCGAATTCATTATTGCCTGAAACCAGTCTATCAAATCGGATGATAACAAGTCAACCGAATCATCAATAATTCATTCAATTTTAATCCCGCATTAATCTGCCGCCGCCTTGAGCGACTGAAAGTATGAGACGGCGGACTGCGCGGTGCAATCAGCTAAATCGATTAGGTCTAAGGCTTCGCCCATAGATTCAAGATAATGAGAATCGGAGGAGCGTATAATCCTCAGCTTCTCAAGCTCCGGATATTTTTGTTTAGCCGAGGTCTCGTCTCCGGCCGGCGTAATTTCAGCGCATGTAAAGCCAAGCTCCGGCGGGAATATGCCGAAGCTCGCGGTTATGGAAAACGATTGCCGGTCAACGTGCGCCGGATAACAAAACCCGCCGAAGCTCCTGACGAGCCCCGGCGCCTCGTCTATCGTGATAAAGCTCGCCATTACAAGCAAATTTTCTTCCGCGCCCAGTATTTTGTCCCGGGCGTCCATGTAAAGCTGCAGCCCGAAGATATCCGGCTTGTTTTTAATCGGCGGCATATTTTCTTTGATTTTAGCTCCAAACGCGTCTGCCGCGTCAATATCGGGGAAAAGGCATATTACATGGATTTCCTCCGCGGTGTTGAGCTCCATCCCCGGAATCACGGCGACGCCCGCATCTTTTCCCGCCTGAATCGCGGCGCGGCAGTTCCCCGTGCTGTTGTGGTCGGTGAGCGCTATGATTTTGAGCCCGCAAATCTTTGCCATGTTGACAAGGTTATATGGCGTCATATCGTCGCTTCCGCACGGTGAAAGGCAGGAATGCATGTGAAAATCGTATGCGAGCCTCATGATTTTGAAGCTTCATAAAGCTTTAAGGCAAGCTCGTATGCCGGGTCTTCCCCCGAAAGTATGACAATTCCGTTCGCGTCCGCCTGCGCCCTTGCGTCTTCGTCAAGAGATGCTTTTTCACACAGGATGATGCACGATAAATCGGCAAGCTTTGCGACTGCGACGGAGTTTATATTTCCCATTACGGTAATCCACGCGGCGTCTTCGCGCGCGCGTCCCATCACCCAGCTTAAAAGGTCGCCGATATAACAACCGTTTGTTTCGCGGTTTAAGCGGTCCCCGCATGTCAAAACGGTAAGCGACAGCTTATCGCAAAGATCTTTCACAGTCATTTTGCCGTCTCCTTTTCATAATGGTCCGTGATAAGGCGCATTCTGGGGTCGCTTGAAATATCGATTCCGGCGGAGCTTGCCTCCTGCCTGAGCACAAACACGCAGTCGTTGAGCCTTGCCTTGCCCGTGACGATATCCTCCGCCAGCGCGCGGCATGACGGCGCACCGCAGGAGCCGCAGTCAAGGCCGGTCAGGTTATCGGTCAGGCGTTCAATTTCCTCCATCATGCGCATGGCCTCTGAAATATCCTCGGAGAGCTTCATGACGCCGATGTATTCAAGCTTTTCTCTCCATTTAATAGATTCCATTTTGCCGTTAAATCTGTTCAGCGAAACCGGCAGATACTTGCGAAGCCGCTGTACGCGGGCTTTTGCGACAAACGGGTTTTCAATCGTCAAAACGCCGCCGACGCATCCGCCCTGACATACATTCAACTCAATGAAGTCAAGCTCGCTTAACCTCTCGCCCTCAAGCTCCTCGAGCACCGCCATGACGTTTTCCATACCGTCGGCCGCAAGATATTGCTCGCGTATCAGCGCGGATGCTTCGCCCCCGCTGCCCGCCCAGCTCACGCCGATAATCCCGCTTTTTGAAATCGGCATCGGCTCTTTGACCTTGTTCATGCAGTCCACAAGCCTCGGGTAGATTTCAGCCAAGGAGAACGCGCCGTCCACCCACGTCTTTTCAACGCCCAGCGGCTGGCGTATATCCGTGATCTTGGCAGGGCACGGAGCAATGAAAAACACCCCGATTTGATCGAAGGCAAGCCCGGTTTTTTCCATCGCCTCTTTTTTCGCCTGTCTTCCCGCAATATGCATAGGCGACAAAAGCGACAGCACATTGTCGCAGAGGCTTGGAAATTTTACCCGTATCAGCCTTACGACGGCGGGGCATGCCGAACTGATAACAGGCTTTTTAAAGTTCTGTTCTTTCATCATCCGCCTTGTCGCGTCCGACAGCATCTCCGCCGCACGGCTAACCTCGTAGACCTCGTCAAACCCCATGGCAATAAGCCCGTTTAAAACATAATCGATGTCGTCGAGATTATTGAACTGGCCGTAGAGCGCAGGCGGAGGAAGCGCGATTTTATACGCAAAATCGTTCATGCGGCTAAAATCGTCATAAATCGCGCGTTTCGCGTGGTGCGGGCAGACCCGGATGCACTCGCCGCAATCGATACAGCGCTCATTTATGATGCGCGCCTTGCCGTCCCGCACCCGTATCGCCTCTGTCGGGCAGCGTTTTATGCAATTGGTACAGCCCATGCACTTGTCCGAGTCAAGCGTAACGCTGTGATAAAGCAAGGACATTTAAAATCACTCCTACCCAATAAGTGCAGAGAATAAATACATAATTTGCATAAAAAATTATGTATTGAATTATACAAAGATTGCCATATTATGAAGTTTTTCCTGCCTTTACGAGCATATAAATCTTAGTTCCCGTACCTACGATGCTTTCTATTTTCATGTCGTCGGTATATTTTTTTATATTGGGAAGCCCCATCCCGGCGCCAAAGCCAAGCGCGCGGACTTCATCAGGTGCGGTTGAATAGCCCTCTTGCATCGCAAGCTCCACGTCTTCAATGCCGGGGCCCGAGTCTTGAAGCGTAAGCTCAACCCTGTCGGGATGAATCTCAACGGTCGCTTTGCCGCCGTCCGCGTGGATCACCATATTGATTTCCGCTTCGTACATGGCGATTGCGATGCGCCTTACCGCATCGGAGTCATACCCCAACTGCTTGAGCATCGCCTTTACCTTGCCTGAGGCTTCACCCGCATGCGTGAAATCGTCGCCCGGAATGACATACGTTTTTATGATCGGTTGCATTATTCTTCATCACATCCTCCGCCAAGTCCTTTGCTGTAAAGCCTGCCGCATGCCGTAAACATCCGGTATTTTGTCGAAAGCAAAGCAATTCCCCGGTCTTTTGCAAGCTTTATAATTTCGTCGCCCGGTATTTTGCCTCTCACAAACGCGATGCATTTCATATCAAGCATCTCGGCCGTACGCACGCTTTGCGGGTTTAAAAGCCCCGTAAGCAGCATACCCTGGTCTTTTACGAACGCAAGCGCGTCGCTCATCATGTCGCTTCCGCAGGCCGTTTTGATCTCGTAGTCAAGGCTTAAATCGCTGTCGCAAATCACCTGCGCTTTTAGAATCTCTATGATTTCACTCAACTTCATAAATATGACCTCCAAGTTTTTGCTTTTACAAACAGGTGAGGTTATTATACCATGTGCGCACTGCAGCCGCAAATAGCCCGATATTGTGACAAGTCACAATATTTTGCCCAAAATACTATATACAATTCACATGACGCTTGACTTATCTTACTAATAAAATCATTCTCCCGAATTCTTTGTATCATATTAGTCAAAAAACGCTTGAATAAAACTAAAAATTCTTCTTATTAAAAATTTTTTGCTATCCCAAAGCCCGTGAAATTTGCTGGATTTTCTGCGGGAATTTTGCTATAATTAATTTCAATGTATTTATAGGGGATGTGCCTGATGCGGGAGCTTTCACTCAATGCGATGGATGTTGCGCAAAACTCTATCACGGCAAAGGCGACGCTGATCCGGATTTCCGAAAAATGGGAAGGAAACTCGCTTGTCATCACGATAGAGGATAATGGCTCCGGCATGACGAAAGAACAGGTTCAAAGCGTCACAAACCCCTTTTACACGACGCGCACGACCCGCGACGTAGGGCTTGGAATCCCGCTTTTTAAAATGGCGTGCGAACAAACCGGCGGCGATTTTTCGATTACATCCGAAAAGGGCGCGGGAACGCTTGTGACCGCGCGGTTTGCAGCCGATCACATCGACATGACCCCGGTTGGCGACATGGACGAAACGATCCTTCTTTTGATCACATGCAACCCCGATATTGATTTTGTCTATGAAAAGGAAAGGGACGGGCGCGGATTTATCCTTGATACCCGGGAGCTCCGGGAAGTGCTTGGAGGGGACGTCCCCCTTTCAAACCCCGATGTCGCCGATTGGATTAGGGGTTATCTCAAGGAGCAGATGGAGAATAGAGAATAGGAAATAGAGAATAGTAGTGCGGCCGGCGGAAAATTTTGCCTGGAAAATACGTTTCTACTATTTCCTATTTTCTATTTCCTAAATACTAATAAGGAGGTCTCTGTCTATTATGAAGTCACTGGAAGAACTCAAAGCCCTGCGCGACAAAGCGCGCGAAAACATGGGTATACGCGAAGACCAGCCGGATGCAACCCGCGTCGTGGTCGGAATGGCGACCTGCGGTATCGCGGCGGGGGCGCGCCCTGTCCTTACGGCTTTTGTTCAGGAAGTCGCAAAGGAAAAGCTTGAAGGCGTTATCGTCGGTCAGACGGGCTGTATCGGCATTTGCCAGTACGAGCCTGTAGTTGAGATTCATGAAAAGGACCGCGGCAAGACTACATACATCAACATGACGCCGGAAAAAGCCGTTAAGATTGTGCATCAGCATCTTATGAGCGGCGAAATTGTCAATGAATACACTATCGGCACCATCGGCAAGTAAGGGAGGAAAATAATACATGATACGTTCCAGTATTCTGTTATGCGCCGGGACCGGCTGCTGTTCTTCCGGTTGCGACAAGGTTCATGACGCGATCGAAGAAAACTTGAAAAAAGCAGGCCTTGAAAGCGAAGTGAAGCTTGTAAAAACCGGCTGCTTCGGCCTTTGTGCGTTAGGCCCGATTATGATTGTCTATCCCGAGGGCACGTTCTACGCATCGGTGAAGCCCGAGGATATCCCCGAAATCATCACCGAACACCTCTTAAAAGGCAGGATCGTTACGCGTCTTGTATACGACGAGACGCTTCAGGGCGGCGAGGTTTCGTCCCTTGACGAAACCGGGTTTTACAAAAAACAAAAGCGCATAGCGCTTCGCAACTGCGGCGTGATAAACCCTGAGGATATCAACGAATACATAGCTTACGACGGTTACGTGGCGCTTGGAAAAGTACTCACGGAGATGAAGCCTGATGACGTAATAAAGGTAATAAAAGATTCCGGGCTTCGCGGGCGCGGCGGCGCAGGGTTCCCGACCGGGCTCAAGTGGGGATTTGCGGCGGCTCAGCCTCCCGGGCAAAAATATGTCTGCTGCAACGCCGACGAAGGCGACCCCGGCGCGTTCATGGACCGCTCCATTCTTGAGGGCGACCCCCACGTCGTTTTAGAGGCGATGGCCATTGCCGGTTACGCAATCGGCGCAAACGAGGGCTACATATACATACGCGCGGAGTACCCGATCGCCGTACACCGGCTTGAGATTGCAATAAAGGAAGCGCGTAAAAACGGCTTGCTCGGTAAAAATATTTTCGGCACCGATTTCTGCTTTGACATTGATATACGCCTTGGCGCCGGCGCGTTCGTCTGCGGCGAGGAGACTGCCCTGTTAACTTCGATTGAAGGCCATCGCGGCGAGCCGCGGCCAAGGCCGCCGTTCCCCGCGGTAAAGGGCCTGTTCGGCTGCCCGACAGTTTTAAACAATGTCGAAACATACGCGAATATCCCGCGCATCATCTTACTCGGGGCGGACTGGCTCAGCTCTATGGGAACCGAAAAATCCAAGGGCACCAAGGTCTTCGCGCTGGCGGGAATGATTCATAACTCCGGCCTTGTCGAGGTCCCGATGGGCACGACTATGCGCGAAATCGTCGAGGAAATCGGCGGCGGTATACCGGGAGGCAAACGCTTTAAGGCGGCGCAGATTGGCGGGCCGAGCGGCGGCTGCATCCCCTCGAGCCTCATCGACGTGAAAATAGACTACGACAGCCTGATGGAAGTCGGCGCCATGATGGGCTCAGGCGGCCTCATCGTAATGGACGAGGACAGCTGTATGGTCGATATCGCAAAGTACTTCCTTGAGTTTACCGTCGACGAAAGCTGCGGCAAGTGCACCCCGTGCCGCATCGGCACAAAGCGCCTGTATGAGCTGCTTGAAAAGGTGACGAAGGGGCAGGGCACATTGGCAGATCTCGATAAGATGGAACGCCTGTCCTATTACATAAAGGAAAATTCGCTTTGCGCGTTAGGGCAATCCGCCCCTAACCCTGTGCTTTCCACGCTGCGTTACTTCAGGGATGAATACGATGCGCATGTCGTTGAGAAAAGATGCCCCTCACACGCCTGCAAGGACCTGATGAGCATCGTCATCACGCCGGATAAATGCATAGGCTGTACGCTCTGCAAAAAGGTCTGTCCTGTCGATGCGATTGCCGGCGACGTTAAAAAGCCGCATGTAATCGATCAAAGCCTTTGTATAAAGTGCGGCGTCTGTATCGAAAAATGTAAGTTTGGCGCGATCGTCAAGCAGTAATGTAAGGAGTGTACCTGTTACGATGGCTAATGTTAACATTAAGATAAACGGGATGCCCGTCTCGGTTCCGGCGGAAATGACGATACTCGAAGCGGCGCGCACCGCGGGGATTGAAATCCCGACATTGTGTTACTTAAAAGAAATCAACCAAATCGGATCATGCCGTATTTGTGTGGTCGAGGTAAAAGGCGCCAAAAGCCTTGTGGCAGCCTGCACATACCCTGTAAACGAGGGGATGGAGGTCTTCACAAGCACGGAAAGGGTCCATTCGTCGAGAAAGACGACGCTTGAGCTCATGCTTTCCACACATGACCGCAAATGCCTGTCGTGCATCAGAAGCGGCAACTGCGAGCTGCAAAGGCTTTGCTGGATGTTCGGCGTGGACGACGAAACCTTATACGAAGGCGAGAACCCGCACCACGATTACGACGATTCGGCCATGCACATGACGCGCAACAACGACAAGTGCATCCTGTGCCGCCGCTGCGTCGCCGCGTGTGCGGTACAGCAGTCCATCGGCGTTATCGGAGCCAACGACCGCGGCTTTGAAACGCATATCGGCTGCGCGTTCGAGCAGGACTTGGGCGAAGTGGCGTGCGTATCCTGCGGTCAATGCATCGTCGTGTGCCCCACCGGCGCGATCGCTGAAAAAGACCATACCCAAAAGGTTTGGGACGCGCTCTCAGACCCGAAAAAGCATGTGCTCGTACAGACGGCGCCATCGATACGCGCGACAATCGGCGAAGATTTCGGAATGCCTGTCGGCACCGACGCCACCGGCAAGATGGTAGCGTCACTCAGGCGGCTTGGGTTTGACGGCGTATACGACACGAATTTCGCCGCCGATATGACGATCATGGAGGAAGCCCATGAATTTATCGGACGCGTGAAAGACGGCGGCCCGTTCCCGCTCATCACCTCCTGTTCGCCCGGCTGGGTGAGCTTTTGCGAACATTTCTTTCCTGAATATATCCCAAATCTTTCGTCATGCAAATCCCCGCAGCAAATGTTCGGCGCAATCGCTAAAACATGGTACGCGAAAGAAAAAGGGATCGATCCGAAGGATATCTTTGTCGTCGGCGTAATGCCGTGCACGGCTAAAAAATTCGAAGTAAACCGCGAGGATGAAAACGCGGCCGGCGTCCCGGACTGCGACATAGCCCTCACCACCCGCGAAATCAGCCGTATGATCAAGCGCGCGGGGATTGAATTTACCGAACTTGTCGATGAAGCGTTCGACAGTCCGTTCGGCGAAGCCACGGGTGCAGGTATTATTTTCGGATCAACCGGCGGCGTTATGGAAGCCGCACTTCGCACGGCTGTCGAGTGGCTGACGGGCGAAGAGCTGAAAGACGTTGATTTCGATGATGTGCGCGGGACCGCGGGCATAAAGGAAGCAACGTACAAGGTCGGCGGCATGGACGTAAACGTCGCCGTCGCTTCGGGCCTTGCAAACGCAAGGGAGCTTCTCGGGCGCGTGAAGAGCGGCGATAAGAAGTACCACTTCATCGAGATCATGGGATGCCCGGGCGGATGCATAAACGGCGGCGGACAGCCTGTGCAAATGGCCCATGTGCGCAACTTCACCGATCTTCAAGGGCTTCGCTCGTCCGTGCTGTATAACCAGGACAAGGCGTGTAAGATCCGCAAATCGCATGAAAACCCCTTTATCAAAAAGCTGTATGCCGAATTCTTTGAAAAGCCTAACAGCCATATCGCGCACGAGTCGCTGCATACAAGCTATAAGGTGCGCGAACATCATTAATTCCCACGATAAGATTACGGCTTAAAGCCGGGAAAAGCCGCTCCGTGACGATGTGTGACGGGCGGCTTTTTCACGTTCTGTTATTTCGTATAAAACCGGTGATCTTGCGTGCGGCGGCGGCCAATTCGCCGGCAGGGCGGACTAGCCCGATACGGACATATCCCTCGCCCAGCGAGCCGAAGCTAATGCCCGGCACCACGGCGACGCCGGTGCTCTGGAGCAGCCGCATCGCAAAGTCCACGGAATCGGTAAACTGAGGCGGCAGCTTTGCCCAGACAAACATAGTCCCTTGGGGGGGCACAACGCTCCAGCCTCCCTCGGACAACGCGGCAATCAAGGCGTCCCGCCTATCCTGATATTCGCTCCTAAGCTGCCTTAAGCAATCCTGCGGCCCTGTAATCGCGGCGGCGGCCATTGCCTGAACCGGCTTAAATATACCGTAGTCGATATTGGATTTTAAAAGCGACAACGACTCGCACATATCGCGGTTTCCAAGCATGAACGAAATACGGGAGCCTGTCAGGTTATAGGATTTTGACAGGCTGTTAAACTCGACGCCCACATCAAGCGCGCCCTTGGCCTGTAAAAAGCTGTGTGCTTTTTTGCCGTCAAATGTGAGCTCAACATACGCGTTGTCATGGATGACGTACAAGCCGTATTTCTTGGCGAACCACACGGTCCTGTCGAAAAAATCAAGGGGCGCAAGGCGTCCCAAAGGGTTTGCGGGGTAGGATATAATAAGAAGCTTTGCCCGGTGCGCGCCGGATGGCGGGATCATGTCGAAATCCACAAGGTATCCGTTCTCCTCGTGCAGTGGCACGTCAATAACCGACGCCCCTGCAAGGCGGGCGCCGCTTAAAAACATCGGGTATCCCGGGTTGGGGACTAAAACGCCGTCGTTAGGGTTAAGCAGCATGAGCGGAAGATGCGCAAGTCCGTCCTGCGAGCCTATCAGGCCGCAGATATTTTCACGCCCGAGCAAAACCGAAAACCGGCGGGAATACCATTCTATCGCCGCATCGGTCATGTCCCGGGTATCGGCGAGCGCGTATTTATAGTTTTCCATATTTTCGGCGCTTTGCAAAAACGCATCGATAACATGGCGGGGAGGCGGAAGATCCGGCGTGCCGACGCTCAGGTCGCAGACAGGCAGCGGGCAGGAGGCCATCGCCTGTCGTATCTTAATAAAGATGGACGGCTCGAAATACTGCATTTTATCGGAAAGTATGCGTTTCCACCTCCTATTTATACGAACATGTACCAAACTTATCCATAACATCCTGTATCTGCTGCTCTGTGAGAATATTGGGATTCCCAAGATTCTTTGTCACACACGTAAGCTTCGCTACATATTCAAGGTGCTCGGCCGTTGAAAACGCGTGCTCAAGCGTTGCGGCCGCAGCCAGAAGCCCGTGGTTTCCTAAAAGGCAGGCGCCGCGGTTTCCGAGCGCATCAAGCGCGCGCCGACCCAATTCCTCCGAGCCGTAGATTGCGTACTTCGAACACTTTACTACAGGCCCCGCCATTGCAAGCATGTAATGTACCGGCTCGATATCCCAGCCCATACAGGACATGGCTGTGGCGTACAGGGAGTGCGTATGCACAATACCGCACACATCGAGCCTGTTGCGGTAAACCAGCAGATGCATATTGATTTCCGTGGATATACTGTTTGTCCCCTCAACAATGTTGCCGCCGGGATCTATAACAAGGATATCCTCCGGCGTAAGGTCGCTGTAATTCATACTGCTGGGGGTCAGCGCAATCAAATCTTCCTTGCGGTTATAAATACTTATATTTCCGCCCGATCCCGTTGTCAGGCAGCGTTTGATCAGTTGATTGCCATAGAAAACAATTTGTTTTCTTTCTTCTAATAATAACATGTGTGACTCCTTTGAACAATACTTGTTAAGCCGCCTTCGAGTTTTTTATTTTTTTCATCCTTTCGCGGCTGAAGAAGATGAGGGCTATAATCGTGGAGATGTATGGAATGGATTGTGTCAGCTGGCTGGGAATCGTATTCTGGGCGATGCTGGCGGAAGCGTCGCAGAACCCGAAGAACAAGCTTGCCAATATGATAAGCAAAGGATTGCTGCGGCCAAGGTTACAAGCGGCCATACCGATGAACCCGCGACCGGCCGTCATGTTTTCCGTAAAAAGCGTCACCTGTCCCATACTTAGCGTTACGCCGCCAAAGCCGCACAGCAATCCTGAGACCATGACGGCCATAATCTGCGTGCGCTGGGCGTGCAGCCCCATTGATTCGGCGGCCTCGATCTTAACGCCCACGGAAAGAGTATGATAGCCCCAAATTGTTTTAAACAGATAGATATACATGCCAATCGCTATAAGATAGGCAAAATAGTCCATTGCCGTAAAATTGCGCAGCAAAACCGAAATGAAAGGCAAGTCTTTTAAAATCGGGATCTGAATGGCGGGTAAGGAAAGCAGCGCGGGATTCTTAAAGCTGCCCCTTACGCCGAACAGGATGAACAGCAAAATAGCGGACAAAGCGCCTACAAAAAGGTTTATCGAGGTGCCGACAACCATATCCGCCGCCTTGAAGCGCACCTGCAAGTAGCCGACCAACAAGCCGATCATACCGCCGATGAGGATGCCTCCAATCACCGACAGCGCGATACTGCCTGTAAACCAGTTAATCGCTATGGCGCTGAAAGCGCCGATAAGCATCTGGCCCTCAAGGGCCACGTTGAAAACGCCCACGCGGTTACAGATTGCGCTTCCGAGCGCCGCCATCATAATGGGCGTCGTGGAGCGAATGGCGGAGTTGAGAATTGCCGCGATAAAATTTGTATCCATCAAGCATCACCCGCCCCTTTTCCTTTTATATTGCCTTTAGGTATTTTGCTTTTCCTGTGCGCGCGAAAATGGGCAAGCAGGCGTATCGAAACAAACAGGGTAATGGTAGCCTGTATTAACGTGGCTACCTGAAGCGGAATATTGATGGTTCGCTGAACCGATTGACCGCCCACCTGAAGCCCTGACAGGAACACGGAGGTAACAAAAGCGCCCACCGGATGAAGCGAAGAGATAAGGCCAGACATGAGGCCTGTCCATGCATAACCGGTTGAAGTGAACATCGCCTCGGCAAATCGGTACTTTACGCCGAACACCTCAAGCATACCGGCAGTCGCCGCCAACGCGCCGCTGAGCGCCATGCTCATATACATCACCTTACGCCGCTTTACGCCGCCATATTGAGCAAAAACCGGGTTAAGCCCCGTCATTTTCGACTCATATCCAAAGTTGCTTTTATAGTTTATAAAGACAAACAGCGCAACCAACACGACGGTTATAATAAAGCCAAAATTCAGAGTATTGCCCTCAATCAAACGCGGCAACCGCATAACGTCGGGAATTTCCTTTGTCTGTATGGCAAGGTCGTTTGAAGTGTCGCGCAACGGGAAGGTGATAAAATAAGAGGTGATGTAGGACGCCACATAATTCATCATAAGAGTTGAGATAACGATTGAAACGTTGAATTTGTCGTTGATAAAGGCGGCGAAAACCGCAAGGAGCGCGCCTGCCGCCAAACCGCATGCAACCGCTATCATGACGGTTAACGCGGTCGGCAAGGGCGAATAAATCGAAACGATTGTGCCGACAAACGAGCCGGTTATCATTTGGCCTTCCACGCCGAGGTTTATGTATCCGGCCCTCCATGCCATGATAATAGCGATCGAGCATACCGTGACGGGCACCGCGCGGGTGAGCGTCTGCATAAAGTAAAACGGACTGAAAAAGGCACCCTCAAACATTTTGATATACGTGTTAAGAGGATTCTCGCCCGCAATCAGGATTACCGCAGCACCTATGGTAAGGCCTATGAGTATTGCTATAAGCGGCTGGGTAAAGATTTGTGCGAAACGAACGGCTAAGCTTTTTATGTTATACTGCTTTATCATGCCGCACACCTCCCATCATCAGGATGCCGACGTTTTCAGCGTTTGCTTCTTCACGCATGATTTCCCCGTTGATCCTGCCCTCGTACATGACATATATGCGGTCGGATAATTTTAGAATCTCCGAAAGATCTGACGAAACAAGTAAGATGGCAGCGCCGTCCGAACGCTGTTCTATGAGCCGGTTATGAATGAATTCCATCGCGCCGATGTCGACCCCGCGCGTCGGCTCGGAAATGACCAGCAGCTTTGCGTTGTGGCTGATTTCTCGCGCTACGATGAGCTTTTGCAAATTGCCGCCGGATAACTCCCCGGACTTTTGCTTTAAAGAGGAATGAAGCACGTTATATTCCTTTAAAAGTGCTGCGAAGCTTTCTTCCGCCGACTTGTGGTTTAAAATCCCGTGGCGGTTCAGTTCCTTTTTATACTGGTGCGCCATCAACAAGGTCTCTGTCAGCGTGGCGTCGAGCGCTGCGCCCATCGTGTTGCGGTCCTCCGGGACGTAGGCGCAGCCCGCGTCGCGTATTGTGCGCACCTCCCCGCCGCTTTGCTCCTTGCCGTTTAGCAGTATTTCCCCGTCGTCAGGCTTTAAGAGGCCTACGAGCATATGCAGCAATTCGGTCTGGCCGTTGCCCGATACGCCCGCGATTCCTACGATTTCGCCGGAATCCACATTCAGGCTGCAGTTGCGCACGATAGACTGACCGGCGGGACCGCTGAGCGAGAGGTTTTTTACCTTAAGTACACAGTGGCCCTTGTCAAGCTTCGGTATTTCCTTATCGACAATCTGCCTTCCCACCATTAAAGACGACAGCTCCTGTATGGACGTCTCGCCGGTATTCAGCGTCGCAATATGCCGTCCGCCGCGCATAATGACACACCGGTCGGCTACCGCCATCACCTCGTTTAGCTTGTGGGTGATAAGGATTATGCTTTTACCCATACCCGCAAGCTGGCGAAGGGTATCCAGTAAGCCCTCCACCTCCTGAGGCGTCAGTACCGCGGATGGCTCGTCGAAAATAATAATCCTTGCGTTTTGATACAGCACCTTTAGTATCTCGCAGCGCTGCTGCAGTCCGACGGCGCAGTTTTTTATAAGGAGCGTAGGGTCGATGGACAACCCGTATTGACCGCTGAGCTGCCTTACCTCGTCGACCGCTTTTTTACGGTCAAAGAACACGCCCATCTTTTTAGGCTCGCTGCCGTACACCACGTTTTCGGCGATGGAAAACGGAGGCAGCAGCATGAAATTTTGCTGCACCATACCGATTCCCTGCTTCATCGCACTTTGTGGGTTTTTAAAGACCTGCGGTTTTCCGTGAATGAAAATCTCCCCGCCTGTCGGATGCTCAAGACCGTACAATATTTTCATAATCGTGGATTTGCCCGCGCCGTTCTCGCCGACAATGGCGAGCAGCTCGCCCTCGTTTAAGTCGATGTTGACGTTATCGTTAGCGAGCACGCCGTTTGGATACCGCTTGGAAATCTGTTTCATCTGCAATAGTATGGCGGTTCACCTCCGGACAGAATTTGTGGGAGCAGGGAATCGCCTGCTCCCACGCGTCGTCGGTTTTAATAATCTTCTTCAGCAGGCATATCGGTCAGGTTCAGCTTGCCTGTACGGATATCGTCGGCCGCCTGTTTAATATTTGCAAGCACATCGCCCGACAAGCGCTCATGGATGGGATTGGGACTGTCGTGCGTGATATGTACGGCGCCGATAGTGCCCTCGGAGATACCCCATACTTCGTTGTCATGGGTCCATTCGGTGGTGAAATACTGCTCTAAAAGGTATTTGACGGTGCCCTTTGTGTCTTTGATCTGGCTGCTTACGATGTAAGGGTTGTTGGGGTTGGTAAGGTCGACGTCCTGACCGGAGGTATAGAAGCTGCGCTCAAGGGCCGCTTCAAAAACGCCTACGTCCCCGCCCGCGCATGCCGCGTTGATAAACCTTGCGCCTTGCTCATACTGCAGGATTGCGAACTCTTTGGCCTTGACCGGATCGTTATAGCCTCCGACATAGTTGAAGACAAAGGAAGCGCCGGGGTGTCCGGTTTTAACGCCTTCCATAAATCCGTAACGCCATTTCCATGAACCGGGGCCTTGGTTTACATGTACGGCGCCGAAGACTTCCTGGCCGGCGTCAACCATGCTTGAAGCGATCATGCCGATAAGATAGGCGCCTTCCTGTTCGCGGTAGGCGATACATTTCACGTTTTCGGCCTCCACCGTGGAGTCGATAAGGGCGTAATGCGCGGAGTCGGGGAATTCCTGCGCGATTTTATTAAGCGCGTCCCCGCCTATCCAGCCGCCTACGATAATCAGATCGGTCTGCTCCTGTACAAGCGCGCGGATATTGTCTTCATAGGCCGCCGAATCTGCGCATTCCACTATGATGGGTTCAAATCCAAACTGCGCGGCGGCTTCTCTTAACCCTTCAATCATCATCAAGACGAATACCTGAGTGCCCGCTTCGTCGCACACTAAGGCGATGCGTTTCGGGGCGGCGGCGTCTGCGCCGTCATCCGCGGGCGCTGCGGGAGCGGCTGCCGAATCAGACGCCGCGCTGCTGTCCGAAGCTCCCGGATCAGCAGCCGGGGCGGCAGTGCTGCCTCCGCAGGCGGTGAAGAATAATGTTATTGCGAGAGCGAATGCTAAGAACTTTTTCATGCTGTACCTCCTAATTTTTTATGGGTTCATATAATCCAGTGCCGTGATTACGGCACGCAGGATACATGCTAAAAGCCGTCCGCCGAGCCAATGCATTTGATGATTTCAAGTATAAGCCGCCGGATGTTTGAAGACGCGGCCTCGGCGGTTTCGCCTACATCTTCGGTTTTTATGGGGCCCGCGATACCGGCCGCCATATTCGTGATGAGCGAAAAGGCAAGTACCTTCATACCGCAATGAGCAGCGGCCAGCGCTTCGGTTACCGTGGACATGCCTACCGCGTCCGCGCCAAGTATGTGCGAAGCCCTGATTTCGGCGGGAGACTCAAATTGCGGCCCGGGGAAGAAAAAGTATACGCCCTCCTTGATCGCAATGCCGATCCTTTCAGCGGCCTCAAACGCAAGCTCCCGCAGAGATTTCGTGTACATGTTTGTGACGTCGAAAAACCTGGGGCCGAAGGAATCGTCATTAAGGCCGCGCAGCGGGCTTGCGCCATAGAGCTTGATGTGGTCGCAGATCATCATGATATCGCCCGGAACGAAATCCTCATTGATGCCCCCGGCCGCGTTTGTAAGGATCAGCGTCTCAACGCCCAGCAGCCTTAATACCCTTACCGGGATGACCAATTCCTCGAAATCGTAGCCTTCATAATAATGGAAGCGTCCCGACAGGCAAACTACGTCATGCCCCGAAAGTTTGCCGAAAATCAGCTTGCCGACGTGGGAATTGACGGTTGATACGAGAAAATTCGGAATGTCTTTATAATCGATGCTTTGCGGGTTGTCAATAAGTCCTGCTACATCGCCAAGGCAGCTGCCAAGCACGATGGCGATTTTAGGCCTTAGCGATATGCGGGTGGAAATGTAATCCGCGCTTGTCTGAAAATAATCGGCGGAAAA
>WRLK01000001.1 GCA_009777635.1 Oscillospiraceae bacterium | reverse complement strand
GCTCCGGCGCTGCTTAAGAACTTAAACTCGAAGAAGAGGATTCTCACCGACCAGAACTCCCCGCAAAAGCGCGGCGTCTGCACTGCAATCAGGACAGCAACGCCTAAGAAGCCGAACTCGGCGCTTAGGAAAATCGCAAGGGTAAGGCTTTCGAACTTGATCGAAGCTACAGCCTACATCCCCGGCGAGGGGCATAACCTGCAGGAGCACAGCGTTGTGCTGATCCGCGGCGGGCGCGTCAAGGATTTGCCCGGCTGCCGTTACCACATCATCCGCGGTACGCTCGACGCCCAGGGCGTCGCAAACCGCAGGCAGTCAAGGTCAAAGTACGGGACAAAGCGCCCGAAATCATCAGCAGGGTCTTAAAAAGTAACAAATAACTCGCATTATCACTGCCATTTGGCGGCTTAATCATAGATAGCCTCCAATTGGCGCCGACGAGAGTTTTGTCACTTTCGAGTACCGATGAATTCATTTTAAGTATGAAGGAGGGAAGCGAAGTGCCAAGAAGAGGTAAGATTGCAAAACGTGATGTTTTGCCTGATCCTATGTACAATTCAAAGCTTGTCACGCGTCTGATAAACAACATCATGTATGACGGCAAAAAAGGCGTGGCGCAGAAGATTGTATACGGCGCGTTCGACATCGTAAAAACAAAAACGGGGAAAGAACCCCTTGACGCTTTCGAGCAGGCGCTCGAAAACATTATGCCGGTGCTGGAGGTCAAAGCACGCCGCGTCGGCGGCGCGACATACCAGGTTCCGATGGAAGTAAGGGCCGAACGCCGTACTACGCTGGGGCTGAGATGGCTTACGGACTATTCGCGCAGGCGGGGCGAAAGAACCATGAAGGAAAGGCTTTCCGGCGAGATTATGGACGCCCTTAACAGCTCGGGCGGCTCTGTCAAAAAGCGCGAGGACACACACAAGATGGCCGAGGCAAACAGAGCTTTTGCACATTACAGGTGGTAATTAGCCGTCGGTTGTCAGCGGCCCAGGCGTTTACCGCAGGCCCGCAATTTCAACCCGGCAAACCACGATTCTCTATTTACTATTTTCTGATTACTATTAGGAGGACACTATGCCAAGGGACGTAGCGTTGGAACTTACGCGAAATATAGGCATAATGGCCCACATTGACGCTGGTAAAACCACTACCACAGAGCGCATCCTTTTTTACACCGGCAAAACTTATAAAATCGGTGAAACCCACGAAGGCTCTGCCACAATGGACTGGATGGAGCAGGAGCAGGAAAGAGGTATAACCATAACCTCCGCGGCTACTACTACATTCTGGAACGGCCATAGAATAAATATTATAGACACGCCCGGACACGTAGATTTCACAGTAGAGGTCGAGAGATCGCTTCGCGTTTTAGACGGCTCGGTAACTGTTTTTTGCGCAAAAGGCGGCGTCGAGCCGCAGTCTGAGACCGTATGGCATCAGGCGGATAAATACCATGTCCCGCGCATGGCGTACATCAATAAGATGGACATCATGGGAGCGGATTTCTTCCGCGTTGTGGATATGATGAAAGACCGGCTAAAATGCAATGCCGTACCGATTCAGCTTCCGATAGGCTCCGAAGCGGAATTTAAAGGCATCATAGACCTAGTCGAAATGAAAGCATATGTTTATCACGATGATTTGGGGCAGGATATCCGTATAGGGGAAATCCCCGAAGCGTTAAAAGACATGGCTGAGGAACACCGCAATAACATGCTTGAGGCTGTCTCTGAACAGGACGACACCATCATGGAGCGGTATCTTGAGGGCGCCGACATCCCCGAACAGGACATCAAGGACTGCATACGCAAAGCTACTGTCGCGAACATGATGGTCCCCGTCGTATGCGGGACCTCATACAAAAACAAGGGCGTTCAGAAGCTGCTCGACGCTATAGTCGAGTATATGCCGTCGCCTGTCGACGTGCCGCCGATTGCCGGCGTCAACCCGTATACGGACAAAGAGGAGACAAGGCCTTCATCGGATGACGAGCCGTTTTCGGCGCTCGCATTCAAGGTGGCGACAGACCCGTTTGTCGGAAAACTGTGTTTCTTCAGGGTGTATTCCGGAACCGTCAAGGCCGGCAGCGCCGTCTTTAACGCGACGAAGGACGCAAACGAGCGCATCGGGCGGATCGTGCAGATGCACGCGAATCACCGGCAGGACCTCGAAATCTGTTACGCCGGAGACATTGCCGCCGCCGTCGGCTTTAAAAACGTGACGACGGGCGACACGGTATGCGACCCGAAGCATCCGGTCATATTAGAGTCAATGGATTTCCCGGAGCCGGTTATCCGTGTGGCGATTGAGCCAAAAACAAAGGCCGGTCAGGAAAAAATGGGCATCGCGCTGTCAAAGCTCACAGAGGAAGACCCGACGTTCCGCGTGAACACGGACCCCGAAACGGGGCAGACGATTATCGCCGGTATGGGCGAGCTTCATCTTGAGATTATCGTCGACAGGCTGCTGCGCGAATTCAAGGTCGAGGCGAATGTCGGCAAGCCGCAGGTAGCGTATAAGGAAACCATCCGCAAAAACGCGCAGGTTGACAACAAATACGCACGGCAATCCGGTGGGCGCGGACAGTACGGCCACGTTAAAATCAGGATTGAGCCGAACGAGAGCGGCAAGGGCTACGAGTTTAAAAACGAGATTGTCGGCGGCGCCGTTCCTAAGGAGTATATCGGTCCGGTCGACCAGGGGATACAGGGCGCTATGCAGGCCGGCGTCTTAGCCGGATACCCGGTCGTCGACATCATCGCGACGCTTTACGATGGAAGCTACCATGAGGTCGACTCATCGGAAATGGCGTTTAAGATCGCGGGCTCAATGGCGTTTAAAGAGGCGATGAAGAAAGCCGACCCGTGCGTGCTTGAGCCAATCATGAAAGTGACGGTCACGGTTCCCGAGGATTACATGGGCGACGTCATGGGCGATTTAAGCAGCCGCCGCGGACAGATTCAGGGCATGATCGCAAGGGGCGCCGCACAGCAGATTGACGCGTTTGTACCGCTTTCCGAGATGTTCGGGTACGCTACCGATTTGCGCTCAAAGACACAGGGACGCGGGCAATATACGATGGAGCCGTCGCACTATATCGAGCTTCCGAAATCACTTGCCGAAGGAATCATGACAAATCAAGGAAAATAATTAACCAATCTATTGCATTTTCCGCATTTGCTTGATACAATAACAGTTGTAACCAGCAGTACAAGAACGAAAATCCTGAATACAAAGGGAGGAAAAATTTAAAAATGGCAAAAGCAAAATTTGAACGTACAAAACCTCATATTAACATCGGAACAATCGGTCACGTCGACCACGGCAAGACCACGCTTACGGCCGCGATTACGAAAACCCTCGGCATGAAGGGCAACGCCCAGTTCGTGGCGTATGACCAAATCGACAAGGCGCCGGAAGAAAAAGCGCGCGGCATCACGATTAACACCGCGCACGTTGAATATGAAACCGACAAACGCCACTACGCGCATGTCGACTGCCCCGGCCACGCCGACTATGTTAAAAACATGATTACGGGCGCAGCCCAGATGGACGGTGCGATTCTTGTCGTGTCGGCGGCGGACGGCCCCATGCCGCAGACGCGCGAGCATATCCTGCTTTCACGTCAGGTTGGCGTTCCTTATATCGTCGTTTACATGAACAAATCGGACCAGGTTGACGACCCCGAGCTTCTTGAACTCGTTGAAATGGAAATCCGCGAACTGTTAAGCGAATATGATTTCCCCGGCGACGATACGCCTATCGTCATCGGTTCGGCCCTCAAGGCCCTTGAAGGCCCCGACGACACAAACGACCCCGTTTACGAGTCAATCCTGAAGCTGATGGACGAGGTGGACGCTTATATCCCGACGCCTGAGCGCAAGGCTGACCTGCCGTTCCTGATGCCTGTCGAGGACGTGTTCACCATTACCGGGCGCGGCACAGTCGCTACCGGGCGCGTTGAAAGAGGCCAGGTCAAAACCGGCGAGGAAGTTGAAATGGTCGGCTTGTCGGATGAAACACGCAAGGTCGTCGTTACCGGCGTTGAGATGTTCCGCAAGATTCTTGACTACGCCGAAGCCGGCGACAATATCGGCGTTCTGCTTCGCGGCGTACAAAGGACCGACATCCAGCGCGGACAGGTACTGTGCAAACCCGGCTCCATTAAGCCGCTTACAAAGTTCAGAGGCCAGGTTTACGTCTTAAAGCAGTCCGAGGGCGGGCGCCACACGCCGTTCTTTGACAACTACCGCCCGCAGTTCTATTTCAGGACAACCGACGTTACCGGCGTCATCAAGCTGCCTGACGGCGTTGAGATGTGCATGCCCGGCGACAACATCGAAATGGATGTAACGCTGATTACCCCCATCGCGATTGAAAACGAGCTTCGTTTCGCTATCCGCGAGGGTGGGCGCACGGTAGGCTCCGGCGTTGTAATCAAGTGCTACGAGTAAATTAAGCTTTAAAAAGCAGCGGGGATTTTCCCGCTGCTTTTCTTGTTGTCAATAAACAAGCTTGCAAAAAACACCTGTGCGACACGAAATGTGCGTTGACTGGCTTAATTCATAATAATCGCCAGAATCTTCGCAAGCTTCCCCGAATCGTTGCGCAGGCTGTGGCTTTCGCCGCCGCCCGTGACCATGTAATCGCCCTTTACAAACGGATTTTCCCCGCCGTCGGCATCGATGCTTACAAGCTCGCCCTCCAGAACACAGAATATCTCGACGTCGTTTTGGTGTGTGTGCATGGGGATTAAAAACCCCGGCTCAAATACAATTTCCGAGAAAAGCCTTGTCTTTTGGAACATTTCTTCGGAGCTAAACCTGTGTCGAACCTCAAAGATATCCGAGCTGCCGCCGCATGCGCGGTTTTCAACGGTGTATTCGCCGCTTTTTCTAATCACGGATGAATCCTCCTTATATCGTTATAATCATAATAATATTATCATGTTTTCATGCGGCGCGCAAGAAAGCATTTGCCTTTTCTTTCTGATTCATGTAAAATATAAAAGAATGAATTGAATTGTGGAAGGATGTACATAATGCCGGATAAACACAAGGAAAAACCAAATGAAAACCAAGGCAGGCAAAAAGCGCTTGAAGCGGCTTTAAACCAAATAGAAAAGCAGTTCGGCAAAGGCGCCGTTATGAAGCTTGGACAAAACAGCGTGTTAAACGTTGAGGCCATCTCGACAGGTTCGCTGTCGCTTGATATGGCGCTGGGTATTGGCGGCGTCCCGAAAGGCAGGATTGTGGAGGTTTTCGGGCCGGAAAGCTCCGGTAAGACCACGGTTGCGCTGCATATCGTGGCCGAGGCGCAAAAAGCTGGAGGCGAAGCCGTTTTCATCGACGTGGAGCACGCGCTTGACCCCGTTTACGCAAAGGCTTTGGGCGTTGACATCGATTCGCTTTTAGTTTCGCAGCCTGATACGGGCGAGCAGGCGCTTGAGATTTGCGAGGCGCTTGTCCGAAGCGGCGCGGTCGACGTCGTGGTTGTGGATTCCGTTGCGGCGATGGTAACGAAAGCCGAGATCGAGGGCGAAATGGGCGACAGCCATGTCGGCGTACAGGCAAGGCTTATGTCGCAGGCGCTTAGAAAGCTCACCGGCGCGATTTCAAAATCAAATTGCGTATGTATTTTCATAAACCAGCTGCGTGAAAAAATCGGTATCGTCTACGGTAACCCCGAGACGACGCCGGGAGGCCGCGCGCTCAAGTTTTATTCATCCGTGAGGCTTGACATCCGCCGTCAGGAGCAGCTTAAAAACGGCACGGAGGTCATCGGCAACCGCACCAAGGTCAAGGTGGTGAAAAACAAGGTGGCGCCGCCGTTCAAAGAAGCCGAGTTCGATATTATGTACGGCGCGGGTATCTCGCGCGAGGGCGAAATCCTTGATTTGGCGACACAACTTGATATCATCAATAAGAGTGGCGCGTGGTTTTCCTACGGCGATACAAGGCTGGGACAGGGCCGCGACAACGTAAAGCAGTATATGGCGGACAACCCCGGCTTCACCGATGAGATCGTAAAGCTTGTCTTGGAAAACAAGGAGAAGCTCAACCTGTCAGCCAAGGGGAAAAAATCAAAGCTTGCGGCAAATGCGGCGGCAAAATCCGTCGATATCGCGGTTGACGATGATAAGGCCTGATGAAAGAGCCGATTGAAGCTGCAAAGGGATATGCCATTACACTGCTCTCGCGGCGGGCGTATACGGAAGCGGGGCTGTATGAAAAGATCGAAGCGCGATACGGCGGGGACGCGGCCGCATTAGCCGTTGCGAGAATGGTGGAGCTCAATCTGCTCGACGATGAGGATTACGCGCGGCGCCATCTGTCTGGCTTAATGAACCGCAAAGGCATGTCGAAGCGCCGCGCGGCTCTCGAGCTAAGGCGCAAGGGCATTGGCGGAGAAATCATCGAGATGGTGACAAGCGAGATCGAAGACGACGCGGAGCCGATGATAGCGCGCGTGATTAAGCGCAGATACATGGGGTATCTGGTTGATGAAAAAGGCCGCAGGAAAACGGTTAACGCGCTGTTGCGGTTAGGGTATAGCCACGGAGACGTCCAAGCCGTGCTGAGGAATCTTGAGGATGATGAAAATTATTATGAGAATTGGGAATAGACAATGACAAATGTCAAAATTGGCCTTGTCTCGCTGGGCTGCTCGAAAAACCAGGTCGACGCGGAGCGCATGATAGCGCTTCTTCGCGCCGACGGGTTTGAGCTTTGCGCAGACGCGGGACTTTGCGATGTTGTGATTATCAACACATGTGGTTTTATTGAAGACGCGAAAAAAGAGAGCATCGATCATATACTTGAGTTTGCGAAGCTGAAGGAAGAAGGACGTGTAAAGGCGATAGTCATTACAGGATGTCTTGCCGAACGCTATCAAGAGCAGATAGGGGAAGAATTCCCCGAAGCAGACGTGATTCTTGGCATCGGCAAGAACGGCGTTATCAGCGATGCAGTAAGACGCGCGCTAGGCGGCGGGCGTGTAATCCGGTTCGGCGAGAAAGACGAGCTTTCGCTTGAGGGCGACAGGATTTTAGCAAACCTGCCGTTTTACGCGTATCTTAAAATCGCCGACGGGTGCGACAACAGATGCAGCTACTGCGCCATCCCGATGATACGCGGGGGATTCCGCAGCCGCAAAATAGAGGACGTCACAGACGAAGCGAAGCTTCTTGTAAGCCGCGGCGTCACGGAGCTTAATCTTGTGGCACAGGATACAACGCGCTACGGGCTTGATATTTACGGCAGGCTCATGCTGCCGGAGCTGTTAAACAAGCTGTGCGAAATCGAGAATCTGCGCTGGCTGCGCGTGCTTTACTGCTACCCGGAAAACGTGACCGGCGAGCTGCTGTCAGTTATGGCAAAGCAGGATAAAATCGTAAAATACATCGATGTGCCGTTACAGCATGTCTCCGCGCGGGTTTTGCGGGACATGAACCGCCGCGGCGACCCGGAAAGCCTCGCCGCTTTGATCGGGAGGATACGCGAAAGCATTCCCGGCGTAACGATCAGAACAACATTGATAACGGGATTTCCCGGCGAAACGGACGAGGAATTCGGTGAGCTTTCAAGCTTTGTGGAAGAGGTGCGGTTTGACAGGCTCGGATGCTTTACATATTCGCAAGAAGAGGATACAAAGGCCGCCGAGCTTCCCCTGCAGCTTGACGAGGACATAAAACAGCGGCGCGCCGAAGTCATCATGGATCTGCAAATGGATATTCAGGCTCAAATTGGCGAAGCTAAAATCGGCGGTGAGATCGAGGTTTTGTGCGAGGGTTACGACCGGATTGCCGAGTCATGGTTCGGAAGAAGCGCCGCCGACGCGCCGGATATCGATACGAAGGTATTCTTTACGACGGCTTCAAAGGTTAAGCCGGGGGATTATGTAACCGTGCGCATAGAAGACGCGCTCGACTGTGATTTATTGGGGGTAAGGGTATAAATGAATCTTCCAAACAAGCTGACAATTTTAAGGATTTTGATGATACCGCTGTTTATATTTTTCTTTTTTGAAGACAGGATTCCATATCATAACACATGGGCGCTGCTTTCGTTTGCGGCGGCGGCGCTCACCGATCTGATCGACGGCAAAATCGCGCGCTCACGGGGACTGATAACCGATTTCGGCAAGCTGATGGACCCGCTCGCCGATAAGCTTTTGACTACGGCGGCGTTTTGCTGCCTGTTCGCAAACATACTTAGCATGCATGTCGTGATTTCATTTATTTTGATTCTGTCGCGGGAGTTCCTCGTCACGTCCGTGAGGCTTGTAGCGGCGGGAAAGGGAGAGGTTTTAGCAGCCGATATTTGGGGTAAAATAAAAACTGTGATGCAGATGTCGTGGATTTGTCTCGAGCTTTTGGGCTATGCCCTGTTCGCTGAGCTTGGCTACAATCTCCTGCCCGGCAGTTGGGAAGCCGTATACCGCGACGTGATGTATGTTTTGTTGTATGCCGTGGTTGCAGTCACAGTGCTGAGCGGCGCGCATTATATTGTTAAGAACCGCCATCTGTTTAATGATATGTAAAAAATGTAAGAAGACAGTTGCTTTTTTCTTTTGGGCGGAGTATACTGATACCATATATTTCTAAATGCGTTGAGCAGGAGGAGTAGCCCGGGCAACCCTCACAGAGAGCGCCGCGTATGCTGAAAGCGGCGCAGGAAACGGCCCCGGCGAAGTGCGCCTGTGAGCACATGGCGACAAATGCGGATGCAGAGTACCGCCATGCGCTTCGCCCGCGTTAAAGGGCTTTTGGAATGATTGTCAAAGACGACAGTGATTTTAAGATACAAGACAGAGTGGGACCGCGGCTTTACCGCCTCTGAAAAAGCAGTATATGCTTTTCGGGGGCTTTTTTAGATTTATTCGGGAGGAAACAATTATGTTCAGCGGCATCAAAAAAGATATAAACGCCATAAGGGAACGCGACCCGGCGGCCAGGACGGCGTTTGAGGTTATAATATTGTATCCGGGTCTGCACGCAATCGCGCTGCACAGGCCTGCGCACTGGCTCTACAGGAACAAGGCGTATTTTCCGGCACGGCTCATCTCGCAGTTTTCCCGCTTCTTAACGGGGATAGAGATACATCCGGGAGCAAAGATTGGACGCGGCGTGCTGATTGACCACGGAAGCGGCGTCGTCATCGGCGAGACCGCCGAGATTGGCGATAACTGCACGATTTATCAGGGCGTTACCCTTGGCGGTACCGGCAAGGAAAAAGGCAAACGCCACCCAACGCTAGGCAACGACGTGCTTGTGGGAAGCGGTGCGAAAATCTTAGGCCCGTTCACAATTGGCGACGGGGCGAAGGTCGCGTCCAACGCGGTTGTATTGCAGCCGCTGCCTAAAGGCGCAACGGCGGTCGGAGTACCCGCAAGGGTCGTCAAGGTAAACGGCAAGCGCGTGAGGGATAAGCTTGACCATATCCATACGCCCGACCCTGTTTCACAGGAGCTTTGCAGGCTTCAGGCCGAGCTTGGCCGCATGAAAAAACGGCTCGATCAGCTTGAATCCAAAGACGGCGTGGGATTATCTTCAGATGAATAAAACGGAGGAAGCGGCAATGTTGATATACAACACCATGACAAAGAAAAAGGAAGAATTTGTGCCGAGCGAAAAAGGCAAGGTCAAAATGTATGCGTGCGGTCCCACGGTTTATAATTTTATCCATATCGGAAACGCAAGGCCGGTCTGCGTATTCGATACGCTGCGCCGGTACTTCGAGTATATAGGCTATGACGTTACGTTTGTGCAGAATTTCACCGACATCGACGACAAAATCATCGCGAAAGCAAACGAAGAAGGCGTGGGATACGAAGTCATCGCGGAACGGTATACCAGGGAGTACCAAAAGGACGCAGACGGGCTTGGCGTGCGAAAGGCGACAATCCATCCGAAAGCCACGGAAACGATGGACACCATAATCGAGATCATAGGCACGCTGGTCGATAAAGGCCATGCATATGAAAGCGGAGGCGACGTATATTTCAGAAGCCGCAGCTTTAAGGATTACGGCAAGCTGTCGCACCGGACGATCGACGAGCTTGACGCCGGCAACCGCGTGGACGTCACCGAATCGAAGGAGGATTTCAGCGACTTCGCCTTGTGGAAAAACGCAAAGCCGGGCGAGCCGTACTGGGAGTCGCCTTGGGGGCGCGGCAGGCCGGGCTGGCATATCGAGTGTTCCGCGATGGTGAAAAAATATCTTGGCGATACCATTGACATTCACGGCGGAGGACAGGATTTGGTTTTCCCGCACCATGAAAACGAAATCGCCCAGAGCGAATGCTGCACCGGAACAAAATACGCGCGCTTTTGGATGCATAACGGTTACATCAACATCGATAACCAGAAAATGAGCAAGTCGCTGGGGAATTTCTTCACCGTTCGCGACGTCGCCGAAAAATACGGTTATGAGCCGATAAAATTCCTGTTGCTTTCAGCGCATTACAGAAGCCCGATCAACTACAGCCTCGATGCGCTTGAGCAATGCAAATCGGCGCTTGAGCGGCTTTACAACTGCCGCGACAACCTTGATTTCGCGCTTAAAAACGCGGTATGCGATTCAAATGGCTCCGAAAAGGTCGGCTCTGACTTTTCCCTGCGGCTTAAAAGCCGGAAGCAACAGTTTATCGATGCGATGGACGACGACTTTAACACGGCGGACGGCATCGCCGCGCTGTTCGAGCTTGTGCGCGACTGCAACACGCGGTTTCAGGCGCAGCCGGACAAAGCCGAATGTGAAGCCGCAATCAAGCTGTTCGACGAGCTGTGCGGCGTGCTGGGGCTTCTTTACGCACGCAAAAGCGGCGATTTGGAAGACGACGTCAAGGCCTTGATAGACGAGCGGCAAAAAGCGCGGAACAACCGCGACTTCGCAAGAGCCGACGCAATCCGAGACGAGTTAAAGGCAAGGGGTATCGCGCTTGAAGACACACCGCAGGGCATAAAAGCCGTGAGGCTCTGATTTATATCTGCCAGTAAATTGTACAGTTTAAAACAATATTTTACACACTATTTGACACAACTTCCTATTGAAAATTCATTGTATTTTTTATATTATTCCGCTATAATGAAACAGTACGATTTCTTCACCAACCTTTATCTAAATATTTAGGGCGGTGTAGTTGGGGGAGCAATAAAAGGAGGTGCTTGCGTTGAGTGTTTCAAGCGCGATTATATGGCTTTTGATAGCCGTTGCCCTGATTGTCATTGAGGGCGCGACAGTACAGTTTGTCTTTTTGTGGTTTGCGGCGGGCGCGGTTGTTTCCATGCTGGCGTCGCTTATGGGCGCGCCTGTGTCTGTGCAGCTGGTTTTGTTCATCATCACGTCGATTGTGGCTCTTTTAACAGGAAGGCCGATCCTTCAAAAAAAGATCACGCCGAAAAAGACCGCCACGAACGCCGATGCGGTAATCGGTAAAAACGGCGTCGTCACGGAGGAAATTAACAATCTCATGCAAACCGGCAGGGTTATTGCCAACGGCCTTGACTGGACGGCGAGAAGCGCCGACGACAGCAAGATAGAAGTAAAACAAAAGGTCGCCGTAAAGGCGATTGACGGCGTGAAGCTTATCGTGGAGCGAACCGGAGAAGATTAACCGGCCGTTTATACGTTAGGCTGCATTTGATACATAAAGTAAAATGGAGGTATATATTATGCTGGCGTTTACATTGATTTTGGTTTTCCTGCTTATTTTTCTTTTGCTTACAAACGTAAAAATCGTGCCCCAGGCAAAGGTGTACGTAATCGAGCGGCTTGGCGCATATTCCTCGACATGGGACACGGGGCTTCATGTGAAAATCCCGCTGATCGACCGTATTTCGAAAAAGGTGTCCATCAAGGAGCAAGTCGCCGACTTCCAGCCGCAGCCTGTTATCACGAAAGACAACGTAACCATGCAGATCGACACGGTGCTGTTTTTTCAGGTGACGGACGCGAAGCTTTTCACCTACGGCGTCGAGCGCCCGGTTGCGGCGATCGAAAGCCTTACCGCGACGACCCTGCGTAACATCATCGGCGACCTGGAGCTTGACCAGACGCTTACCTCAAGAGACACGATTAACACGAAAATCACCGCGACGCTTGACGCCGCCACCGATAAGTGGGGAATCAAGGTCAACCGCGTGGAGCTTAAAAATATCATCCCGCCGCGTGAGATTCAGGAAGCGATGGAAAAACAGATGAAGGCCGAGCGTGAACGCCGTGAGTCGATACTAAGGGCGGAGGGCGAAAAACGCAGCCAGATACTTGTCGCCGAAGGCGAAAAGGAATCCGCTATACTGCGCGCCGACGCCAAACGCGAAGCGCACATCCGCGAAGCGCAGGGCGAATCCGAAGCAATCCTAATGGTGCAAAGGGCAACGGCCGACGCAATCAAGATGTTAAACGAAGCGGCTCCAAGCAAACAGGTGCTTTCGCTAAAAGGCATAGAGGCGTTCGAACGTGTGGCGGACGGAAAATCAACGAAGATTATCATCCCCAGCGAGATACAGTCTTTAGCGGGGCTTGCGGTATCCTTAAAAGATATGATGGGAGACCAGCAGTAATATGAAATTAGCCCGGAGTGTGTCTTAATAAGCACACTCTGGCTTTGTGAAAAGGGGTAAAAGGTTTTTGCAAAACTCTGATTTTATCCGCGAGGAATGCGGGATTTTTGGGGTCCACGGCCAAAAGAACTCCGACGTTGTCGCACAGACATACTTGGCGCTTTACGCGCTTCAGCACCGCGGGCAGGAAAGCTGCGGCATCGCCGTAAACGACGACGGCGTGATCGGCTACCACCGCGATTTGGGACTTGTACCCGACGTGTTTACGCGGGATATACTGACAGGGCTCGGCAAGGGTAACATGGCGCTGGGGCATGTGCGCTACGCGTCCAAAGGGAGCAAAAGCCGCTCCCACGCGCAGCCGATTGTTGTGCGCCACATCAAAGGGAACATGGCGCTTGCGTTTAACGGCTGCCTTACAAATTCAGCCGAGCTTCGGGAGGAAGCAGAGCTTTCCGGCGCGATATTCCATTCCGCCAGCGATATCGAGGTAATCTCGCACGTCATCACGCGGGCAAGGCTTACGGCGCGCTCCATTGAGGAAGCCGTATCATTTGCGATGGATAAGCTCAAGGGATCGTATTCGCTTGTCGTCATGAGCCCGAGCAAGATGATCGCCTGCCGCGACCCGAACGGCTTCAGGCCGCTTTGCATGGGCTGCAAGGACGACAACATCATCTTTGCGTCGGAAACCTGCGCGCTTGACTCGATCGGCGCTTCGCTCGTGCGTGAGATAGAGCCCGGGGAAATTGTCGTCGCGGACAAAAACGGCGTGAACTCGAACCGAAGCCACTGCGCGGGAAAAGGCACGCTTTGCGTGTTCGAGTTTGTATATTTCGCAAGGCCGGATTCCGTTATATCCGGTGTAAACGTTCAAGAGGCAAGGCAGCGTGCCGGTGAATACTTAGCGCTGGAAAACCCGGTGGAGGCCGATGTCGTGATCGGCGTGCCCGATTCCGGTATCCCTGCGGCTTTGGGCTACGCGAGGGAATCGGGTATTCCTTACGGCATCGGTTTTCTAAAAAACCGGTATATCGACCGCACGTTTATCCAGCCGACGCAGCTTGAGCGCGAATTGTCGGTAAAAATAAAGCTTAACGTCATCGAATCGACAGTGCGCAATAAACGCGTCGTGCTGATAGACGACTCCATAGTAAGGGGTACTACGTGTGCCAGGATCATAAGGCTTTTGAGGGAGGCAGGCGCAAAAGAAGTACATATGCGCGTTTCGGCGCCGCCGTTCATGCACCCATGCTATTTCGGCACGAACATCGACAGCCGCGAGAACTTAATCGCCTGCAAGATGAGCATCCCTGAAATCGCAAAGTGGATTGGCGTTGACAGCTTAGGCTACCTATCGGTCGGCAGCGTGCTTAAGATTGCTGAAAACGCGTCGTGCGGATTTTGCGCAGGTTGCTTTACGGGAGAATACCCGGCCCCGGGGCCGAGTATGAAAGCCGGGACCAAGTTCGACCGCAGGATCAGCGAGAAGGCCGGTGAGGAAGAATGATATTGCATACAGGTTCTAAGAGCAAAAGCTACAAAGCGGCCGGAGTTGACGTGACGGCGGGATACCGCGCGGTGGAGCTTATGAAAAGCCATGTGCAAAGGACGAAAATTCCCGGCGTGCTGTCGGAGATCGGCGGCTTTGGCGGATTATTCAAGCCCGACTTAACCGGAATGAAAGAGCCTGTTTTTGTTTCAGGCACGGACGGCGTCGGCACAAAGCTAAAGCTTGCGTTTTTGATGGACAAGCACGACACGATCGGTATCGATTGTGTCGCCATGTGCGTGAACGATATTATCTGCACGGGGGCTATGCCGCTGTTTTTTCTTGATTATCTCGCGGTGGGCAGGAATATCCCGAAGCGCGTCGCCGAGATTGTCGGAGGCGTCGCGGACGGCTGCGAGATGGCCGGATGCGCCCTGATTGGCGGGGAAACCGCAGAAATGCCCGGGTTTTATGCTGAAAACGAATATGACATCGCGGGGTTTTCAGTCGGCATCGCCGACAGAGAAAAGCTCCTTGACCCTAAAAACGTAAAAGACGGGTACGCGCTGATTGGGATCGCATCGTCGGGGCTTCACTCAAACGGATACTCTCTTGCGAGAAAGGTATTGGATATTGACGGGAAAAATGTTAGAATATATGCAAGGGAGCTTGGCGCTTCCATCGGCGAAGCGCTCCTTACGCCTACAAAGATTTATGTAAAGGCAATCCTTGCGCTGTTAAAAGCGGTGAGGGCCGCAAGCATCTCAAATATCACCGGCGGCGGATTTTATGAGAATATCCCAAGAGCCTTGCCGGAAGGCTTCGGCGTTAAGATTGAACGCGCGAGGCTTGAGATTCCGCCTATTTTTGAGATAATACAAAAAGCGGGGGATATACCGTGGTGCGACATGTTCGCAACGTTTAACATGGGCACCGGCATGTGCGTCGTAGTGCCGCCGGAGGAAGCTGCGACCGCGATAAAGTCGCTTCATGCAAGCGGGGAAAAAGCAGCCGTTATCGGCGAGGTAAAACGCGGCGTAGAAGGGGTGCTTGTGCTGTGACCGGCGTTCGTATCGCGGTGCTCGTAAGCGGCGGCGGAACAAACCTTAAAGCGCTGATAGACGCGGAAAAAAGAGGGGAGCTTGGCGGCGGAAAAATTACGCTTGTAGTTTCCTCAAACAGTAAAGCATATGCGCTCACGCGCGCAAAACAAAACGGGATAGAAGCCGTCACGGTATCGAAAAAAGACTACGGCTCAACGCAAGCGTTTGACAAGGCGCTTTTGGATGTACTTGCGGAACGGAAGATAGAGCTTGTCGTTTTGGCGGGATATCTTTGCATTGTCGGGGAAAACGTGCTGAAAGCTTTTAGCGAAAGGATTATTAACGTGCATCCGTCGTTGATCCCGTCGTTTTGCGGCAAAGGGTATTACGGCTTAAAAGTCCATGAGGAGGCGCTTCGTTACGGCGTTAAGGTGACGGGCGCCACTGTCCACCACGTCAGCGGAGTGATCGACGGCGGCAGGATTATCCTGCAAAAGGCGGTGGAGGTACAAGACGGAGACACGCCGGAAATCCTGCAAAAAAGGGTAATGGATGAGGCGGAACAGATTATTTTACCTAAGGCGGTAGAAATACTGTCTTTTAAAATGATAAAAGAAAACGCGTGCGAAGGGGTAATGCGGCAATGAATAAAAAAAGGGCGTTAATCAGCGTATCGGATAAAACCGGTGTGCTACAGTTCGCAAAGGGGCTCACAGAGCTTGGGTTTGAGATCGTATCCACGGGCGGCACGGCAAAATACTTACGCGAAAAATCGGTGGAAATCACGGAGATCTCCGACGTCACAAGCTTCCCGGAGTGTCTTGACGGGCGTGTTAAAACGCTTCATCCGAATGTTCTCGCGGGAGTTCTCGCCGTAAGGGAAAACGAGAATCATTTAAAACAGCTTGAGGATTTGAGCATCACGCCGGTCGACGTGGTCGCAGTCAACCTTTACCCTTTCAAGGAGACGATCCTTAAGAAAAATGTAATGCTTGACGAAGCGGTTGAGAATATCGACATCGGCGGGCCTACGATGATACGCGCGGCCGCCAAGAACTGGCGCGACGTCGTCGTCGTCATCGACCCCGGCGATTACGGCAAGGTATTGGAGCTTCTTAAAACCGGAAAAGTAAGCAGCGACGAAAAATATAACCTTGCGTGCAAGGTGTTTGAGTATACGGCGGCTTACGACGCGATTGTCGCAAACTATATGCGGCGGAGGCAGGATGACTCCCCTATGATCTCATTCCCGCAGTCGCTTACGCTGACATATGACCTTGTACAAAAAATGCGGTACGGCGAAAATCCGCATCAGCAAGCCGCATTTTACCGTGAAATCAAGCTTCAGGACAACGGCGTCGCCTCCGCGGTGCAGCTTCAAGGCAAGGAGCTTAGCTATAATAATATAAACGACGCAAACCGCGCGATTGACATTTTAAAGGAGTTTTCCGTGGTGGTTCCGTGCGCCGTCGCCGTAAAGCACGCAAACCCGTGCGGCGTTGGGCTTGGCGAGATTCTGACCGACGCGTATATCGAAGCGTATGAAGCCGATCCCGTCTCCATTTTCGGCGGGATTGTCGCCGTAAACCGCGAGATAGACGCGCAAACCGCGCTTAAAATGAGCGAGATATTCCTTGAAATCATCATCGCGCCGTCTTTTTCGGACGATGCGCTTTCAGTATTCAGCAAGAAAAAAGATCTGCGTCTGCTTGCGTTAAACGATATCAACATACCGAACAGCTACGGCATGATCGACGTGAAAAAAGTAGCGGGCGGGCTGCTGGTTCAGGAGCTTGACACGGAGCTTTACCTCGAGACAGACTTAAAGACGGTGACGAAACGGGCTCCGACAAGACGCGAAATCACGCAGCTTATGTTTGCGTGGCGCGTGGTAAAGCACGCAAATTCAAACGCGATTGTGCTTGTTAAAGGCAACGCCACCGTTGGTATCGGGCAAGGGCAGACAAACCGTATCGCGTCGCTTGAGCTTGCGCTTAGGTTCGCAGGGGAGGAGCACGCGCTCGGCAGCGTGATGGCGTCGGACGCCTTCTTCCCGTTTAAGGATTGCGTGGAGGCCGCAACAAATGCGGGAATCACCGCGATTATCCAGCCCGGCGGGTCTGTCCGCGATGAAGAAAGCATAAAAGCCTGTGACGAGGCGGGGATAGCAATGGTGTTCACCGGTATGCGCCATTTCAAGCATTAATTATGTTGAGGAAGCAGATGAATATTTTAGTCGTCGGCGGAGGCGGGCGTGAGCACGCGCTTGTCCGCAAGCTTTTACAAAGCGAAAAGACAGGGAAGCTTTACTGTATCCCGGGAAACGCAGGTATCGCAAACGAAGCGATATGCCCGCGTTCAGATTTAAAAACTACCGACATGAAGCAAATCGTCGCGTTCGCTGTGGAAAATAAGATAGACTTTGCTGTTGTAGCGCCCGACGACCCGCTTGTGCTCGGAATGGTCGACGCCTTTCAAGAAAAAGGTATTCCCGCTTTCGGCCCCAATAAATTAGCCGCCGCCATCGAGGGCAGCAAGGTGTTTTCAAAAGGGCTTATGAAAAAATATGGAATACCAACTGCCAAGTACAATGCCTTTACAGATATGCGGGAAGCCGAAAGGCATATCCGAGATAGCGGGACATATCCCGTTGTAATCAAAGCGGACGGCTTGGCGCTCGGCAAGGGCGTTGTGATCGCGGAGGATTTTACTTCGGCGAAAGCGGCGATTCGCTCGATGATGGAGGAAAAAATCTTCGGCGAAAGCGGAAGCGAGATCGTCGTCGAAGAATTCCTCGAAGGCCCCGAGGTTACGGTGCTTGCTTTTTGCGACGGCAAAACAATCGTCCCGATGGCGTCGTCAATGGATCATAAACGCGCATTTGACGGCAATCTGGGCCCTAACACCGGCGGCATGGGCGTGATTGCGCCAAACCCCCATTACACGCCCGAAATCGCAAACCTCTGCATGAAGACAATCTTTCTGCCGACGGTTGAAGCCATGAGCCGTGAGAACAGGCCGTTTAAGGGATGCCTTTATTTCGGGCTGATATTGACGCCCGACGGCCCGAAGGTAATTGAATACAACTGCCGCTTCGGCGATCCTGAGGCGCAGGCCGTGCTTGCGCTTCTCGATACCGATTTGCTTGAAATCATGCTTGCGGTAACCGGTGAAAAGCTTAACACCTTGACAGTCAAGTGGAAGGACGGGGCTGCGGCGTGTATCGTCGCGGCAAGCGGCGGATATCCCGGGAAATACAGGGTAGGGCATGCAATTTCGGGGCTTAAGCCGGACGGGCAGCTAGACGGCGCCTTAGTGCATCACGCGGGGACAAAGCATACCGGGGACGGTTTTGTTACAAGCGCAGGGCGCGTGCTGGGCGTGACGGCGCAGGCGAAAACGCTGCAAGAGGCGCTTGATGAAGCGTATAAGGCCATAGGCAAAATCCGGTTTGAGGGCATGTTCTACCGCACTGATATCGGGAAATATTAATTAACGGTTTGGTTTTGTATACAAAATCAACACACCGCCAACAATATGAGAACATAAGATTCTCATGGACTGGCGGTGTTTTTTTGCATAGCAGGGTGGTTGGAGTTTATTTTGCATTTGTAATGCTTATGACGGTCTTAATCTACAGGATTTATCACATCGACGCGTCGGGGTACATCAAAATGGCGGCGGCGGGGCAAGGCGGATACAGCCTATCAGTCGCGACGACAAGGGGTATGATCTACGACAGGAACATGAACGGCCTTGTAAACAAGGAGTTTGAGTATGTAGCGTCAGTGTTGCCGTCGCCGCAGGCAGCCTTAGAGCTTTTAGACGTCGTGCCGGACGAGGAAAAGCCCGCTGTCGTCGAAAGATTATCGGCAGCCATGCCGTTTGCGATAAAGGTTCCGGTAAACGAGATATATGCGGCGGGAATAGAGGTTTTCCGTATACCGAAGCGGTATGGCGGCTACAGCTACGCCCCGCATATCGTCGGGTATATGGGCGGCGGCGACATCGACGGCGTTTCGGGGATCGAGCTTAGCTTTAACGATGAACTGAAAGATTGGGGCGGCAGGGTGAGCTGCTCCTATTATGTTGACGCGGCGGGACACATCATGCCCGGTGCTTCGGTAAACGTCAACCGGTCAAATGAAAACCCGGTGGGCGGGGTATGCCTCACGCTTGACAGGGAGGTCCA
Organism: Oscillospiraceae bacterium; assembly: GCA_009777635.1. Classification (GTDB taxonomy): domain Bacteria; phylum Bacillota; class Clostridia; order Oscillospirales; family Ruminococcaceae; genus WRAV01. The sequence goes on along the minus strand of WRLK01000001.1, from coordinate 124,479 downwards.
GTATATCGCGCAGGAAGCGCTTTCGTGGGGATGCGACAAGGGCGCCGCCATCGTGATGGAGGTGGATACCGGCAACATCCTCGCGATGGCAAGCCTGCCGGTATTTGACCAGAACAACATATCGGCAAGCCTTGACGATGATGACGCGCCGTTTATCAGCCGCGCCGTGAGCGGGTATAACATCGGCTCGGTGTTTAAGCTTGTGGTATCGGCGGCGGCGCTTGAAAAGGGCATACCGGTCACAAAGAAATATATATGCGGCGGACAGATAGACGTGGGCGGCGTGGTTTTCCGCTGCAACAACAACGCGGTCCACGGCGAAACGGATATGAGGCGGGCGCTTGAGGTTTCGTGCAACACGTATTTCATCATGCTGGCGGAGGAGCTCGGCCCCGAGTACCTGCTTATGTTTTGCGTCAACATGGGCTTTGACAGCCGCACAGAGCTTGCTCCGGGGCTAAGGGCGCAGCCCGGGAATCTTCCGGGCCTTGCGGAGCTTAGAAACCCGGCGGCACTTGCGAATTTCGGGTTCGGACAAGGCAGCTCGCTTGCCACGCCGCTTCAAATGGCAGGCGTCGTCTCAAGCCTAGTAAACGGAGGCTTCGCCGTTATGCCGAACCTCGTGCGCGGATTCACGGACGACGGGTTTACGCTTTCAGAGGAGCCTGCTGAGTTTGCGGAGAACAGGATTATCGGCGAAAGCACATCAAATACCATTAAGAGCCTGATGATCAGCGTTGTTGAGGACGGCAGCGGGCGCACAGCTAAGCCAAGGCGCGGAGGCGCCGGAGGAAAGACCTCCTCGGCGCAGACCGGGCAAAAAATCGGCGGGACAGAGATTGTCCACGCGTGGTTCGCAGGGTTTTATCCCGCTTATAACCCTAAATACAGCATTGTCGTTTTCGTCGAAGGCGGCGTGTCCGGCGAGCATATGGCGGCGCCAATTTTCAAAAAAATATGCGACGAGATCGACAAGCTGGAGCTCTCGTGAGCCCCCGTAAATTATCCGTTGCAAAAAATCTCCACATAAGGTATAATTTAACATATTAAAGGGGGTCGTAAAAATGCAGGACAACTACGTCATCATAGCGGACGACAACTGCGATTTGCCATATGAGTTTTATTCCCAAAACGATATTGCGATGATAAAAATGCCGTACTGTATAGACGATAACATCTATCGCGCCGGCGATATGCCTTTATCCGAGTTTTACAAGCTGATACGCGAAGGCAAGCGCTCCACCACGATGGCCCTCAACTCCGAGGAGATCAAAACCGAGATGGAAAAACACCTCAAAGACGGCAAGAACGTGCTCTATCTTGCGTTTTCGTCGGGCCTCAGCGCCACGTATGAAAGCGGCGCAAGGGCAGCCGGGGAGCTTTCAAAGGAATACCCCGACAGGAAAATCAAGGCGGTCGATTCGCTTTGCGCCTCCATGGGCGAGGGGCTGTTTTTGTTTATGGCGCACAGGAAGAAGCAGGAGGGAGCATCCTTTGACGAGCTTGTGGAGTGGGCCGAAAACAACCGCCTTAATGTCGCGCATTATTTTACCGTGGACGATCTCATGCATCTGCACCGCGGCGGCCGCGTGTCAAAGACGTCGGCTATCGCGGGCTCCATGCTTGGAATAAAGCCGGTATTATACGTTGATAACGACGGGAAGCTGATACCGATCGGCAAGGTAAGGGGCAGAAAGCAGGCGCTTGCGTCGCTTGTTGATAATATGGAAAAAGTTGTCGGCGGCACAAAGCCCGATTACTTTATGATAAGCCACGCTGATTGCGCGGATGACGCGGAGTATGTCGCGGGGCTGATGAAAAAACGGTTTGGGATAAAGGATTGCATGATTAATTTTATCGGCCCGGTCGTAGGCTCCCACACGGGCGTCGGGACGGTCGCGCTGTTTATGATGGCGGAACACAGATAATGACGTTACAGACGCCGTGCCTGTTCGGCCTTGAATCCGTGCTGGCTTCGGAAATCAGGCGGATTGGCGGAAAAGATGTTGCCGCAACGGACGGCAAGGTCTCTTTTTCAGGGGACGAGGCGATTCTTGCGCGCGCGAATATCCGGCTTAGGTGCGCCGAGCGAGTTTGCATCGTGCTGGGCTCGTTTGAGGCGAAAAGCTTCACTGAGCTCTTCGACAATGTGGAAAAGCTTAATTTTGAGGATTTTATCGGGAAAAACGATGCTTTCCCCGTCACGGGATGGTCGCTTAAATCGGGGCTTCACAGCGTACCGGATTGCCAGTCCATCATCAAGAAAGCCGCGGTCAAACGGCTCCAAAAGGTCTACGGCCAAAGCTGGTTCGAGGAGACGGGAGAAAGACGCCAAATCCGGTTTTCAATCCTTAAGGATTATGTCACCGTCATGCTTGATACGTCGGGCGCGGGGCTTCATAAGCGCGGATACAGGCAGACGTCGACTGAGGCTCCGCTCAAGGAGACGCTTGCGGCAGGCATTGCCGACATCGCGAGGGTAGGGCCTGATGATACGGTGATCGACCCGATGTGCGGCTCGGGAACGCTTTTGATTGAATCGGCGCTTCGGGCGTACCGCATTGCGCCGGGGGTCCGCCGCCGTTTTGATGCGGAAAAATGGGAGCAGATTCCAAAGGCGGTGTGGCGGGAGGAACGCGAAAGCGCGATTTCCGAGATTAAAAAGGATATCGGTTTTTTTGCAAAGGGCTACGATACGGATGAGCTTGCAGTCCGCCTGACTGCTGAAAACGCGGGCAAGGCGGGGGTATCAAAGCGCATAGATGTGCAGATAAGGGATATCGCGAACTTTAAGCAGGACGGCGCAAACGCGGTGATTCTCTGTAACCCTCCGTATGGCGAGAGGCTTTTGGAGATCAGGGAAGCCGAAATGCTTTACAAGAAAATGGGCGAGGTTTTCGAAAGACGCGACGGGTTCAGATACTATATCATAAGCCCGCATGAGGACTTTGAGGCGTTGTTCGGCAGGCCCGCCGACAAGCGGCGTAAACTTTACAACGGCATGATAAAGTGCCAGTTGTTCATGTATTTCAAATAGGGGCGATGTTTTATGGATAAAATTAAGGTTGCGGTAATCGGGTACGGCAATGTCGGAAAATATGCTGTGGAAGCCGTGTCGGCGGCACCGGACATGGAGCTTGCGGGTGTTGTGAGAAGAAACGCCGAAAGCGCTTTAGACGGCGGCGTGAAAGTAACCTGCGACGTTACGGAGCTTGGCGAAGTCGATGTGGCGCTGCTTTGCATACCGACGCGCGCGGTGCTTGAAACCGCGAAGAAGTATTTAGCGCTTGGCATCAACACGGTTGACTGCTACGACGTGCACGCGTCGATTGTAAAAGTGCGCGGGGAACTGGATGAAGCCGCGAAAAAAGCGGGCAGGGTTTCGATTGTTGCGTCAGGCTGGGACCCGGGGAGCGATTCCATTGTGCGGGCGCTTATGGAGGCGATCGTGCCGAACGGGATTACATACACAAACTTCGGCCCCGGCATGAGCATGGGGCATTCCGTCGCCGCAAAAGCTGTGAGAGGCGTAAAGGACGCGCTCAGCGTCACGATGCCGCAAGGGGCGGGGGTCCACAAGCGGATGGTATATATAGAGCTTGAGGACGGCGCTTCCCTCGGCGAAGCAAGCCGCGAAATCAAGGCGGACCCGTATTTTATAAGCGACGAAACGCATGTCTTCGCCGTTGAAGACTTATCGCGGCTCATGGATATGGGACACGGCGTAAACATGACGCGCAAAGGCGTTTCGGGGAAAACGCACAACCAGATGCTTGAATTTAACATGCGCATAAACAACCCGGCGCTTACGTCGCAGGTGATGGCCGCGTGTGCAAGGGCCGCCATGCGCCAGCCCGCGGGTGCGTACACCATGATTGAGCTTCCGGTCATAGATATGCTTTTTGGCGGGCGCGAGGAATTAATCAACCGGCTGGTTTAGGAAAGGAGCATCATGGACGTTCAAATCCGCCGCTGGAGGACAGACGACGCCGAAGCGCTTGCAAAGGCGCTTAATAACAAGAAAATATTGGATAACCTGCGGGACGGTATCCCGTACCCGTATACCGTATCGGACGCGGAGGATTTCATAACCGCGATGCTTGCGGCTGACGAAAACAGCACATTCGCGTGGGCGATTGCGGTTGACGGCGCCGCCGTCGGCAGCATCGGCGCGTTTCGCAAGGACAACGTCCACCGGCTTACCGCCGAGATGGGCTACTACGTCGCGGAGGAATACTGGGGCAAAGGGGTTGCGACGAAGGCGATCCGCGAGGTTTTGGAGTATCTGTTTAAAAATACCGACATCATACGGGTATTTGCGCAGCCGTATGCCTTTAACGCCGGTTCATGCCGGGCGCTTGAGAAAAACGGCTTCACCTGCGAGGGGACGCTTCGAAGCAACGCGGTAAAAAACGGGCGTACCGTCGACATGAAAATGTATGCGATTTTGAAAGAAGATTATATATGAAAAAACCGGACGCTTTCGGGCGTCCGGTTTTCAAGTAGAACGACTATACAGGCTCTAAGATTCTTTATCCGCGTGCTCAGGTTCCGGCGCGGGAGCTTTTACGAATGTGACGTCCATGCCGTCAAGAGCCGAGGGCGCGTTTTTCTTTACATAGATTCTTATTGCGTATAATGCCGCGATAAGCAGCACAAAGGTAAGGATAAGCGGCACGACCGGGTTTTGGACAAAACCGGCGACTATATACCCGACAAACGACACGCCGGCCACAAGCAGCGCATACGGTATCTGCGTCGAGACGTGCGCGATATGGTTACATTTCGCGCCGCTCGAAGACATGATTGTCGTATCTGAAATCGGGGAGATGTGGTCGCCGCATACGGCTCCGGCAAGGCATGCCGCAATCGTGATGACTAAAATTTCGCTCATACCCGGGAAGATAGCGGTTGAAATCGGGATAAGGATACCGAACGTTCCCCAGGATGTACCGGTCGAAAACGCAAGGCCAAGCGCGATGAGGAACATGAGCGCCGGAAGAAACGCGCTGGCGGCGGCGTTATCCGAGACGACCGCGCCGACAAATTCACCGGCGCCGAGGGCGGAGCGGCAAAAACCGCTGAGCGTCCACGCGAACGAAAGAATCAGGATTGCGGGAACCATTTGGATGAAGCCTTTCGGAAGGATGTCGGCAAATTGCTTGAACGTGAGCACCTTCCTTGGAATATACAGCAGGAAGGTTATGAGAAGCGCGACAATTGAGCCGAGCGGCAGGCCAACGGAAGGGTCGCAGTCGGCAAAGGCATCGATAAAGCCCACGCCGTCAAAGAATCCGCCGGTATAAATCATACCGATTATACAGCTTGCAATCAGTACAAGAATGGGAAGCACCAAGTCTTTCACTTTGCCGTTCGGGTTTACGGAAGGCTCCTCCATTTCGGCGTATTCATCAGATTCGCCGCCGAAAAGGTCGCCCGTTTCCGCAATGCTTTCATGCCGCTGCATTTTGCCGAAATCAAAGCCCATAAATGTGATTGCGACAATCATCACAAGGGTCATCAATGCGTACAGGTTGTACGGGATTGCGCGCAAGAATACGTTAAACCCGTCTATCGAGTCGCTGTCGACCGACGACGTAACGGCCGCCGCCCAGCTTGAAATCGGCGCTATGATACATATAGGCGCCGCGGTGGCGTCAATTATATACGCAAGCTTTGCGCGGGACATCTTGAACTTGTCCGTTACGGGCCTCATGACGCTGCCGACGGTGAGGCAGTTGAAATAGTCGTCGACGAAAAGCAAAAGCCCGAGCCCGAACGTGGACATGGTAGCGCCTTTCTTTGATTTTATCCGGCTGCCTGCCCATTGTCCGTAGGCCGCCGAGCCGCCCGCCTTGTTAACGAGGGCGACCATTGCGCCCAAGGTTACAAGGAATATCAGGATACCGACGTTCCAGCCGTCGCCGATGCTCTCGATGAGCATGTCCACAATGGAATTAATCGCGAGCACGGGGTTGAAGTTTGCGTAAAGCAAGCCGCCCGTGATAATGCCGATAAAGAGCGAAGAGTAAACCTCTTTCGTGATAAGCGCGAGAACAATCGCAACAATGGGAGGAACAAGGGACCAGAAAGTCGCGTACACGGCGCTTTGGTATTCGGCCTCTTCCGCCGCGAAGGTTGTGATTGTCATAGCTGCTAACGCCAGCATAACGACAACGCCGGTAATCAGGATTCTTTTTGATTTGTAAGACACGTTTTTTCCACCCTCTTTTTTCATAATTATGCGTCAAGCGCGCAAACGAAAAACACGCGCCCTAGCATCCGGCCGATTTTTACATGTCATCAAGTTAGCATATCCAAGCGGAAAAGTCAAGGACTTTGCGCTTGATTGCGCGAATTGACGAAACCGCGTTATTCGTGTATAATATTACAGGTTTGTTTTAATGTTTAGCGTAGGTGATTATAATATGGATCTACCGGTTAAAGGTGTATCGAGCGACGAGCTTGTGAGCACGCGGCTTAGAAAGCTGTTCGATAAGCGCGGATTTCGGCGCATACGCGTTAATAAGTTCGAGGATTACGCCCTTTATATCGAGTATAAAAATTTCTTAAAATCCGAGAACATCATCACATTTATGGACGCGAACGGCAAGCTTTTGGCGCTCAAGCCCGACATCACGCTTTCAATCGTGAAGAACATGCCGGAAAAAGAGCTTACCGCCCTTGAAAAGCTTTACTACGTCGATGAAGTGATAAGGCTGACGAAGGAGACCCGCGAATACAAGGTCTGCAACCAGATCGGTATGGAAATCATCGGCAAGACCGATTCCTTTTCGAATATCGAGGCGGTTCAGCTTGCGCTGTTAAGCCTTGAACTGATCAGCAAAGATTTTGTGCTCGATATTTCGCATTTAGGTTTTTTGTCGGGGCTTTTGGAGCAGGCGGATATTCCGGCACACCTTAAGCATCAGGTGATGGACGGGATTCACAGGTGCAGCCGGCACGATGTTGCGGCGGCGCTTGACGCGGCCTGCGCATGCGAGGAATTTAAAAACCGCGTGCTTTCGCTGAGCTGCTTGCGCGGGAACTTTTTTGAGCTTCTGCCAAAAGTAAAGGAGCTTATCAACTGCCGGCAAATGCAAGAGGCGTATGACGAGCTAAAACATCTTGGTGAATCGTTCAAGGACACGAATCTTGGAAAACGCATGAACCTTGACTTTTCGGTGGTCAATGACCTTGACTACTACAACGGGCTTATCTTTTTAGGGTATGTTAAGGGCGTTCCCAAGGTGGCGCTGACAGGCGGAAGGTACGACAACCTGATGCGGAAAATGGGCAAAAACAACAGCGCCATAGGCTTTGCGGTATCACTTGATGATTTTAGCACTTACTTAAATACGGGTAAAAAATTCGATTTTGATATACTTATCACATACAACGAGAACAGCGATTATGCGCGTCTTCTGGCCATCGCGGGGGACATGGCGGCAAATGGGATGTCCGTAAGGCTTGAAAACGAGCGCTTAGACCTTGAATCCGCGGGCTTTACATGGGGAAAACGCTATAACTTTGCGGATAACCGCATCAGGGAGGAAGACTGAGCATGCTGAATATTGCGCTTCCGAAAGGCAGGCTCGGCGACGAGGTGTACGCGCTTCTTGCGGGAATTGGGTACGACTGCCCCGAGTTTTTGGAAAACAGCCGCAAGCTGATCCTTGAAAATAAGCTGAACAATATCCGGTATTTCCTTGTAAAGCCGTCCGACGTTTCTATCTACGTCGAGCGTGGCGCCGCCGATGTGGGCGTCGTCGGCAAGGATACTTTGATCGAGTTTGAGCCGGACGTGTACGAGCTTTTAGACCTTCAAATCGGAAAATGCCGCATCGCCGTGGCAGGCCCCGAGACTTATGAGAAGTCAGCAGAAGCATCGCTGAGGATTGCAACGAAATTCCCGAATATCGCAAAGAAATATTACGCGTCGAATCACAGGAATATTGAAGTCATCAAGCTAAACGGCTCAATCGAGCTGGCTCCGCTTGTGGGGCTCTCAGACCTGATTGTGGATATTGTCGAGACCGGAGGCACGCTAAAAGAAAACAACCTTAAGGTTTTAAGTAAGATCATGGATGTTTCGGCGCGGCTTATCGCAAACAAATCAAGCTATAAATTCAAAGGAGCCGATATTGACCTTATGACAGGAAAACTAAGGGCGCGCTTAGAGAATAATTTTTTCGGGGGATGAAAAATGAGCCGGTTTTTATCAAAATCCGCATTGGCTGTAAAGCCGTATACGCCGGGTGAGCAGCCGCGCGAGAGAAAATATATAAAGCTTAACACAAACGAGAACCCCTACCCGCCGCCGCCTTCGGTATTAGCGGCTGTTTCCGGCATCAGGACGGGGGATTACCGGCTGTACCCTGACCCCACGTCGTCGGATTTTCGCGCTGCCATCGCCGAAAAATACAGCGTAGAGCCGGAGCAGGTCTTTGCGGGTTGCGGCTCGGACGAGGTTCTGGCGTTTGCGTTTATGGCGTTTTTTGACCGCGGCGACCGCGTTTATTTTCCCGACGTCACATACGGGTTTTACAAGGTTTACGCAGAGCTGTTCGGGCTTATGGCAATTGAAATCCCGCTGAAAAGCGACTATACCGTCGATATTTCCGATTACTTCGGACTGCATGGGCATATCTTTATAGCAAACCCGAACGCGCCGACGGGGATTTGCCTTCCGCTTTGCGATATTGAGCGGATTCTTCAGGAGAATCCCGACAGGCTCGTGGTCGTGGACGAGGCTTATATTGATTTTTCCGGCGAAGAGTCCGGTGTTACGCTGATTGATAAATACGACAATTTGCTTATTGTTCAGACATTTTCCAAAAGCCGCAGCCTTGCCGGGATTCGGCTGGGCATGGGCTTCGGGAACGCGAAGCTCATCGCTGCGCTCGAGCGTATCAAGTTTTCGTTTAGCCCATATAACATCGACAGGACGGCTTCCGCAGCGGGTATCGCATCTGTAAAGGAAGAACACTATGCACTAAAAACAATCGATGCGGTTATCAAAACTCGGGAGCGAACAGTAAAAACACTTCGGCTTAAGGGGTACGAAATCTTGCCTTCCGGCGCCAATTTTATCTTCTTAAAAGGCGGTGCCGGCGGTGCGGAAATTTTCGGTTATCTCAAAGAAAACGGGGTACTGGTCAGGCATTTTGATGCTCCCTTGATAAAGGATTTTGTGAGGATTACGATCGGCACGGATGAAGAAATGGACGTATTAATAAAAACGCTGGAGGAATTATCATGAGGACTGGCGAATACGCGCGCAGCACAACGGAAACGAAAATCAAAATCAAGCTGAATATTGACGGAAAGGGCTTGTTTACCTGTAAAACAGGGATCGGATTTCTTGACCATATGCTTGAGCTTATGGCACGGCACGGCAGGTTCGACGCCGAGATTACGGCAAACGGCGACGTGGAGGTTGATTACCATCACACAGTCGAGGACTTGGGGATTGCGCTTGGCAAAGCTTTTTCAGACGCGCTGGGCGATATGTGCGGCGTCACGCGTTACGGAAGCTTCATGCTGCCGATGGATGAAAGCCTGATTATTGTAGCGCTTGATTTTTCAGGGCGCCCGTGTTTGTGTTACGATTTACAGGTTCCGGCTCAAAAGGTCGGTGATTTCGACACGGAGCTTGTCCGCGAGTTTTTTGCGGGCTTCTGCAATTCGGCGGGGCTTACGCTGCACCTCAAACAGCTCGCGGGAATCAATTCGCACCATATCATAGAGGCCGCGTTTAAAGGCTTCGGGAGGGCGCTGCGGCAGGCAGTGGCGCTTGATGATAAGTTTTCAGGTGAAATCCCCTCTACTAAGGGGCTGCTGAAGAACTGATTAGGAGGATATATTGTGGAGATTTTTCCGGCGATTGACTTGAAAGACGGCAAGGTTGTGCGTTTAACACAAGGCGACTACAACTGCGTCGACGTTTATTCCGAGAACCCCGTTGATATCGCTTTGTCGTTTGCTAAGAAAGGCGCAAAGAATCTGCATGTCGTTGATTTAGACGGTGCGAGGGATGGAAAGCTATCTAACTTTACAACGATAAAAGACATCGCGGAAAAAGCGAAAATGTTTATCGAGGTAGGCGGCGGAATTCGCGATGAAGAGCGCGTTAACAGGTATCTCGAGATTGGCGTCGGGCGGGTGATACTGGGAACTGTTGCCGCCACGGATTTTGCTTTTTTGGAAAGAATGGTAGCGGCCTACGGCGAAAAGATTGCCGTTGGGGTTGACGCAAAGGATGAAAAAATCGCGGTAAACGGCTGGACCAAAGTAACCGGCCTTGACTCCGTCAAGTTTTGCAAGAAGCTCGAAAATGCGGGCGTTAAGACGATTATTTACACCGATATATCAAAAGACGGAGCGATGCAAGGAACAAACATGGAAATCTATAAACGGCTTCAAAGCGGGGTAGCCTGCAACTTTATAGCTTCAGGCGGGATTTCGTCTTTAAAGGAAATCAGGGAGCTTCTACAGCTCGGCGTTTACGGCGCAATCGTAGGCAAAGCGATTTATCAAGGTGCGCTAAAACTTGAGGAGGTGCTTAGCATATGTCGGCAAAACGGATAATCCCATGCCTTGACACCCGTAACGGGCGTGTTGTAAAAGGCGTAAAATTCGATCATATCAAGGAAATCAGCGATCCTGTAGAGCTTGCGAAACGCTATAGCGACGAGGGCGCGGACGAGATTGTTTTATACGATATCACGGCGTCGCTTGAAAATCGCACCTTATTTACAGACCTTTTGAAACAAGTTGCCGGCGTGGTTTCCGTCCCGCTTGCGGTTGGCGGCGGGATTGCCGCAATCTCCGACGTGGAGCGCATGTTGAGCCTTGGAGCCGGTAAGGTCAGCATTAATTCCGGTGCGATTAAGAATCCCGGAATTATTTTGGAAGCCGCGAAAAAATACGGCAGCCGGTGCGTTGTACTGGCTATAGACGTAGCCAAAGACGGTGACAAGTATAGTATCTTTACAGCAGGAGGCAAAAAGAACACAGGCCTGGACGCGGTTGAATGGGCAAAGCGCGGCGAAGCAAACGGTGCGGGCGAGCTTGTGGTGAACTCGATTGATAAGGACGGCGTGAAAAACGGTTTTGACCTTGAAATGCTTACAGCCGTTGCAAATGCAGTAAAGATTCCGATTGTTGCGTCCGGCGGCGCGGGCGGGCGTGAAGATTTCTTTGAATTATTCAGCGAGCTTCCCGTGATTGACGCGGGGCTTGCGGCGTCGATTTTCCACTTTAACGAAGTGTCGATTCGCGATTTGAAGCAATATCTGAGAGAAAAAGGAATACCGGTTCAGATATAGGAAGGAAAACACATGAATATTGATAGCCTAAAATTCGGGCCTGACGGCTTGATTCCCGTTATTGTTCAGGATTTTTACACAAAACGTGTGCTGACGCTTGCGTATATGAACAGGGAAAGCCTCGAAATAACGCTTAAAGAGAAGAAAACATGTTTTTTCAGCCGTTCAAGGCAGAAGCTTTGGCGAAAAGGGGAGACATCCGGAAACTTCCAGCAAATTGTGAGGCTTGTGCCTGATTGCGATTACGACGCGCTTATCGCCGAGGTTATAAAGGACGGCCCGGCTTGCCATCTAGGAAGCGATAGCTGCTTTGACAAGGAGCCTATTTACGAGCGCGAAAACCTTGGGGATTTTTCTCTCGAAGACCTTTATGCGCTGATTCAGGGGCGTAAAACCGAAAAAAAAGAAGGCTCGTACACGACGTACCTTTTTGAAAAGGGCGACGATAAAATCCTTAAAAAAGTAGGCGAAGAATGCACGGAGGTCATCATCGCCGCGAAAAACAACGATAACGCGGAGCTTCGTTTCGAGATTTCGGATTTGTGCTACCATATTCTTGTGATGATGGCGCAAAAGGGCATCACAATCAGCCAAATCAAGGAGGAGCTCGCTTCAAGGCATGTCGTTGACAAAAAGGTAAAGCAGGAGAAAATGCAATGATACGGCAAAATTTGCACACGCACGCAACGTTCAGCGACGGCGGGAATACATGCGGGGAAATCGTGCTTGCGGCGATTGAAAAAGGCTTTGATTCCGTTGGGTTTTCCGAACACGCGTACACGCCTTACGACTTAGAGTGCTGCATCAAGGAAGACGACATACCGCGCTATTTCGCGGAGGTTCAAAGGCTAAAGGAAAAATTCGCGGGTAAGATTGAAGTTTATCTCGGGTTCGAGTGCGATTTCTTTCACAACACCGAAAAAACAGGGCTTGATTATACGATAGGCTCGGCGCACTATGTTTTTGACGAGGCTGCCGGGGATTATCTGAATATCGACGGCAGCCCGCAAAATTATGAAAAGGCGCTAAACCGCGCCGCGTGCGGTGATATCGAGGAACTGGTAAAAATTTATTACCGCAACGTCATAGAGATGGCGCGCGGATACAAGCCCGACATCATCGGGCACCTTGACATCATCGCAAAGTTTAACCGAGATAACCGGTACTTCGACCCTGAAAGCGCGTGGCACCGGCGTATTGTGCGCGAAGTCGCCGGAAAAATCGCGGAAACCGGCTGCATAGTCGAGGTCAACACAGGCGGGATTTTCCGCGGCGCCACCGATGTGCCGTTTCCGTCGTCCCTAATATTACGGGAGCTTTACGACTTAAACGTACCGGTTACGGTTTCAAGCGATTCACATACGGCGGATTCGCTTGACTTCTGGTTTTTACAGGCGGAAGAGCTTATCAAAAAAACCGGCTGGCGAAGCATAAAACAGCTAACGCCGGACGGCTTTATCGATGTTGAGCTATAATTTTTTATAACTTGTCAACCAACCATTGCTTTGTCTTTTCAGCTTAACCCGAACCCTTTTTCGAGCGCTTCCCTCGCGTCGTCGGCGTGGGCCGACGGAATCAGCAGGCTGACCTCGGTTTCGGAGGTCGTGACCGCGAGAAGCTCCGCCGAAATTTTCGCAAGGCTGCTGATTGCCCTTGCGAAAACGCCGGGAGTGGTGCGCATTTCCTCGCCTGAAAGCGTGAGCTTTGTGTTGCCGCTGCTCACGACAGGCTTCATGTCGGGATGCTTTTCCTTGAGCATGTTGACAACCGTTAACACCTTGACCATATCATCCTCTTGAAACGAGAACGAAACGCTGATATTTCCGCTTAATGGCGACGTTTGCGATACCATATCGATGGAAACTCCCTCTTTTGAGACGCTGCCGAAAATATCGTTTAAAAGGCTAAGGTCATGCGGAAGCTTCATAAAAGAGATAAGCGCCACGTCTTCAAGGGTAAGAATGCTTGAAACGCCGTACATCTGTGCTGCCCCTTTCTATATTAAGTCCGACATGCTGTATAACCCCGGAGCTTTGCCGGCTATGTATTCGGCGGCCGAAAGCGCGCCGGTGGCGAAAATTTTCTTGGAGCCCGCGCTATGGCTTATCGTGATGATTTCATCTTTTCCGGCAAAGAGTATGTCGTGCTCGCCGACAATCGTGCCTCCGCGTATGCTGTGTATCCCGATTTCGTTTTTGCCGCGCGGTTTCCGGCTTGAATTGCGGTTATAGGCATACAACAGGTCGTCGCCCAATACACTTGAAACGCCGTCCGCCAGCATCAACGCTGTGCCGCTTGGAGCGTCTATTTTTTTGTTGTGGTGCTTTTCCATAATCTCCACATCGAAGTCGCTGCCAAGGACACGGGCGGCGATTTTTGCAAGCTCGACCATTAGGCTTATGCCAAGGGACATGTTAAACGAAAAGAATACGGGGATACTCTCCGCCGCTTTGTGGATTTTTGCAATCTGGGAGGAGCTTAGGCCGGTCGTCGCAATTACAACCGGAAGCTTCCTTGGAACAGCCGCCGAAAGAAGCGGCTCCAGCGCCGCCGGATGGCTGAAATCAATCACCGCGTCGGCAGGAACGGTACAGTCCAAGAGATTCTTAAAGACATGAAAGTCGTCCTTTTGCTCGGTTATGATATCAATCCCGGCAACGACTGTGAATCTTCCGCTTTCCCGCGCGTATTCGGCGACAACGCGCCCCATTGCGCCGCCTGCGCCTGACAAAATAATTCTGGTCATTTTAACGCTCCTTGGCTTATTATATGAGGTTATGCTTGTTAAGCTCCTCTTTAAGCGCGTTTCTAAGGGGCTTAGCCATTTCTATAAGCGGCAACCGGCACGGGCCTGAATGCTTGCCCATCATATTAAGCGCTTCTTTTACAGGTATGGGGTTGACGTCGCTGAAAAGCGCGTCGTTAAGGCTGATTAGCTTGAGTTGAAGCGCAGCTGCCTCAGCCGTTTTGCCCTCCAAGTAAAGTCTGCACAAATCGTGCGCGTGCTTAGGCGCAACGTTCGCAAGGACAGAAATCACGCCGATACCGCCAAGGGACATGATCGGGATAGTCTGGTCGTCGTTGCCGGAATAAAGGGCGAGGCTGTCACCGCAAAGGCTTGCGGTTTTCGCGATTTCGGAGATATTTCCGCCCGCCTCCTTCGTCGCGACGATATTAGGATGCTTCGAAAGCTCCAAATAAGTCTGCGGCTGTATATTGAGCCCGGTGCGGCTCGGAACGTTGTACAGGATAACCGGCAGGTCCGTCGTATCGGCGATGGTCGTAAAATGCCTAATAAGTCCGAGCTGGGAGGTTTTGTTGTAGTAAGGCGTGACATGCAAAAGGGCATCGGCGCCCGCGGCCTTGGCTTCTTTTGAAAGCCACACGGCGTAGGCCGTGTCGTTGCTTCCGGCGCCTGCCAGAAGAGGTACGCGCCCGGCCGTTTTATTCACCGCGTAACGGATGCATTCAACGTGTTCATCGTCTGTCATGGTTGTGCTTTCGCCGGTCGTTCCGCATATCAGGATGGCATCGATACCCGATTCAATCTGCCAGTCGATAAGCTCGCCCAGCTTTTCGTAGCTGATTGAGAAGTCCTCGTTCATTGGAGTTGCAATGGCGACGCAAGCGCCGGTAAATACGGTCTTTTTCATAGGTGCAGCGGCCTCCTAGTTTCGTTTGAATGAAAAATACTAATCCATGTATCCTTTTGCGCAAAGCAGTTCCGCCGTCAAAACCGAGCCGCCCGCCGCCCCGCGGATTGTATTGTGCGAAAGGCATATAAACTTTATGTCGTAACGCACGTCCTTGCGAAGCCGCCCGATGCTGACGGCCATGCCGTTTTCAAGCATGCGGTCAAGCTTCGTCTGGGGGCGGTCGTCCTCCTCGAAATAGTGAAGGAACTGCTTCGGCGCGCTGGGCAGCTTTAATATTTGCGGCTCGCCTTTAAATTCCGCCCAAAGCTTTTTGATTTCCGAAAGTGCCGGCTTGTTTTCAAACTCCACGAACACCGCCGCCATATGCCCGTCTGAAACAGGCACGCGCAAACACTGCGACGTGATACGCGGGGATGTGGCGTCAACAATTTTGCCGTCCTTTATCCCGCCCCATATTTTCATCGGCTCACGCTCGGATTTTTCCTCCTCGCCGCCGATATACGGGATGACGTTGTCAAGCATCTCGGGCCATGTCTCGAAGTTTTTTCCGGCGCCTGAAATCGCCTGATAAGTACAGGCGAGGACGTCCTTTATACCGAACTTCATGAGCGGGTGGAGCGCCGGGACATAGCTTTGCAGAGAGCAGTTTGACTTCACCGTTATAAATCCGCGCTTTGTGCCAAGGCGTTCGCGCTGGGCTTTGATGACCGCTGCGTGTTCCGCGTTGATTTCCGGTATCAGCATGGGAACGTCGTCCATATGGCGGCATGCCGAATTGTTTGAGATCACAGGGCACTCAAGCTTTGCGTAAAGCTCCTCAAGCGCTCTTACTTTGTCTTTGTCAAGGTCGACCGCGCAAAAGACGAAATCGGCCATACCGGATATTTTTTCGGCGTCTTTTGTGGCGTCCATCACGACCATATCTTTGACGCCATCGGGAATTTTAATTTCCATCGACCATCTTTCGCCGGATACTATTTCGCCGTACTTTTTCCCGGCTGAGCGCTGTGACGCCGCAAGGGCCGCGATCTCGAACCACGGATGGTTCTTCAACAGACATACGAGACGCTGCCCGACCATGCCTGTCGCGCCGATGATACCTACTTTATATGTCCTTGTATTCATCTTATCTATCCTCCTAAAAAAGAAAAACCCGGCTTGAAAACCGGATAATCTTGCAATATAATAGAAAAAACCGCCTGTACCATTGATTATTTCCGCGCCTCTATCCAGTAGATTGCGCTATTTAATTGTAAATATCATAACACGGGGCGTACATTCTGTCAACAGCCGTTTTCATATAATATGCAATTTTTAACAGTTAGGTGAGGATATTCATGCAAAAATCCGACTTTTTCTATCATCTTCCGGAGGAATTGATCGCGCAGACGCCGCTTGAAAGGCGTGACGCGTCAAGGCTTTTGTGCATCGATAAAGCCACGGGGAATATTTCGCAAAATCGTTTTTCAGACCTGCCAAAGCTTCTTCGCCCCGGCGATCTGCTCGTCATGAACGACTCGAAGGTGATACCGGCGCGGCTTTTGGGCGTAAAGATTCCGTCGGGCGCCGCGATTGAGTTTTTGCTCCTCGAGCAAAAGGAGCTAAACGTCTGGGAGATCATGGTAAGACCCGGAAGAAAAGCCCCGGTGGGCGCGCGGTTTTCGTTTGGAGGGGGGCTTTTGACAGGCGAGATTGTCGCTGTGGCCGATGGCGGTAACCGCCTTGCAATATTTGAACACCAAGGGGATTTTTTTAGCGTACTGGAGCAAATCGGAAAAATGCCGCTGCCTCCGTATATCACCGAAAAGCTGAAGGACAACGACCGTTACCAGACCGTATACGCAAACGAGCCGGGAAGCGCCGCGGCGCCAACGGCAGGATTGCATTTCACGCCGGAGCTGATTGAAGAAATACAAAACCGCGGCGTCAATACGGCGTTTGTGACGCTGCACGTAGGGGCCGGCACGTTTCGCCCCGTCAAAGCAGAAAACATAAACGAACACACCATGCACGTTGAGCGTTATCAAATCCCGAAGGAGACGGCAGACGCGATTAACAGGGCGAAAGCATCCGGCGGGCGCGTGATTGCAGTGGGCACGACGTCGTGCCGTACCCTCGAAACCGCAGCACATGACGGCGAAATAAAGGAAACGGCGGGCAACACCGGGATTTTCATAACACCGGGATACAAATTCCGGGCTATCCAAGGGCTTATCACAAACTTCCACCTGCCTGAAAGCACGCTCATCATGCTGGTAGCGGCATTTGCGGGATATGAAATCACCATGAGCGCGTACAGGGCTGCCGTAATGGAGAAATACCGCTTTTTCAGCTTCGGTGACGCGATGATGATACTGTAACAGATTGACATTCAAAATAAAATATGGTAAGCTGTGTGTAAATATACATACAAAATTATACCAAGTTTAAAAATGATAACATAAGCGATAGCTTGTAAAAAAGGAGAGGTCGCGGTGGAAAAAACGGACAAGGCGTTATTGCGGGAGCTTTGCGAACACATGATGCTTGCAAGAAAGTTTGAGGAGAAGGTGCAGCTTTTATTTTCGCAGGGGCTGGTCCACGGAACGACGCATCTTGGCATCGGGGAAGAAGCGACGGCGGTCGGCACGATACTTGCAACACAGCCGCAGGATTATTTGCTTCCCACACACCGCGGGCATAATCAGGCCATTGCCAAGGGCGTCGACATAAACGCGATGATGGCGGAGATTCTCGCAAAAGAAACCGGCGTGTGCAAAGGCAAGGGCGGTTCGATGCACATTGCCGACATCGATAAGGGCGTGCTTGGCGCAAACGGCGTGTTAGGCTCAAACGGGCCTATCGCGTGCGGCGCCGCGATGAGTATACGCAAAAAGAAAGAAGACCGAATCGTCGTATATTTCTTCGGCGACGGGGCGTCCAATCTGGGCGCTGTGCATGAAGCGATGAACTTAGCGGCGGTATGGGATTTGCCGGTGCTTTTTGTGCTTGTCAACAACACATACGGGATGTCTACCCCTATTTCCAAGGCGACGAGGGACACCGACCTTGCCAAGCGCGCGATCCCGTTCGCCATGCCCTCTAAAACCGTTGACGGAAACGATGTGCTCGAGGTTTACGAGGCGGTCAGGGAAGCCCGCGACTATGTCGCGAAAAACGGCCCGATGCTTATTGTGGAAAACACATACCGTACGTCCGGACACTCAAAGAGCGACGGCAACCTTTACCGCACCAAGGATGAAATCGCCGAATGGCGCGGGAAATGCCCGATTAAGCGGCTTTCAAAGTATTTTCTTGACAACCGGATATTCACGCAGGATGAGATTGATTTGATGGACGAGAAAACCACCGGCATCATCGAGGCGGCGGTGGAATACGGAAAACAAAGCCCCAATCCGTCGCTTGATACAATCATGACCGACGTCTACGCATAAGGAGGGAAATGAAAATGGCGATGAGAGAGATCACTTATGCACAGGCTGTCAGGGAGGCTATGTCCGAGGAGATGCGGCGGGACCCCGACGTATTTTTCATGGGGGAGGATATAGGCGTTTACTGCGGGGCGTTCGGCGTTTCAGGCGGGATGCTCGAGGAGTTCGGCCCCGAACGCGTAATGGATACGCCAATTTCAGAAAACGGGTTTGTCGGCGCCGCGGTCGGCGCTGCGATTACAGGTACCAGGCCTATCGTCGAATTGATGTTCTCGGATTTTATGGCGGTATGCTTCGACCATATACTCAATCAGGCGCCGAAAATGCGGTATATGTTTGGCGGAAAGGTTAAGGTTCCGATGGTGCTTCGCGCGCCGTCCGGCGGAGGCACCGGCGCGTCGGCCCAGCATTCTCAGAGCCTTGAAGTGATATACGCGCATATCCCCGGCCTTAAGGTCGTGGTTCCGTCAACGCCGTATGACGCCAAAGGACTTCTTAAAACCGCGATCAGGGACGACAATCCCGTGATCTTTCTTGAGCAGAAGCTCTTGTACAGGACAAAGGGAGAGGTGCCGCAAGAAGAATACACCATCCCGTTTGGACAGGCGGACGTCAAGCTCGCGGGCTCCGACGTCACCGTAATCACTTACGGCAGGATGGTCCTGATGTGTCTTGAGGCCGCCAAAAAGCTTGCGGGGGAGGGTATAGGCGTTGAGGTCATCGACGTCAGAAGCCTGCTGCCGCTTGATACGGTTACGCTGATCGAATCGGTTAAAAAGACGAAGCACTGCGTTGTTGTACACGAGGCGGTGAAATTCGGCGGGTTCGGCGGGGAGCTTGCCGCCACAATACATGAGAGCGACGCGTTTTACTATCTCGACGCGCCTGTCAAACGGCTTGGCGCTGTCAGCGCGCCAATCCCGTTTAATCCCATACTGGAGAAAAATTGTTTCCCGACGGTGGAGGGCATTATCGCCGCCGTTAGGGAGACTTTGCAATAAGACGAGGAGTGTGATTCGATGGCAACCGAAATCATCATGCCAAAGGCCGGCATGTCAATGGAGGAAGGAACGATCGTCCGCTGGCTGAAGGAAGTCGGCGACCCTGTGGAAAACGGCGAAGGGGTTATGGAGATTGAGACCGATAAAATCACAATGGAAAACGAAGCTCCGGCAGACGGCGTTTTGCTTGCGAAATTTTACGGCGACGGCGCAGTCGTGCCGGTAACGACTATCATCGGCTATATCGGCAAGCCCGGGGAAAAAGTGCCGGACGCCCCGGCTGCCCCCGCTTTAGCGGCCGCTTCCGCGGAATCGGTTGAAACAGCGCCGGGCGCTGTTTTGGGGCAGCCTGTGTCCGAGACTGCGGCGGCAAGCTCCGGGCGGATTCTTGCCACGCCTTTGGCAAAGACGCTGGCAGGGCAAAACGGTGTTGCGCTTGACACGGTTACGGGAAGCGGTGCGGGCGGTGTGATTAAAGCCCGCGACGTTGTGAAAGCGACGCCGCTTGCCGCGCGCATGGCTGAGGACCGCGGCATTGACATAGCAGCGGTATCCGGCACCGGATTCGGCGGTAAAATTACAAGCGCGGATCTACCTGCGGCGGCGGCTGACGGCGCCCCCGTACCCTTGGCCGGGATGCGCAAGGTCATCGCCCAACGCATGACCAAAAGCCATTTGGAGATACCGCCGGTTACCCAGACGATGAAAGCGTATGCCGGGGAGCTGTTGGCAGTCCGCGAGAAGATCAACGAAACGCGAAAGATGCGGATCACCATCAACGATATGGTGATGAAAGCCTGCGCGAAAGCGGTGGCGGAATTCCCGCAGATACGCGCTGAAATCGATATTCAGGCAGGTGTGCTTATCACGCGCGGGGAAGTCAACATCGGCATGGCGGTTTCATTGGACGACGGGCTGATTGTCCCTGTAATCCACGGCGCTGATAAGCTGTCCCTTTCCGAGGTTTCGGCGCGCGCGAAGGACCTTGCCGCACGCGCGAGAACCGGCGGGCTTTCGCCCAATGAGTACAGCGGCAGCACTTTCACCGTATCAAATGTGGGCGCGCTTGATATCTTCACATTTACCCCAATCATAAACCAGCCTAACGCCGCGATTATGGGTGTCGGATGCATAAACGAAGAGCTTGCCCTCGTGGACGGGGAAGTTGCCGGCAGGAAATACCTGATGCTCTCGCTTACCTATGACCACCGTATTATTGACGGCTCACAAGCCGCCGTGTTCCAGAAGCGTGTCAAGCAGTTGATTGAAAGCCCGCTCGAAATACTTGTGTAATGACGGAGGCTTATATGGAAAAATATGATTTAGCGGTAATAGGCGGCGGCCCCGCGGGATATGTCGCCGCGATAAAGGCGGCGCAGCTTGGCGGCAGCGTCGTGATCTTTGAAAAAGATACAGTCGGCGGCACTTGCCTTAACCGTGGCTGTATTCCTACAAAAACATACCTTAAAACGGCGGAATATATCCATAACATCAAAAACGCCGAAAAACGCGGCGTGCATCTTGCGTCCGCTGATTTTACCGTAAGCATGGCTGAAGTCGTGGAAAACAAAAACGGCGTTGTAAAAAAACTCACCTCGGGAGTGGCCGGGCTGCTTGCGGCAAACAAGGTTGAAACCGTAAATGGCACAGGGACACTCACGGCGGACGGAAAGGTTTCTTGTAACGGCAAAGTGTACGACGCGAAAAGCGTCATCCTCTGCGGCGGCTCAAAAGCGGGATTCATCCCGATTCCCGGGCTTGAGGGCAACCCGTATGCAGTCACAAGCGACGGCATTCTTGAAATGGCGGAGGTTCCAAAAAGGCTGGCCGTTATTGGCGGCGGCGTCATCGGCTGCGAGATGGCGGCGGCTTTCTCCGCTTTTGGCAGTAACGTCACGGTCATAGAGCTGACGGACCGCCTTGTCCCCGCGATGGATGCAGAAATTTCCGAGGAGCTTAAAAAATCCTTTGAACGCCAAAAAATTCGCGTGCTCCTGTCTAAAAAGGTTGCAAGGGTTGATGGCGGCAATATTTTTCTCGAGAGCGGGGGAGAGCCGGTCGAAGCGGATAGGATACTCATTTCCATCGGGCGTTTCGCCGAGCTTGAATGCCTTGGCGCGATGAAAGACCGCATCAAAACGGAGAAGGGCATGGTACAGGTGGACGCGTATATGCGCACAAATGTGCCGGATATCTATGCCGCGGGCGACATCACCGGCCTTTCGATGCTTGCACACGCCGCGTTTAAGATGGGCGAGACAGCCGCCGCAAACGCGATGGGGCATAACGAAGCATGTGACCTCAGCGTCGTTCCCGGATGCCTGTACACACTTCCCGAAGCCGCTTCGGTTGGGCTCACCGAAGCGCAGGCGAGGGAAAAACACGACGTCGCGGTGGGGCGTTTCCCGTTCGGCGCAAACGGGCGGGCGCTTGCAAGCGGCGAAGCGGACGGCTTTGTCAAGGTCATTATCGATAAGAAATACGGCGAGATTTTAGGCGTACACATTTTCGGAGGCGCCGCAACTGAAATGATCGCGGAGCCCGCGTCGCTGATGGCAATGGAGATAACCGCCCATGAGGCTTCCGGCGTCATCCACGCGCACCCGACATACTCGGAGGCTTTTATGGAAGCCTGTGCAGATGCGCTTAACAGATGCATCCATCTGCCTCCATCATCAAGCCGGCGGAGGTAATGCGATGTCTTTAGGTTCACAGCAGCGGTATTATCTGAAGCTCAAGGCCGCTCACTACTATTATGAAAAGGATTATACACAAATCCAGATTGCGAAGATGCTTGGCGTTTCGCGCATCACCCTCGGCAAGCTGCTGCGGGAGGCAAAAGAGGAGGGTATGGTTAAGGTCGAGATTGTTGACGTCCGGGACGTCCGGGCGCTTTTGGATTTGGAGGTGCGGCTTCAGGAACGGTTCGGGCTGGTTGACGCGAAGGTCGTGGACTGCCTTGAATACGCGCGCGGGGAAGTTTTGCGCAAGCTGGCGATGGCAGGGGCCAGATATATGGAACGCGCTATGCGCTCAGGCATGAAGCTGGGCCTTGCGTGGGGCAGAACACAGGAGCTTCTGGTCGACTGCATACAAGAAAACCGCAACATCACAGACCTTGAGGTCATCACGCTTGTCGGCGGCTCCGCCTTGTCGAGTATCAACGCACAGCCTAACTTTATAGCGCAGAGGCTGCTTGAGAAATACAGCGGCACGGGGTATATACTCAACGCGCCGTTTTTGTGCCAGACAGAGGAGCTTTGCCGCGCGCTGTACCGTGAGCCGCAAATCGCCGAGGTATTAAACCGCGCAAAAACCGCGGACCTGACGTTGATCGGAATCGGGGAGACTCCGCGGTCGCTCGAGGATTACGGTAAAAGCTACAACTACACCGAGGAGATTCTGGGCGAGCTCAAATCAGCCGGCGCGGTAGGGGATATATGCGCCAACTTTTACGATATCAACGGGAAAATCTGCAAGACCTCGGTTAGCCGCAGGATTGTCGCTATCGATATTGAAGATTTGCGAAAACACAAGAAGGTCGTGGCGGTAGGCGGCGGCCCGAACAAATGGGCGTCGGTTGTCGGGGCGCTTCGCGGAGGGTATCTTAATGTGCTGATTACCGATAAGTTTACGGCTGAAAAGGTACTTGACTTTACGGAATAAACAGATACCGCATTTGAAAATCATAAAACCTCCGGCCATGATTTGACCGGAGGTTTTCGCCGCAATGGCAATGCTTATTCAATAATAATGGATTTGCCTTCCATTTCAGGTGGCTGCGGTAATCCGAGCACCTTTAGCATCGTTGGAGCGATGTCCGCAAGGCAGCAATGCATATCCGGGAGGAGCTTTGCGCCGGGAAATCCCGCCGCTATAAACGGCACCGGGTTTGTCGTGTGCGCCGTGAAAGGGGAAGCGTCCGGCTCGTACATTTTATCGGCGTTGCCATGGTCCGCCGTGATGAACGCGGCGCCTCCAAGCGCAAGAATCTTGTCGACGACCTTGCCGACACACGCGTCAACGGCTTCAACGGCCTTTACCGCGGCGTCGAATACGCCGGTATGGCCCACCATATCGCAGTTTGCAAAGTTTAAGATGATCACGTCATACTTTCCGCTTTCAAGGCGCTTTAGCATCTCGTCGGCAACCAAAAACGCGCTCATCTCAGGCTTTAAGTCGTATGTCGCGACCTTCGGCGACGGGATCAGCGCCCGGTCTTCTTTTTCATATGGGGCCTCAACACCGCCGTTGAAGAAAAAAGTCACATGGGCGTATTTTTCAGTTTCGGCGATCCTAAGCTGCTTTAAGCCGTTTTTCGCAATGTATTCGCCGAATGTATTGTCAAGGGACTGCGGACGAAACGCAACGTAGACGTTCGGCATGGTAGCGTCGTATGTCGTCATGCAGACGTAGTACACTTTCATGTCGGGGCTCCGGCGCTTAAACCCGTCAAAATCGGGGTCGACGAAAGCGCGTGTGATTTCGCGGGCGCGGTCGGGGCGGAAGTTAAAGAAGATGATGCTGTCGTTATCCTTTATTTCGGCGCCCTGTATACAGCAGACGGGAACGATAAACTCATCGGTTATGTCGTTATCATACGATTTTTGCATCGCGCCCGTAGTATTCGCGTTGATTTCGCCCTCGCCGTAAACCATTGCGGAATACGCCTTTTCGACGCGTTCCCAGCGGTTGTCGCGGTCCATGGCGTAGTACCGGCCCATGATCGTGGCGATTTTGCCTACTCCGATTTCCTTCATCTTTTCTTCAAGCTCCGCGATATAATCCTTTCCGGAGCGCGGGGGAACATCGCGCCCGTCCATCAGGCAATGGACGTACACATCTGTAAAGCCGTGACGCTTTGCAAGTGTGAGCAGCGCATAGATGTGCGTGTTGTGGCTGTGGACTCCGCCGTCGCTTAAAAGCCCGATCAAATGCAAAGCGGACGAATATTTTTTGCAGTTTTCGATGGCGCCTAAAAATGCTTCGTTATCAAAGAAATCGCCATCGTCGATGGACTTGCTGATGCGTGTAAGTTCCTGGTAGACGATTCTGCCCGCACCGATGTTCGTATGGCCAACCTCGGAGTTTCCCATCTGGCCGTCCGGCAGTCCGACGTCAAGGCCCGACGCGCCGATTTTTGTGTGCGGATACAAATTTTTATACCTGTCAATATTCGGAGTGTTCGCGGCTAAAATTGCGTTGCCGTATGTTTCGGAAGAATCGCCGAAGCCGTCCATAAGAATGAGTGCCAGCGGTTTTTTCATTAGCTTCCTCCTTTAGGGCCTGCTCGCGGCTTTTACTATCGCCGCGAAATCGGGGGCCTTGAGCGACGCCCCGCCGATGAGCCCGCCGTCCACGTGCTCCTGGTCGAGCAGCTCTTCGGCGTTTTTGGCGTTCATCGAGCCGCCGTATTGGATTGTTATGGCGTTGGCAGCGTCTTTGCCGTATAAATCTTCGACAACTCCCCGGATAAACCCGTTTGCCTCGCCGGCCTGTTCGCTGGTCGCGGTTTTTCCCGTGCCGATCGCCCAGACGGGCTCATACGCGATTATGATGTTTTTAAGCGCATCCTTTGAAACGCCTTGAAGCGCTATTTTTGTCTGCATTGCGCAGATTTCCCCGGTAATATTCTGCTCGCGCTGAGACAGCAGCTCGCCGACGCAGAGGATCACGGTAAGACCCGCGTCGAGCGCCGCGCGTACGCGTTTGTTCACGGTTTCATCGGCTTCACCGAAATACTGGCGGCGTTCCGAGTGGCCGATTATAACGTAAGGGACGCCCATCTCTTTTAGCATACCGGCCGATATTTCAGCGGTAAACGCGCCGTTTTCGGCCCAGTGGCAGTTTTGCGCGCCGATTTTGATGTTGGTGCCGTCCGCCGCTTTGCGCGCCGTTTCAAGGTCGGTGAACGGGACGCAGCAGATAACGTCGCACCCGGCTTCCGACACAAGTGGTACGAGCTCGGCAATCAGCGCTTTTGCCTCCGCGCGGTTTTTGTTCATCTTCCAGTTGCCGGCGATTACGGCTTTGCGCAGGGATTTATTCATAAGTCAACACTCCTTAAAAAGATACCCCGCCGCGGTTTGCAGCGGGGCTGTTTTTTTATTTTTCGTTTAAGCAGGCAATTCCGGGAAGCTCGATGCCCTCAAGGAACTCAAGTGACGCGCCGCCGCCTGTTGAGATGTGGCTCATCTTGTCGGCAAAGCCAAGCTTTGTGACCGCCGCCACCGAATCGCCGCCGCCGATAATCGAGATGGCGCCGCTGTCGGCGACCGCCCTTGCGATGATGTTTGTGCCTTCCGCGAACTTATCCATTTCGAAAACGCCCATCGGACCGTTCCAGATTACGGTTCCGGCTTCCTGTATCGCGTTGCTGAACAATGCCTGCGTTTGCGGCCCGATATCCATACCCATCCACCCGTCGGGAATATCGTTGAAACTAATCACCTTGACATTGCAGTCCTCGGAGAATTTATCGGCAATCTTATGGTCGACGGGAAGCAGGAATTTTACGCCTTTTTCCCTTGCTTTTTCAAGGATTTCCTTAGCGAGCCCGACCTTATCGTCTTCGCAGATGGAATCCCCTACGGAGTGGCCTTGCGCCTTATAAAAAGTATACGCCATGCCGCCGCCGATGATAAGCGTGTCCACTTTGTCGAGCAGGTTTGTGATAACGCCGATTTTATCGGATACCTTTGCGCCGCCTAAAATAGCTATAAACGGGCATTTCGGGTCTTCAAGCGCGCCGCCCATGAATTTGATTTCCCTGTTGATGAGATAGCCGCCAACAGCGGGCAGGCAATCCGCTATGCCGGCGGTGGAAGCGTGCGCGCGGTGCGCGGAGCCGAACGCGTCGTTTACATAAATCTGCGCAAGTAAAGCGAATTCTTTTGCAAGCGAGGGATCGTTTTTCGTTTCGCCCGGTTCAAACCTGACGTTCTCAAGCAGCATAACGTCGCCGTCTTTTAACGCCTCGGCCTTGGCTTTGGCGTCGGGGCCGACAACGTCGGCTGCAATTGCGACTTCTTTTCCGAGCAGCTCGCCTAACCGTTTCGCTACGGGTTTCAGAGAAAATTCCGCGTTGTTATCACCTTTCGGGCGTCCCAAATGAGAGCATAGGATTACCCTTGCATCATTTTTTATCAGATATTCAATCGTGGGCAAAGACGCGACAATTCGTTTATCATTCGTAATCGCGCCGTCTTTCAGCGGAACGTTGAAATCACAGCGTACAAGCACGCGTTTTCCCGATACGTCAATATCCTCAATTGTTTTCTTGTTTAACATACTCATAGTTTTTCCCGTCCTTTAACAGTAGT
The DNA here is from genome assembly GCA_009777635.1 of Oscillospiraceae bacterium. Lineage (GTDB taxonomy): Bacteria > Bacillota > Clostridia > Oscillospirales > Ruminococcaceae > WRAV01. Next base: position 97,739 of record WRLK01000001.1, on the reverse strand, counting down.
GATTTCTTTATTGTAATACCAATTGACAAAATTTGCAAGTATTATCTCATTTATCTCTTCCTGCCCCTGTAAATTACAGCAGCAATATTCGGCCCGGAGTTTATCACGATTGAAGCGCCCGCGTTAAAGATCGGTACGTCGCGCCCTAATTTTTCTTTAAGAGCTTGCTGCAAATCGATTCCGTACTGCGTGACGGAGCCGCACGCTACCATAACAAAGCCGTCCTCGCTGCAGCGTCTTTCTTCATACAGCTTTACGAGCTGCGGGATTAGCTGTTTATCACCGCGGGCTTTCGCGACTACCTTTGTGCGCCCGTCAATCATCTCGACGACCGGCTTTAAGCCCAGCGCATCGCCCGCGAACGCCGCAACACTGCTGATTCTGCCCGATTTCTTTGCGTATTCAAGCGTATAGCATCCGAGCAAAACCTCGCAGGTATCGAAAAAATCATGAAGATACAGAAGAATTTCCCCGACGTCTTTGCCGTCCTGTGCCATCCTCGCGCTTTGTACGACAGGATAACCATACGCCATCGTATACGTCTTAGAATCGATGATGTGGATCTTTATTTTATCCTTAGCTTCCGGGCGTTTTTTGTAAAGGATATCCCTTGCCATATGCGCGGACATGTTCGTGCCGGAGCCGCCCGCGTTTATGGTAACACAGATAATGTCGGTATATCCGTCTTCATATGCCTTTTCATAAAAGGCAAGGAAATCATCGGCAGGCACGCGGCTTGTTTTCGGGATTTCTTTCGTTTTTGCAAGAATCTTATAAAACTCGTGAATCGAAAAAGAACGGCGCTCGAAATACTCTTTTCCGTCAACCGCGATCGGGACGCTCGGCATATCGATATTATATTTCAACATCAAATCATCAGGTATATCGCTTGCCGTATCAGCTATAAATTTAATTTTTTGCATCAGTGAACACCTTTCCTTTCAGTATGATTGCAGCCACTCGTAACCGCGAAGCCGCCCGTGCGCCAAGAGTGACGGAAACCCCCACTGACGCAAAACCTCATATGTACAAACCGCCACGGCATTTGACAGGTTTAAGCTTCTGGCGGCGTCAATCATAGGGATACGCAGGCATGCGCTGTGATTTTCAAGTAAGAGCTCCTCAGGCAGGCCTGCATCCTCGCGCCCGAAAATGATATATGATGTTTCAGGATAGCAAACTTCGCTGTAAAGCTTCCTGCCTTTTGTGGATAGATAAAAATAAGAACCGTCGGTACGGCTTATGAAGTCCTCGATATCTTCGTAATAAGTAATATCAAGCAAATGCCAGTAGTCAAGCCCCGCGCGTTTTAATTTTGCGTCGGTAATTGTAAAGCCCATTGGCCTTACAATATGAAGAGAAGCGCCGACGGCGGCGCAGGTGCGGGCGATATTGCCCGTGTTTTGCGGAATTTGCGGCTCTACAAGCACGATACCCAGTTTATGCAAATACGATCAAGCTCCATTTAGGCCTGTCGGCCTTAATAATTTACAAAAATTATTTTACCAATATTTTTTATATTTGACAAGAGTAAAAATATTAAAAACGCTTGACTATTTTCTTGTGTGTCATGTATACTACAATAGACATTTCGAGGCGTAGCTCAGTTTGGTAGAGTGCTTGGTTTGGGACCAAGATGCCGCAGGTTCGAATCCTGTCGCCTCGACCATGCGGAGTGTTCATAAAGAACTTCAGTATTCTTTAGGACACTCCATTTTTTTATCCTGCGTTCATAGGGGAGCAGCTTAACGGCTTCGCGGTTCCCGCGCGGCCGGGCCGGGGGGTTCGCAAGAGGTCTAATGAACGGTAATTTTTTATTATTGCCAAGCCCGGCGGCGTCGTGATACAATATGGACGCTGATTTAGAAGATTGATAGGTATGGAGAATGTGATGAACAATATCAAAAAAATGAAAGCCGTAAAATTATTTTCCCAAATTCTGGCCTTTATACTGCTATGCGCACCTGTAACGGCAACCGGCGCATCTGCTGATGTGGAGGTCAAGACGCTTTACGGAACCGGGAGCCACGGTCTTGTAAACGGTGATAGGACCGTCGCCAAGTTTACACGGCCTTACGGCGTAATAACGAATGCGAACGGCGTTATATATGTGCTGGATACATACAACAACGCCATACGGACAATAGGCTCGGCAGGGGTGAAAACGCTTGCCGGGAAATCACAGTACACAGATGAATACGGGCTTTCCAAAGGGTATTATTTGGACGGCCTGTTGTCCTCCGCGCTGCTGAACCGCCCAACGAACGGCGTTTTCAACGCAGCAGGGGATTTTATTTTTACAGACAGCGCAAGCAATACCATCCGTATGATACGCCGCAACCGGGTCTACACGCTCACCGGGACGGGTGCGCCGGGACACCGAAACGGCGCGGCGAACCGCGCCTTGTTCAGCAACCCGACAGCGATAGCAATAGACAGGGGCGATAACCTCTATGTCGCGGATGAAAATAATAACTGCATCCGCAAGATTGACAAGGACGGCAACGCGGTAACAATCGCCGGGAATCCGCAAAAGACGGGGTACATTGACGGCGATGCAAGCAAAGCCTTGTTCATCAATCCGGGCGGGATCGCCGTCAGCAATGACGGCAAAACCATCTATGTGGCGGACACGGGAAACCACAGGATACGGAAAATCGAAAACGGACAGGTGACGACAATCGCCGGGCGGGTAACGCATTGGGACGAGGATAAGCATCCTGTCGGCGGGTACGCGGACGGCGCCGGAACAGCGGCTATGTTCAATTTGCCAAGGGGCATAATTCTTGTGGGGGACGTCGTGGTAGTCGCGGACAGCGGCAACCACATGATACGCGCAATATCAACGAAAACAGGCAAGGTTACAACAATTGCCGGGACAGGCGAGCCGGGTGACGCCGACGGTTTGGCGCTTGCCGCAAGGCTTAACTCCCCGAGCGGGATTGCTTACCGCAACGGGACGCTGTATATTGCCGATACGGAAAATAATAAAATCAAGCGGATGCCTTTCAATCCCGCTTTGTATGTTTAGGGGGCGGCTTGCATGTTGAAAAAATATTTTGCTTTTCTGTTAGCGATCATTGTATTGGTAAATCTGTTTCCACTGAGTTTTGCGGTAGACCCGTCCGCGCAGCAGGTTTCTATCTTCAAGATAGAGGGCGGCGGCGTGAAAATGACAAAAGGCACGGCCAAGGAGTTCAACGCAAGGGCGGGATTGCGGCTTTATGACGGGTACACCGTAAAGACCCCGGACAAGTCAAACGCGTGGCTCAAGCTGGACGAGGCTTCCCTTTTGAAAATGGACGGCAAGACCGAGGTAGGCGTCAGCAAAGCGTCGCGGAATAAGCTTACGGTTTCCGTTAAAAACGGCTCCGCCGCAGTGGACGCCAACTTGAAATCCGGCAACGAAATCGACGTGCAGGTAGGCAACACGACCCTTGCCGTGCGCGGCACGTTCTTTGTCGTGGAATACCTCGGTGGAAAACACGTTATTTATACCATGCTGAAAGGCTCGGGCATTATCAACGGCAAATATCATCTGGGAGCGGGCCAGTCCATGACGGCGCATGACGAGGGGACGATGCCGGACCAGGATTTCACCATCAGGAATACAGAGCTTGAACATTACAGCAGCTTCGTATTGCAAACCATACTTGAAAACAGCGATAAGCTGGGCGATATATTCACCCCGGAGGATTTTGCGAAAATCAAAGAGCTGCTGGATTCTATGCCTCAATCTCAGACGACGGACCCGCCGGTAATCGTCAATGAAATCATTTACACGAACACAACCGAATCTGCCGGCAGCGGCGGAGGAAATACAGGCGGCAGCAGCAGCGGCGGCAGCAGCGGCAGTGTAGGCGGCGGCACGCCGAATACGCCATACGCCGCAACCATCAGCCCCAGCGGGACGTACACGTTCCCGGCGCAGGTAGAGGGGTATCTCGAACAGGCTGAGCAAATATTTACCGTTACGAACACAGGAACCCAGCCGCTTACAGGAATTACGGCAGCGCTGACGCTGGGCGCAGGCAGTGCATTTGTGGAAGATGACGACCCTGGCTTTGTTCTTCCGAAAGATGTATCAATCCCCGCGGGCGAAAGCATCATGTTCTCCATCCTGCATAAAGATGCCCTTCCGATTGGCACGTATACGGACACACTTGTAGTTACAGGTGACAACGGTATCTCGTTATCCGTCGTTCTATCGTTTACCGTGACCATGCCTGGCGCGCCCACCGCGCCGCAAAGCTTTACCGCAAGACCGGGTAACGAGCGAGTCTCGCTTTCATGGGCTGCCCCTGCAAGTGACGGCGGCAGCGCGATTACGGGGTATGAAGTATCCGGCGACAACGGTGTGACCTGGATCACGCCGGATACAAATACAAGCCACATTTTTACCGGCTTGACCAATGGCACAAGCTATACATTCCAAGTCCGGGCGGTCAACGCGATTGGCAGCGGAGCGGCGGCTGCCGCAACGGCGGTGTCGGGCGCGCGTATCCTCGATTTAAGCGCCGCCACCGCGGAGGAGATCGAAATCCAAAGTGAAGATTTTGTGGTCCGTTTTTCGATGATAAGCGTCTACGGCGAAGACCCGATTACCATACGCGGCGACGGCACAGCCGGCGGATGGGAGGGCGGAGTCGGATGGGCGGTGCATATCGCGGAAGCCACAGACATTATTTTGGACAGTTCAGTCCGCATAAATACAACGGACAATACCGTCGCACTTCGTATCAATACTGCAGGCGCGGTGATATCCGGCGGCGGCGCGGGAGTTTCTATTATTAACTCTCTTCCGTACGGCACTCAGAATGGCATTTACGCAGACGGCGACCTTACAATTGATGCGGAAATATCTGAAATACGCGTTACCGGAGCCGCTGGTACCGGTATTCAAGCTTACAATGATATTACGATTTCCGCATCGGCAAATATTGGCACGATTTTCGGCACGGATACCGGGCTTGTTGCTTCAGGCAGTGGTCAAGGCGTCTCTATCGAGGGTACGGTAGGCAATATTATCGGTGGTGAGAGGAGCGGGCTTTATGCGGGGGCAGGAGGTGCAATTGAAATCTCCGGCACAGTGGGCAACATCACCGGTGATACCGGGATTATGACTACGGGTACGGGTAGCAGTGTAACCATTACCGGTACAATCACGGGTATCATTACAGGTACAGGTGCAGAGCGCCACGGTATTACCGCATTTGACATAACGATTAGCGGCCCCGTCACTGCAAGGGGTGAGAGATATGCGTTTAGCCAACAGCCGATTATCACGCTTCCTTCGTACACAGCGACATGGAATACCGCGCCAGACGGAACAAGCGGCACGGGCGGCACGAGCACCTCATATACTTGGGACGATGCGCACAAATGGGTGCAAATATTGCCATGAATCTAAGGAGCGCTGCATGACCCTAACGATTTACGGAAGCCGCGGCAGTATGCCATATTATCACAAAAACGCCGCGCGGCTGGGCGTGAATACCTCCTGCGTCCGGCTGGACATGAACGGGCGCATTATCTTGCTGGACGCGGGCACGGGGCTTGCGGGGTTTACCCCGCCCCCAAACTGCGGCGTGGATATCCTGCTGGGGCATTTGCATTTAGACCATATCGTGGGGCTCCCCGCGCTTTCCGCCCTGTACGAGCCAAACGATATACGCATTTACACGAAATCCCGCGGCGATGCGCCACTTGCCTCACAAGTGTTCGGCGCGTTCAGGCCCCCATACTGGCCGGTGGACTTATCCGCCATGTGCAAGGCACGGCTGATAGAAATAACAGGCGCGTTTGACTTGGGCGGACGGAACCCGGCCGGCAGCGTGAAGGTAACGCCTTTCGACGCAAATCATCCGGACGGCACGACCTCCTTTCGCATAGAGGGCGAAAAGACCGTTGTATATCTGCTGGACTGCGAAACAGCCGAGGGTGCGCCGGGCTTTGACGATCTGGCGGCGTTCTGCCAAAACGCCGACGCTGTGATTTTCGACGCCGCCTACTTGCCGGAGGATTACCCCGCAAGGCGCGGTTGGGGCCATTCGACTTATGAGGCCGGGTACGCGCTGGCTGCCAACTGTGGGTGCAAACGGATAATCTTTTCCCATTTCGATTATCACTATACAGACGAAACGTATAAAATTCTTGCCGGAAAAGCAGACAACAGCCGATTTTTTCTGGCATATGACGGGTTGGTGATCAGTTTATGAAAACCGAGATATTGCAGTATGACCTTGAAAAAGCCCTTGAAGCGGTGCTTGCTTTTTCCCGCGAGACAAACTACTACGGCCTTTTAAACACGATCCTTACAAAGATGATGGAGCTGACGAACGCCGACGCCGGAACACTCTATGTGGCTGAGGACGAACAGCTTGTTTTCCGCATCATGAAAACGATAAGCCTGAATATCTACAAAGGCGCGCATGAGAACATAGACTTGCCCCCTATACGGTTGGACGGGGATCATATCGATAATATCAGCGCATACGCCGCTATCAAGAACGAACTCATAAACGTTGACGACGTATACGAGGATGCGCGCTTTAATTTTTCCGGCCCGAAAAACTACGACAAACTGACGGGTTACCGCACAAAATCCATGCTGGCATTTCCTCTTTCCACCACCGAGGGGGAGGTTATCGGGGTTATCCAGCTAATAAACGCACAAGACGGCGCAGGTGCAGTTATTGCGTTCACAGCCGCCTTTGATACGTCGGTACTGCTTGCGCTTGCCAGCGCGTCGGCCAACGCTTTGGCTAATATCCTGTACGCAAAGGAGATAGACGAGCTTTTTCATTCCTTTGTGCGGGTAATGACAAAAGCGATAGACGAGCGTTCCGCTTACAATGTCAATCATACAAACAACGTCGCCAAGCTCTGCGGTGCGTTTGCCGAATATCTAACGTCACAATACCCAAAAGGCCATGATTATCATTTCAGCGAAAACAGGCAGTCCCAGCTTGTCATGGCGGCTTATCTGCATGATGTTGGGAAAATCGTAACGCCGCTTCATATCATGGACAAGATGGATAGATTGGGCGATCAGACAGAGAGCCTGCAATATCGGTTTGATATAGCGGCTTTGCAAAATCCCGGCATGTCTGCCAAGCTTGCCGAAGCGTGGAGCATCATTGAAGCCGCCAACACATCCGGATTTATGACTGATGAAAAAGTGGAGCAAATAAAAGCGCTGGCGGATTTGAAATACATAGACCGGGACGGCGAACCCGCGCCCATCCTATCCGGGCAAAATATAGAATCCCTCACCGTCCGCAAGGGTACGCTGACTGATGACGAACGTAAAATCATGCAGGAACACGCGGCGATTACCCACCGTTTACTTGACAACATGAAATTTAATAAGTCTTACCGGCATGTACCCACGTGGGCAAGCAGCCACCATGAGTATTTAGACGGCACAGGCTACCCTTATGGTTTGAGCGGGGGCGAGGTAGAGCTTGAAATGTGCATATTAACAATAATGGATATATACGATGCGCTGACGGCCGGCGACCGCCCCTACCGAAGGGCTATGCCGAGCGAAAAAGCATGTGAGATACTGAAATCTATGGCGGGCGAAGGCAAATTACATAAAGAGCTTGTAACGATGTTCATTGAAAGCGGGATCGGGCGGTAAAACCCTTTCTAAAGAAGGAGTTGGCTCCGCAGGGCCGGAGGTTGAAAAAATGGCTTTTTGGGCAAAGCGGAAAAAAATGATTGGCAGCCTGTTTGTGGCGGCGGCGCTTTTGCTGGCGTATGGATTTGACTTGTTTTCCTATATGGAGCACAAAGCGCAGGATGCGCTTTTTCAAAACCCCGTGTCCGTGGACGCGCCGGAAATCTATGTGATTGGCATAGATGAACAAGCCCTTGCCGAGTTCGGGCGGTTTGGGGGCTGGAGCCGCCAAATCATGGCCGACGCTATCAATATCCTCAATTCGGACGAGGACTATAAGCCCGCTGTGATCGCCGTCGATATCTTCTACATCGAGGAAAGCAACGACACGGAAGCGGACTTAAACCTTGCCGCCGCCGCCGAGAACGGCGGTAATGTTGTGTTGGTGGCAAACTCCGTCATTAGGCAGGATATGGGCCTGCGCGCCGTTATTGACCATATAGAGACACCTTATCCTGCGTTGGCGGCGCATACCGCCTACGGCCTTGCCAACGCCATCACGGACAGCGACAATTACATACGCCGCGCCACTCTGAAAGCGCCGTATCGAAACGATTATGTGTATGGCTTCCCCTATGAAGTCTACAAGGCGTACACAGGCGACGAGCTAGACTTTGCGGAAACCCACGGTACGGCATATATCGCCTACTCCCAAAAACCGGGCGGGTATTATACAATGTCACTGGCTGAAATATTCGCGGAGGATTTTCAGCCGGACTTTTTCGCAGACTGTATCGTGTTCATCGGGCCGTATGCGCCGGGGATGATGGACGCTTACTATACCCCTGTCAGCAACAGGGTGCAGATGTACGGCGTAGAAATACACGCCAACGTCACGCAAATGCTCCTTGACGAAAACTTCAAGACCGAGCTTCCGGTTATTGTAAACTGGCTGATTCTTTTCTTTATCATAGCCCTTGCTGCCGCGCTAAGCGAAAAAGCGGATATCCGCGTATTCCTGGGTATCATGGCCGCGCTGTCGGCCGGGTACGTCTTTACCGCCCTCTGGCTGTTCGGCGTGGGGTATATCGCCCCTGTCCTATACCCCGTCGTTACGTTAGTCGTGCTGTACCTTTATCACTTGATATATGGCTATGTCATAGAGCGGCTTGAAAAACAGGAAGTCAAGCGGGCGTTCAAAAAATACGTTGACCCGAATTTGGTCGATAAGCTCATGGAAACCGGAGAAGCCCACAGCAACGAGGTAGGCGTCAAGAAAGACGTCGCGGTCCTGTTCGTGGACGTCCGTGGCTTTACCCCCATGACCGAAGCCCTGCAAGACGAGCCGGAGCTTGTGGTTAAGATACTCAACGAATACTTGGAGCTTACGGCAAGCTCGGTATTCAACAACGGCGGCAGCGTGGACAAGTTCATAGGTGACGCGACGATGGCATTGTTCAACGGCTTTGTACCGCTGGATGATTATATCTATAAGGCTGTCAAAGCCGCTTGGGATATGGTGCAGGGCGCGGCGGATGTTAATGCGTCCATAAAAGAAAAGTACGGCGTGGATGTGGGTTTTGGCGTGGGGCTTCACTGCGGTACCGCCATTGTCGGAAACCTCGGCCCAGCATTCCGAAAGGACTATACCGCCATTGGCGACACCGTAAACACCGCCGCACGGTTAGAGAGCAACGCCTTGCCGTCACAAGTCCTGATCAGTAAGCCTGTTTATGACGCCGTAAAGGACAAGGTTACGGCGCGGTCGGTCGGGGAAATACCGCTCAAAGGCAAGAATGTGAGGGTTGAAGTTTTTTCCGTTGAAGATTTAAGCAAATGAAAGGATATGCTGTCTAGGGCGTGTTATGAACTGTATGAACGACGCTTCACAAGAATTTCAATATCGCCGCCATCGAAGATGATTTCTTTATCTAATTCGCCGCATTGGATTTTAAATCGGATCGCCCGATTCCTTAATTTTGTGGTTTTACTGATTGTTAATTTGTTTTGCCTATCGTTCCATGAGAAAAGAATCGTTTCGAAAATTCCCTTTTCATAATCGTAGGTAAGCCCGTCGTCGTCGTATAAGGTAAACTCGCCGTCGGCGCCCGGATATATGCGGATATTGATTTCGCCGGGGGTTTGAAGCGCGTGTCCGGCCTCGTTTTGCATAGGGATTATGCTGCCGGCTTTTACAAATAACGGGATATGGTTAAGCCCGGCATCAACCGTGACAGATTGCCCGCCTTCGTATTTTATGCCAGACCAAAAATCATACCAGTCCGCGCCTGTTGGCAGGTAACAAGTCTTTACCGTTGGCTTTTGGATACCCGCGCCGGTCTTGTCGTAATACATTGGCTCTGTAACAGGGCAAACGAGCAGTGAATGTCCAAACAGGAATTCATCGTCGAGCACCGCGGCTATCGCGTCGTTGGGATAATCGGCTAACAGGCTGTTGATCATTGTGCCGTCGCCCTCGGCGGCGTTTGCCGCAACGGAATAGATGTATGGCAGAAGACTGTACCTTAGGCGTATTGTGTTCGCTATGATGTCGTAAAAGAACCCGCCTTCTTTTCCAAAATTCCATATTTCTCTCGGAGTATCGGTTCCGTGCGAGCGGAACATGGGCAGAAAACAACCGAATTGCAGCCAGCGTATATATAACTCCCGGTAGCCCGGGTTGTTCACGCCGTCATCGTAATCACCGTTCCAAAACCACACGGGGGACGCGTTTTCATCCTGTTTCCATTTTCGCCAGCAGACGGTTCCTCCGGTAAAAAACGCACCAATGTCTACGGTCCAGTAAGGAATACCGCTTATGCTCATGCTTAAACCCTTTGCGATCTCGGCTTTAAGCGAACGCCAGCTCGCGGAGGTATCTCCCGCCCACAACACCGCGCCGTATTGCTGTATACCGGCGTAACCGGAACGCGTCAAATTCAGCATTCGTTTACCGGGCGCCGCTTTCCGTTGATTTTCATACATCCCTTTTGCGTGCATGACCGCATAAAAATTCGCAAACGCAGGGTCGAGATATTTTTTATGCTCATTGCCGACAAGCGCATATCTTTCTTCTTCGGGCAAAAGCTTTTCTCCACACCAGTCGGGGGCGGTAAACGGTTCGGTAGAATCGCACCACCAAGCGTCAAAGCCTTTGGAAAAGAGTTCTTTTTCGGCTTGTTTCCAATACATTTCGCGCGCGTCTTCTGAAAAAGCATCGTATGTGGAATAATCGCCAAGGAGCAAATCCGCGTCGGCGAACTCCCTGTGGTTTGCGCAGCCTTCCGCCATGTTGGGCCATACGGACACCATTGTGTGTACATTCAGCCTGTGCAGCTGCTCAATTGTGTCTTTCAGGTCAGGGTAACGCTCTTTGTCTACTGTTTTTTGACCCCAGTCGTCGCCCTTCCATGTTTTCCAATCCTGGACCACACAGTCGATGGGAATCCCCAAATCCCTGTGGCGGCGGGCAATGGATACCAATTCGTCGCCGGTTTTGTAAGTTTCGCGGGATTGCACATACCCAAAAGCCCATTTTGGCAGCAGCGATGCCTTTCCGGTAAGAAAACGGTAAGCCGCGACAAAGTCCGAAACGCCCCCCTTCACCAGATAGAAATCCAGCCGGCTGACAGTATCGAACAGGATTTTCGTGGCGCTCCCGGTATCGTCAAAAACCATTAAAGAAGCACAGTCGAACAGGATGCCGTACCCACGGCCGGAATACATGCAGGGCATGGGGATGCGCATGTTGTGCTGGTATAAATACAGCTTGCCGCCGCGGCGGTTATAGCCGCCCTCTTCGTCTTGGCCAAAACCGTAGATTGCCTCATTTTGCTTTAGGTTGAGCTCAAGTACCCCTTGAAATGCCTCGCGTTCCTTGTGCGGCAGCAGGTTTTGAATTTCGGTGCGTTGGCCGTCTACCGTTTTTACCGTTTTGATCAACGGCTTTTCCCCGCCTGTTGTGTACCGGATGACGTCGACAGGCTTTAGTGAACACTTTGCGATCTCCAAAAGCGGATTGCCGCTTTCACAGCATATGAGAAGCCCATCGCCGTTTCGCCTGATTGTGAACGCTTCCGGCTCATGTTGCTTTTTAAGCGCTTCATCCTGTATCATATACGAGACAAAATCCGGGGCGCCGCCCTTCGTAAAGACACAGCGCAGGATATTGGATTTTAGCTGGCTGAAAGCCGCGTCAATGCCGTTTGTTTTAAGCTTCATATCACGCACCTATCCCTTTACCGCGCCCGCCGTCAAACCGCCGACAATATGCTTCTGGCATAGCAAGTATACGATGATAACCGGAAGGATCGTCAGCAAAACGTTGGCGCATATTAAATTCCACTGTCGGCCGAACTGCCCGAAAAAATTGTATACGGCAAGGGTCATGGGCCATTTATCTGTCGCGTTTAAAAAATATAAGGGAAGGATGAACTCATTCCACATATTTAAGAAGCAAAGCACTCCCGCCGAAATAAAGACCGGCTTTAAAAGCGGGAATATCACCGAGAAAAACAGGCGCAGGGGACCGCAGCCATCCATTACCGCCGCCTCGTCCAGCGATATTGGAATACGCGACACAAACCCGTAAATCAAGAATACCATAAAGGGTATTTGGGTAGCGGTATATAGGAATATGATTCCAATCCGCTGGTTGATGAGATGCAGTACCTGCATGACTTTCATAAGAGCGACATAGTTTGTCGGCAATACAATGCCCAATACCAAAAAAAAGTAAAGGATCTGGGAGCCCCTTGTACGCCGGCGTGAAAACATATAAGACGCCATGGAAGCGAGCATTACGGTCATCACCGTGCCTGCGCCCGCGTACAAAAAGCTGTTTAAAAACCCCCTGTATAACCGGCCCCTTTCAATGACCGTCGTAAGGTTTGAAACATCCCATTGTTTTGGCAGGGCAAACGAAAGCGTGACGGCGTCCTGACCGCTTTTAAAAGCGGTCATAACAATCAGTGCAAGAGGTACAAGCATGATGATGCTCAATAGCCATGCGACTATGTTCTTGAAGAGAACAAATGGGGGAATCCTTTTTATATTCACTGCTCCTGCACCTCGTTTCCCGTCAGGATTTTTATCATAAACAGTCCGGTCATTACCATGATCACAAACATGACCGTGCTAAGGGCCGTGCCTACCCCGTAGCGTCCCAGCGAAAACTCTTTGAACACACCGGTATACATCACTTCCGTTGCGCGTCCGGGCCCGCCGTTTGTTAAGGCGAAAACAATGTCGAAGACCTTTAAACCGTACAGCACGTTGAGTACAATCGTCACGGCAAGCGTCGGCTTTAAAAGGGGATATGTGATATAACGGAATTTCTGCCATCCGTTCACCCCGTCGATTGCCGCCGCCTCGTAATAAGTAGGGGAGATAGAGAGAATCCCCACAATTAATATGGTCATGATATAGCCCATGCCCCGCCAGACGTCCACGCCAATGACCGACCACATGGCAAGGTTCGGGTCGGTCAGCCAGTTCTTCGCAAGAAAAGGCAGGCCGATTGCCCGGAAAAACTCGTTGAGAATCCCGTTTTTAGGGTTGAGAATGGATGTGAAGACAAGGCTTACAATCAGAATGGACAGTACCGACGGCAGATACATAACCGACCTGTGAAAATTCATGCCCTTTACGTTTTGGCTTAACAGCAGGGCAAGCAAAAGCGCCAGCCCCGTTTTGCCGATGGTGGTGGCGGCGGTAAACCAAAACGTGTTGCGTATGTAATCAAGATAATTCCGGTCCGCCGAAAAGATTTCCTTAAAATTGTCAAGGCCGATAAAATTTACTTGATCTGAATAGCTTGACCAATCGGTAAAGGAGTATCCTATGCCGATGATACTGGGCAAAAGATACAGCACTGTGTAAAACGCAAATGCTCCCGCCGCAAGATACCAAGGGTATATTTTTTTCTTATCCACCGTAAGCTCCTTTCTTTTTCAAAAACATAAGCGCCGGACGAGCGCCGGCGCTTATTCCTGCGCAGATGACGTGGTTAAACGGTTACCAGTTGTCATCTCCCGCGGCGGAGGCCTGGTCGGCCCTGCGTTGGTCGATGGACGCAGCCACATCGGCGGAGGTAATTTGTCCCATGAGCATAGACGTGATGTCGGTGCCGATTTCCATCCATTGCGGGTTTAAATAGATAACAGCGTTTTGGTATACTGTGGATTTGCCGGTTTTATAAGCTTGAATAGCCCTCTTGACCTCGTCGGAGTGAGTTGTGTTAAGGCCCGAGAACGGCACGCTGTTAAAAGAAGTTTCGTTGTCAATCATGAATTGCAGGTTTTCAGGGCTTGCAAGGAACGCAATATACTGCTTTGCCAATTCCTGGTTTTGGCTGCCGGAATAAATAAACTTGCTGGGTCCGCAGGGGGTTTCCGCAATGATCTGGTTATTGAGATATGGCGCGGGGAAAATACCGAAGTCGGTTTCGCCGAGCGAGGGATTAATTGCCAGTATGTCTCCTATACGCCCCATCATGTTTACCGCCATTGCATACTCGCCGGACGCCATTTCAGCCGCCAGGTCCTCATACACGTTGGACATGTAATACTCGCCCCAATAACCCGCGTCGACGACTTCCTTCATCTGGTCAAGGAGTGCTTTAAAGATTTCGTTGTCCGCGAACGTGGTGGAATTGTTGTTGAGCTTGTCTACCAGATTGTCGTCTGTGGCGTCGTATGCTGCCGAGACGTCGAAAAAGTTGAGCTGATGGTGCCAGCCGCTGGCAACGCATTCGTAAACGGGGGTTATGCCGTTATCCAGAAGGGTTTGGCAGACGGCTTTGAATTCTTCATAGTTTTCGGGCGGGCTAAGGTTATACTGCGCAAAAAGATTCTTGTTGTATATGTATGCATAACTGTCGGATTGATCCCAAATGGTAATACCGTAGACTTTCCCGTTCGCGGATACCTGTTGCTTTACCGCATCCTCAAAGCGCGATACCCATTCCTCACCGCTTAAATCGACGCCGTTTTTCTCGATTTGAAGCAGCGACACAATGTCGAACTTGCCGGACTGGTGCATAAAAATATCGGCGCATTCGCCGGAGTTCAGGCGGGTCATCAGCAGGTTCGGATACTGATCGGAAGGGATGATTTGGTAATCCACCGCAATTTTCGTTTCCTCGGTAAATTTTTTCGCCAGCTCCATTTCGGGATCTTTCACCCAATCCTGGCTGGCCATAATGGTGATGGTTTCTCCTGTAGAGCTTGCGGAATCCGTGGCGCTTTGCGTATCCTGTGCGTCAGGATTTGCGGGGGCCTCCGGAGCGCCGCCGCTTGTACAGCCTGTCAAAAACAAGGACGCCAACATCACCGCGCTCAGTAAAAGAGATAAAATATAGCTTTTCATATTATAATCCTCCTAATCTAAAATCTTTTGATTTTATTACATTATATCCAACAGAAATTTATTAATCCATGCATCAAAAAATGTTATTTTTGCACTTTTTTAACCTTTGCGCAATATGCTTTTCAGGAGATGCGGCCATGCAATATAAGAAAGAAAAAATACATCTGCAAAATTTTCTGTTCCGCAGCTACATGGGCGCCATGGCAGTTGTGACGCTGTTTGTTCTTGCGCTGTTATTTGTTTATCATTTTTCCGCTTTAAACCAAAGTATCCGCGCCAGTATACAACAGGCGAACCTGACTGTCGCGCAGAGCGTTGACAGCCAGATTAAACAAATGGATACCGTTGCGTTAAGCGCGTTATATTCCAATCTTTTAAAAGAATCCTTTTCCTCTTATTCCACCCATTTACAGGAAAGCAACCCCACGCCCTTTGATACAAACGTGCGCATCAATAACGCAAGGGTACTGCACGACCTTTTGTTTGCAATCATCGGCGTCACCGGGGACGTCAGGCAGGTAAACCTGTACAATATGGACCACGGCGGATTTGGAACCGGCTGGCACAACGGGCATATCAACGGAAACTTAAGCGAAACGCCGTGGTATGCGGATACCCTTTCGTTAGAGGGAGCCCGCCATATTACACCGCCGTACGAGAGCGGGTTCTTGTCAAACGCGGCCAAAACATGGGACAACCGGCGGTATACTTCTCTTTGCCGCATGTATTTTGACCAGTACAATAAAATGGACGGCGCAATAGAGGTAATCCAGTATTATGACGTTGTATTCAGGCAGGCCATCATCAACGAAAGCATGTATCGTCCCGATTTCTATATCTATGACCGTCAGGGCGTCTTGATTTATCCGGCAAAGGCCGCTTCCTTGCAGGATTATTTTGGCGCGTATCCCGGCAATGCATCAATCGTTACGCTTAAAAACACAGCAAGCGGAAATAACGAATATGTCAGCTATGAAAGATTGCCGTATTCCGATTTTCTTTCTGTGGCGGTTATAGACAGCACGACGTTTTATACGCCCGTTTTGCAAGCGGCCGTCTTTATGCTGCTGTTGATTGCGGTGCTGATATTTGCGTGCTATCTGACAGCCAAGCAGTTGGCCCGGCGTTTGGCTGTTCCGTTCAATACCATTCACGCGCATCTGTCGCAAATTGATTTTGACACCCTCTCATTTCAGGACTTGAAGTCGGATGCATCTAACGTTTTGGAAATTGAGGACTTGAACAAAAGCATTAATTTGTTTCAGCGCAAGATCAAAACTTCAATGGATAATATACTTCTTTTACAGCAGCAGGAGGCGCAAGCTCAAATGCTTGCGCTGCAATCTCAAATGAATCCGCATTTCCTTTATAACTCGCTTGCAACCATTCAGGCAATGGCGGAAGCGGGTATGAATGACGGCATTATCGAAATGAGTTCCGCCATGACCGGTATTTTGCGGTATATATCCTCAAACAAAGAAAGCCTTGTCCGGCTGGAAATCGAGCTTGAAAATACCGAGCTGTACCTGCATTGCGTAAAGCTGCGCTACGAGGACAAGCTAAACTTTCAGTTCGAGATACCCGACGCCATGCTGGGTATTATGATTCCGAAGCTGTGTGTGCAGACGCTGGTGGAAAATGCCGTAAAATATGCAACGGTTTCAGTGATGCCGCCGTGGGAGATAACCGTTTGCTGTGAGGAAACCGACGCAATGTGGACCGTTACCGTTTCAGATAACGGCGGCGGGTTTTCTAAAGGGACAACCGAACAGCTTAACAACAAAATTAAGGAAATTGACAAGGTAAGCGTGCTGCCCTCCCTGGAGCTTCAGGGAATGGGGCTGATCAATCTGTATCTCCGGCTCAGGCTGATTTTTAAAGACGACGCCATATTCGCCGTTGGCAATCAAAAGGGCGGCGGCGCGTTCGTGCAAATTGGGAGGCGAAAGTTTGAAGCATCTTAAAATCCCGCATTATAATATCTTACTGGTGGAAGACGAGCCGATGCTCATACGCTCGCTTAGGCGCATGATAAGCGAACTGGATATGGGGTTTGTTGTAGCTTATACGGCGGGCAACGGTCTTGAGGCAATCAAAATGATGGAGGAAAACGATATCCACCTCATCATAAGCGATATTGTAATGCCGCTTATGAGCGGATTGGAATTTCTTCATGAAGCTTCAAAGCGCAGGCCGAACACCCCGGTTATTATGCTTTCGGGGCACGCCGATTTCTCATTTGCGCAGCAAGCGCTTCGCAGCGGCGCGATCGACTATCTTTTAAAACCGATCACAATAGATAAAATTGACAGCGCGCTGATCGGGGCTAAATTAAAGCTTGAAAACTATTATCGATTGATTGAGGATGAAACGCTTTCAGGCCAAACGGCGGAACAGGCGGTGGAATATGCATGCGTTTATTTAAAAGAAAAATTCGCCGAACCTGTTGAAATCTCGAATTTAGCCAAAAGACTGGGGTTTTCTTCCGCATACCTCACCAAGCTGTTTAAAAAATATATGCATTGCACGCCGGTCAAATATTTAACCGAGCTGCGCATTGCCGAGGCAAAAAACCTTTTGTACAACACGAACCTCACCATCAAGGAAATCGGCGAACGCGTGGGATATGACAACCAATTTTATTTTAGCCGCGTGTTCCACAAAACCGTAGACAAAACGCCCTCCGAATACAGAGAGCGCCGAAATTGATTGCTGTATTTACCACGTGAATGTGCCTTCAATATCACTCCAATTCCGGTCTGCGTATTCCAGCAGCCGCCGCGCCTGCTCCTCGGGCATGCTTGGAAAGTGGAAGAATAACCCTCTTGAACCGTATTTCATCACGACCCGCTCGGCGCCCCGTATCCAGTCGTCGTATCCGCCGCTGTAAACCTTGACCCATATGGATTTCCCCGCCCTTCGCACCTGGTCATAGATGACGTCCCAGTCTTCCAGCGTGCCGTCCGGTCCGTGGTCGCCGCTGGTCCATTGCAAGGCGTCAATCTCCTTTATTTCCATCAAGGCCCCGGTATGCTTAATAGCGTCAGGGCCGTCTAAATGATAGAGTACGTTATCAAGCCGCCGCGCCTGTTCACGAAGCGGCTGCTGGATTAGTTCGCGGAAGTTTTGCGGAGACATCAGCGCGGAGAAATCACATTGGAGCTTTGCCGTGCGCCCGTTCCCCCAAATCTGGAACACGGTGTAACAGCTGCCGCCATCTTTTCCGCTTTTGACGAGGTCATAAAAGCGGTCGTAGTATTCGAAATACGCGTCGCTGACCTGCCGGATGCGACGGGCGACCTCATCCGGCTCGTCCACCATGTCGAAGATCATATCCTGCACGCCACGCATTGACGCCAAAATGTCGATATTCTCCATCAAGTCAGGAATACCGATATAGAAGTCATCCCCGGCCAGCGCACGCACATCCTTGATTAGCCGGTAGTGTTCCTTCCACCATTTGTTTTCCGGGTTGAAAACCAAATCAGGGAAATCTTTCCAGTCTTCCACGCAATGTGAGAACCAAACGGTATCGTCATGAAACACAATTTCCGAGCCCAGGTAGCCGGCGATGGACCCGGGTCCGAAATCAACGCTTAGGTTCGGAAAACTGTCCGCGAGAAATACATGATTGTCGCAAAAATGGCGATAACGCGCCACTATCTGTCCGGCGTCACGGTACCTTTCATATAGGTTTGCCGGCTGCATCTTCTCCGGAAGACGCTCGGCGTCCGGCTTTATCCCAATAAGACAGAGAAGAGGCCGCCCGGTATTGGCTTGCTTCCAGTAGGCATTCCAGCGGTTTTTCGCGGCATCCCAGTTTTCCTTGTATAGCATGACTGTTATCCTTTCTGTTTTTAGGGCGTGTTCCCACTACCGCTCAACGCCCATTTTTTGGCAGATTTTGCGCCATTCGTCGTTAAAAATTCTTGAAATACGCCAAGTATTCCTGCAAATTTTTGCCTAGACTGGCACAAAATCTGCTCAAAACCTGAACATTTCGGATAGTGGGAACACGCCCTAGAAGAGCTCCTTTACCTGTATATTTTTATCATAATGTAAATATCAACCGGAATACATAGACAAAATTTATTTATTTATATATTTTTTTAACTATTCAGCCTCATGTCAACAGCCCTTAATACTCCACGTTGCGAAACGCTTCGTTGGCGGCGTCGCTGTCAACGAATTCATTTTCCCGCATCCACGAGAAAAATGCGTTCCATCTCTCGCTGTCGATATAGCCCCATTTTGCGCCCTTGTAATATTCCCCGCTGAGATACCGCTGCGAAGCGGCCAGCAGTTCTCTGTCCATTTCCGGCACATGCCTGTGAAGGATATCCGCGGCTTCTTCCGGATTGTCGCGCGCATATTCAAAGCCTCTGGCTGCCGCCCTTAAAAATTTTGCGGTCACGTCGCTGTTCAGCCGCTCTTCGCTTGTGATAAGCACCGGCGTGTAGTAGTCAAAGATTGGGCTTATATCGCGAAAGGCGATAAAATTCGTCTCAAATCCGTGTCTGTCGGCAATCACCTTGTCCCATCCCTCAAAAACCCAGACCGCGTCAAAATCCCGCTGAATCCCGGTAATATTGTCAAGCGCCGAGTTGGGCACAAAATCCACATTGCCGGGATTTCCGCCGTCCAACCGCACGCATTCTTTTATCAGCTCGTCATAAATCGGCACCTGCCAGCTTCCGTACCGCATACCTTCGAGATCGCGGAAGCGCGTGATGCCCGATTCAGACAGGGAAAGAATACCGCCGGTGTTATGCTCCACAACCGCGGCGATTGCGACAACCGGCAGAGGGGTTCTTGCGTTTGCGGCAAGCAGAACCTCCTCCTGGAAGGATATGCCGAAATCCGCCCTGCCTGCGGCAACAAGAGCCAGCGCACCGTCTTCCGGAGGCTGCACAAACGCAAAGCTTAATCCTTCTTCGGCAAAATAACCAAGCTCGTCCGCGGCAAAAAATCCGGTATGGTTGGTATTGGGCGTCCAGTCAAGCACCAGCGTGACCTGCTCCGGCGCGGAATCACTCCGGCTTTGTCCGCATCCCGGCAAGACCAGTACCGCTGCAAATAAAATAATCAATAAACGTTTAAATAACATCCTTTGTCAGCCTCTTTTCCATAAATTTTACAACCCCCATAAGCCCAAGGCTTATCAGGGAAATGAGCAAAATAACTGCGAACATTTTGTCAAACTCAAATGTCCTGCGCACCCGCGTCATGTAAACGCCAAGCCCCCGCGTGCCGCCGATCCACTCGGCAATCACCGCGCCGACAAAGGAATATGTAGTCGCGATTTTAAGCGCCGAGAAAAACCCGGGCAAGCTAAGCGGCAGCTTAACGAATCTCAAACCTTCCATATAACTGCCGCCCATGACGCTAAGCTCGTCTATATATTCCCGGTGAATCCCGCGTATGCCATCGTAAACGTTGACGGCAATGGGGAAAAAACAGGTAAGGCTTACAAGCACAATTTTAGGCGCCATGCCGTAGCCCAGCCACAGCACCAATAGCGGCGCTATGGCGATGTACGGTACGGTTTGGCTGAGTATGAGCATCGGGTATAACGCCTTTCGCCAGTAATCAAACCTGTCCATGCACACCGCCGCGACATACCCCGCCACAATGCTGATGGAAAGCCCGATGAATGCCTGCATAAGGGTAGACACGCTGTGCCCCATAAGCAAGGTGAAATCACTGCAAAAGGCTTGCAGCACCGCCATTGGCGGCGGCAGAATAAACGCATCGACAACGCCCAGCATCGAAACCGCCTGCCACAACAAAACGATCCCTGCCACCAATGACAGAGGCTGCCATTTAAATAGGCCTCTTTCGAAACCATTCACGATAGGCTTCGAAGAGGTTTAATGTTATGTTTTGCGGTTTTTTCAGCAATGCTCCATACTCCCATCTGCGGACTATAGGCAATTTTGACGTAGGACATAACCTGCGGCGCGCCTTCGCGTATGCAAATTAGCTGGCACTGCTTTACCATATCCATCAGGGTATCCAAATCTCCTTCCACCGTCGTTTCAAACGGCCCGACGGAAAAAGGCAGCCCGATGGATTTTATGTGCTCGATCACTTTATCCACAACCTTGAGCACCTGCTCGCCCTCTACTCCCGGCAGCACTTGAATTGCTACGCTGCACTCGATTTTTTTGTTTTCCATTGACTTTTACCTCCTAAAAAATAAATGCTCCACGCCAAGAAGGCATAGAGCATTAAAAACGAATAAATTCCCTACGTTGGCATTATCCAAATCAGGTACGGTCGAAGCGCTATTGCTTCCTCTCAGCCTGCATGCGCAAGCCCCCGAATATTTAATTTTAATTATTATAACACAAGCTAGATTATTTTTCAAATGTATTTTTTTATTTCACTACAATAACAAGCAGCCCGATGAAAATCAGGCTGCTTGTCTGGCTTGCCAAGTCGAACTCGAATCAACGACTCTGCGGCTATACATCTTCTTTCTTGCGTTTGATTGAATAACAGTCCATGCAGATAATGATTACAATAACAATGCCGAGAACCAGCATCCGAATAAAGCGGTCAACCTCCAACGCACCCATGCAGGTCACCAAGAGCTGCATGACCATGATACCGATAAAGCTCTGCACCACGCCGCCTACGCCCCCGGAAAAGGAGGTGCCGCCAATGACGACGCCGCAGTTGACCAGCAGGGGGATTGCGTCTCCGTAGATGGGCGAGCCCGTATTCAGTCTCGAAGCGAGAAGCACGCCCGCGATGGCGGCGTATGTCCCTGTGATAGTGAACGCAACCCATTTTGCACGTATGACGTTAATGCCCGAATGCTCCGCGACCTCATAGTCGCCGCCCAGGGCGTAGAGGTTCCTGCCAAAGCTTGTGTAGCGCAGGAGCCAATATGTGAAAGCGCCTAACAGAAGCATGAATAACATAATGTTGGGGATACCGAGAAGGCTTCCATTCGAAATCATCATAAAACTCATATTTTTGGCGGGAACAGGGTTGGCGCTCGTGAGCAGCAGGGCAACGCCCTTGACCAGCATACCCATTCCCAATGTAATGATGAACGCTTCTGTCTTTTGATGCACAATCAGGAAGCCATTGATGAAGCCTACCACGCTGCCCGATAATGTAGCGAGCAGTATAGCCAGCCCTATGTTCATGCCACCGTTGATCAGTTGTATCGCGATAATGCCGGAAAGAGCCATCACAGAGCCGACTGACAAATCGCAGCCGCGGCATATGACTGCCAAGGTCACGCCAAATGCGATGATTAAATCAGGCGATGCCGCTCTAAAAATATTCATAATGTTAAGCGGCGTATAGAAATTCGTATTAGGAAATAGCATAACAAACAACATAATCGCAATCGCGATTACCGCTTTTTGCTTGGAGAGCACTCGAATCGTTTGTTGTCTGAGTGTCATTACATTTACATTCATATCATTCACCCCCTGATTATTGCCTGCGATGGTCAAGCCATATCGCTATAACGAGTATTGCGCCTCTTACCACTTCCTGCAAGTGGGACTGGACCCCCATCAGATTCATGCAGTTAGACATCAGCACGACCAGAGAAACCCCCAGAACTGTTCGCAGCACGTTTCCTCTTCCGCCGAGGAGCGAGGTGCCGCCGACGACGACAGCCATAATGGCGTCCCTTTCGTAGTTCATGCCCACAGTCGGCGTCGTAACGGAAACGCGGGAGAACAGCACAACCGCGCTCACCGCAGCCATAAAACCGCATATCGCGTAGATTAAGATCATGATACGCTTGGTGGGTATGCCGGAAAGCTCCGCCGCGACGATATTGCCGCCGGTATAGTTGATGGACCGGCCGAGAAACGTCCTTGTCTGAAATATATAGAGTACGGTGAGGAAAAACAGGAACACGACAAACGACACGGAAAGCGGGCCGAGCATTCCGGAACCAAGTACGCGGGTAAGGGGCATTTCATGCTCAAGCAGGTTCCGGTTCATTGAAGTGCCGTCGGTGTGAATCAGCGCAAGCGCGCCGTAAACCTGACTCATTCCAAATGTAATGAACAGCGCCTTTGCCTGGGTTGAAGCCCCCGAGATGATAAGAATTGTGCCATTTAAGCATCCCATGGCGGCGCCGAGCGCCAATCCGACGAGTATTGCGGGAATTTCCCCTATCGTATCGACCAGTGATAAAGAAATAATCGCCACAAGCGAAATCATACCTGGAACCGAAAGGTCGATAAACCCGCCGACGATGATAAACGTCATGCCCAAGGCCACGAAGCTCAACGGCCCAAATTGACGCATAAGATTCGTGAAGTTCTCAGCCGATAAAAATCTGGGCTCAACGATTGCCGTTATGATAACAAGCAGTACAATGGCGATAAACACCAAATATTCTATCACAAATTTCCCAAGATTAAAGCTCTTGAGACGCAGTTGATCCGTCATGATAACCCCCCCTATCATCCGATTGCGGCGTCCATAATATCGTGTGCCGAGTCTTTTTCAGGGTTGAATTCCCCGGTGATACGCCCTTCGCATATCGTAAGCACACGGTTGCTCATGGACAGCACTTCCGGCAGCTCGGAAGAAATCATGATAACCGAACCGCCTTTTTCCGCAATTTCTTTAATCAGTAGATAAATCTCATACTTCGTGCCGACGTCAATGCCGCGCGTCGGCTCGTCCAATATAAGGATGTCGGGGTTAATCTCAAGCCAGCGCCCCATAATACACTTTTGCTGGTTGCCCCCCGAAAGCGTTACGACCTTCGTATGAGGGGACGGCGTTTTGACTGAAAGGTTTTTGATTTGCCTGTCAGCGATTTCCTTTTCTTTCGATGCGTTTACAAAGCCGAATTTTGAAATCCCTTTCAAGCTCGCCATCGCAATGTTGGACTGCACCGAAAACGGCAGCACCAGACCTTCCAGCTTGCGGTCCTCCGGGACAAGGCCTATGCTTTCACGCATTGCCTGAATGGGCTTTTTGATATTGACGGGCTTTCCATTTATCAATATCTCGAGTTCTTTGGTTTTGTCCGCGCCGTAAATCGCCCGGATGATTTCCGTGCGGCCCGCGCCGACAAGCCCCACAAACCCGAGTATTTCACCTTTTTTAAGTGTAAAAGAGATATCGTTGAGCTTGCGTGTGCGAATCTTTTTAACCTCCATAATCGTTTCGCCGACGCAATGCGGCCGCGGGGGAAACTCATTTTCAATTTCGCGCCCGACCATCTTTGCAATCATTTCACTGCGATCCAAATCAGTTGTGGGTTTCGTGTCAATTACGCGCCCGTCGCGCATGATTGTGACAATGTCGCAAAGCTCGAATATCTCGTCCAATTTATGGCTTATGTAAATAATTGTGACGCCCTTTTCCCGTAAATCCCCGATAATCACGAACAACTGCTTCAGCTCGTCCGAAGTCAAGCTGCTGCTTGGCTCATCCATAATAATAAGCTTAGAATCAAAAGACAATGCTTTGGTGATTTCTACCATCTGTTTTTCAGCGGCGCTTAGATCTCCCACCATTCTGTGGGTGTTAATCGTGCTTCCTATACTGTCAAGAAGCTCACGGGCTTTCTTATGTATGTTGCGCATACCTTTCATTTCCGAAAAACGGCCAAGATATATATTCTCGCCGACGGTAAGGGTATTGACCAGGTTGAATTCCTGATAAATAATGCTAAGGCCTTTTTTAATGGATTGGATCGGTGTGGTATGCTCAATGGTTTCTCCGTCGAACATAACAGTTCCGGAGTCTTTCGTATATACACCCGAAAGTATTTTCATGAGCGTAGATTTACCCGCGCCGTTTTCTCCAACAACGCCGTGAACGCTCCCGCGCCTGCATTCGATGGAAACGTTGTCTAAAGCTTTGACACCGGGGAATGATTTGCCCACGTTTTTGACTGATAAAATTATATTATTATCTATGTTATCCACGTGTGATTCCTCTTCTTCCATATGTTCTTGACGCAATTAACAGAATCCCGAGCCGGCTTTTGCCGGCTCGGAATCTTGGCTGATTTCTACCAATCAGGCTCCACGAAGCTGTCAATCGATCCAAGTGTGACCATGTCAAGCGGGATGAAGTTAACGGCCGGTACTGTTCCGCCTTCCAGCATGGTTTTTGCATTCTCGAGGGATTGCTTTGCCATGTTGGTGAAGCTTTGTCCTACGCTGAGCGCCTGAGTGCCTGCGCGGACCTGAGCGTATCCCGTTCTGTTTCCGTCAACGCCGATGACGAATATACCGTCGTCCGCGTTTGCTTTTCTGCCCGAGTTTTCAATCGCTTCGATAACGCCGCTTGCGCCGTTATCCCAGTGGCAGAATACAATGTTAATCGCATCGCCGTGTCTGACGAGGAAATCTTCCATGATTGCCATTGCTTCATTTGTAGGCCACGGCCCTGGTACGTTCTGGGAATCGAGCTCAACGATGTTAGAACCCGCGATTCCTGCGCGGAAACCGTCGTGGCGCTTAATTTGCGCGTCGTGGCCTGCCTGGCCGCCAACCTCAACGAAGCTTGCGCCGTCCGGGAAATGCGTTACGACAAACTCGCCGGCTTGCTGTCCGCCCTGGAAGTCGTCGGAACCGCAGAAGAAGTCGCGCAGGTTCTGATGCTCCTCGGGAAGCTCGGAAGAGAACATTCCGACAATCAGCCCGGCCTCCTTGGCCTGCATCAAGGCGGGGATGATGGATTCAATACTGCTGGGGTTGACAAAGATGGCGTCGTAGCCCTCGGCAATCGCTTGCTCAATACCGGCAACTTCGTCCTGCGGCCCGGTCTCGCCCGACCACATATTCATCGTAAAGCCGTATTCAGGGGCAAGCCTTTGGAATTCCCTCCATGAGAACGCCTGAGATTCGTTGGACATTGCCTGGGTGATGAAGCCCGCTTTCCATTGCCCGCCCTCTGCCGGCGCCGCGGGTGCATCATTGGCAGGCGCTGCGGGCGCCGCTTCAGGTGCGGATTCGGCAGGAGCTGCGGGCGCCGGCGCGGAACCGCCGCCACAGGCTACCAAGCTTATTGATACGATAAGTATCAACAGGGTTGTTAAGGTTTTCTTCATAATAGCTAAATTTCCTCCTTTTGTTGTATTTTTATCTATAATTAACAGGATATCCTATTAATTAACACCATGATGTACCGTGCTTGCGGGGCTATACCCCTGCGGTCTGCACCCATTCAATATTTGAAATAATGTTATCCATACAAGCTAGAATAAGTCCCTCAATACCCATTTTGTTATTTTCGCCATCGAATACCAATATGCTGTTAATGGGTGAATAGCGGTTCAGGCGCAGCCGGATTTCTTCTATAAAAGCTTCGTCAAAAACTTCTCCGCCGAAAACGATGGCAGCCGGATTTATAATCGCGATATAATTCGCCGCAATTGCCGTAAAATAGTTGATTAGAACATCTTTATCGTCTTTACCGTACTTTTCGCCGTCACCATTGCCATTTTTTATCAATGGAATCAGCTTTTTCTCTAGATAGCCGCCTTCAATCGTATAGTTATATTGAGGGCTTTCCCCGCTTAGGGGCGCCATGAACCCAAATTCACCGGAAAAATTCGTTGCGCCCCGGTAAAACTTTTTGTTTATGATAATCCCGGAGCCCATACCGTTTCCGGCATAGATATACGCGATATCATCAAGCTCGTCGCTAAAATTCTTCAGATAATAACCCATTGTCGCGAGGTTTACGTCGTTTTCAATATAAATATTGGCGCTATAACGCGCAGAAAGCGCTTCTTTTAAATTGAACCCTTCCCACACCTTGACTTTTGGTATCGCGAATAATTTGCCGTCCGACAGAACTGCCCCGGGCACGCCGACGCCAATCGCTATAATTTTGCCGGTTGCGCGGCTTACCATTTCGTCAATGGCATGGAATGTGGAGAGAAGCGCCGTCTCGGAGGTTGTATTATCCAACCGGTATTTTTCTTCGAATAAAGTGTTTCCGCCCATGTCAACAAGCTTGCAGAGGTAGTTCCCCCAAAAATAATAAAGGGATATGATACATCCATAATCTTTGTTTAGCTGATACAATATTGCTTTTCGCCCGGCCCCTTTTGAGCACAGGCCGACAGAAGCAATGAGCCCCTTTTTTTCCAAGTCATCCACAATTTTATTGACCGTGGGCATGCTGAGGTTCGTCATTCTGGCAAGCTTCGGCTTTGATAACGGGCCATGCTTATAAATTAACCGCTCAATGATAGAGGAATTCACTTCTTTCATTATTTCCGGCTTGCCGATCAAATTCATTTCATACCTCGCCGCTTAATTAATAAAGATTATTAATTAATATGATAGCGTTTTACCATCTCCGATGTCAACGTATAATCTTCACGAAAATAATAGTGGTTTTTAGTGAATATATCCTAACCGATTAGATTTACGCAAAGCATTTGCACGCTTTTTCCCACGGTTCGGCGACGCCGCCTTCCTCAAGGGCCCATGCCAGCGCGCCGACGACGGGCGGACGTTTCAGAATATGCAGGATAAATTCCTTCTCGGGGATATAAAGCTTCAATTTTTCTTCAAGCGCGTGCAGGGGGATGCTGCTCCACCCTTTTGTGAACAGGGAGCCGACAAGTACGATGTTCAAGACATCATCGGCGAAGGGAAGCTCCTGGGTCAGCGATTTTACGCAAAGCGCATATTCGTCCGACATGCGCTCTAATATTGCGATAGCCTGTTCATCCCCGAGGTTTGCGGCGTCAAAGATACATTTTGCAACATGAGGGATTGCAATCTTCTTTGAATCGCGCCAATCCATTACCCGGTCGGTAAAATCGTGGCGGGAATCCACCTCATACAAATTCATGACCATGTTTGTTAAAATCGTTTCCCGGCGATAGCGGAACAGGTTCATATACGCCGTTTGAATCGCCAGTTGCCCCAGCACCATGCCGCCGCCGTAATCGCCGGTCAGCTCAAAAAGCGCGCCGATTTGATAGCGCTGCCCCTGCTCGTTGATACCGACAGTGTTCACGCCTGTGCCATTTACAAGGCAAATACCGTATCCCCCCGGCAAGGCGGCCTTGATTCCCAAATCGCAGTCGTTGCAAAGGGTAAACCGTTCAAATCCCATTTCACGGATGAAACCGTGTATGATTTCATACTGGCTTTTGGTATCAAGCCCTGACATGCCCCAGACACTGTACTGAATATCCGCACTGGACAAGTTATTCTTTTCAAGTATTTTGCCCGTCATTTCATGCAGGCGTTTGCGCATTTCCTCAAAGCCGCCTACCAGAAGCTCAGGGTTTGTCGCGCCGAAAAATGACGTGGCGATAACCCCTGTATCCATATTGTACAACGCAAAAAATGTTTTTGTCCCGCCGCCGTCAACAGCCAGAAAACACCCCATATTTTATTCCCCTGCCTATGCTTGCTTTTTGATTCCCGCTCGTGGGTTTCACAATGCGGGTCTCTTGATTCATCATACCACCCAAATACAACTCCGTCAATGAATGAAGCGAGGATGATTGAACCTTTGTGTTTTATTTGATAAAATGTTAGTATTACTCTGGGAGGTACTGCCATGACTGAATTTTTACGCTTTCAACCCGCCAATGACGATTGCGATTTTGACCGCATTGAAAAATTGCAGGAAAGAATGAATGCGCGCATCCCGACCATTTGCCCCGAAAGGGCGGAAATTATCACAAAAAGCTTTATGCAAACCGAGGGCGAACCCATTGTCATCCGGCGTGCGAAAGCGTTTGCCGAAATCCTTGACCGGATGACGGTATACATCGAACCGGGAATGTTGATTGCCGGAAATCAAGCAAGCGCGAGCTTTGCCGCGCCTGTTTTCCCCGAATACTCCTATGAATGGGTCATTGACGAGCTGGATGGCTTTGAAAAGCGTTCCGGCGACTACTTCATCATCACGGAAGAAACAAAGGGCCGGCTTCGGGGTCTTCGAGAATATTGGGCGGGGAAAACCCATCAGGACGAAGTCAATGCAAACCTTTCGCCCACAAATCTTTTGGCTGAAAAACAGGGCGTCCTGCATCGGGGCGGCATTTCCATGTCCGGCGACGGGCATATCATTCCCAACCACGAGCTTGTGCTGGAAATTGGTTTCGGCGGTATGGCGGATACGGCGCGGCGTTATTTAACGAAGCCGTGCGGCTTAACACAGGAGCAGCGGGATTTTTATGAAGCGTCTCACCTTGCGATGGAGGGCGCCTTGAGGTATTGCAAACGGCTTGGTGCGTGTGCAAAGAGCGGCGCCGAAAAGGAAAAAGATCCGAAGCGCAAAGCGGAGCTGCTCATGCTTTCACATATGCTTGAAGATTTTATGGAGGGCGGCGCGCGAAGCTTCCACGAGGCTGTACAGGCCGTGTATCTGACCCATGTGCTCATGATGATTGAGAGCAACGGGCATTCCTTCTCGTTCGGGCGGTTCGATCAATATATATATCCCTATTACGAGCGGGATCTGAAAAATGGCGTAATTTCCAAAGAAAAAGCGCTGGAAATCATCACGCATTTCTTTATCATGACAAACTCGCTGAATAAGGTACGGCCTTGGGGGCATACGCAGTACAGCGGCGGGTATCCCTTGTATTCCAATCTGATGGTGGGCGGCATGAAGCCGGACGGAGGCGACGGCACGAACGACGTCAGCTACCTTTGCCTTGAGGCGATGAACCTTTGCAAACTGCCGGAGCCGAACCTCAGCGTCCGGTTTTGGGAGCATACGCCCCATGACCTCATTCTGGACAGCGCCCGCCTGATCCGCAAGGGCTTCGGGATGCCGTCGATGTTTTGCGACGAGGTGTGTATCGCCGCCATGATGACCCTTGAAATGGATGAAAAAGATGCGCGGGATTACGCCTCCATAGGCTGTGTCGAAATCGGTATCCCAGGCAAATGGGGACACCGGGCCACAGGGATGACTTATATCAATTTCGGCAAGGTGTTTGAAATTGTGCTCAACAACGGCCATGATCCCGCCACAGGTATCCAGCTAATCAAACTGAACGATGGGGGCGGATACGATACTTACGGCGACTTGTGGCAGGCGTGGAAAACTGCATTGGCTTACTACTTCGATCTTGCCGTGGATTGCGATTTGGTCTGCGACCGTTCCCTTAAATACCACGACGCCGACGCCTTTGCATCCTCCACGGTAGATTGCTGTCTGGAGCGCGGCAAAACGCTGAAAAACGGCGGCGCGCAATACGACTACATCAGCCAGTCTAACATTGGAATGAGCGTCGTGGGCGACAGCTTGGCGGCGGTGAAAAAGCTTGTATTTGAGGATAAGTCGCTGACCTTGGAAGAACTGAAATCCACGCTTGCCGGGAACTTCGAGGGGCAAGACGGCGCAAGAATCCGCCAGATGTGCCGCAAGGCGCCGAAGTTCGGCAACGACGACGATACTGTGGACGCCATTGTAGCCGGCGTGTTCGAGTCTTATCTTGCGCTTTTGCCAAAACACAAAAACGACCGGTCGGGCAAAGGGCCAATCGGCTGCGGGTACACCATGTCCACTTCAAACATTACAAGCTATGTGCCGAACGGGTTTGACGTGGGCGCGACGCCGGACGGGCGGCTTTCGGGCAAACCGCTCAACGAGGGGGCGTCGCCGTGCCTCGGCGCCGACCGGGAAGGGCCCACCGCCGTTATCAATTCTGTTTCAAAGCTGCCGAACGAGCGTATGGCGGGCGGTCAGCTTCTCAACATGCGGTTTTCCCCCGGTGCGCTGGCAGGGGACACAAACCTTGAAAAGTTCGCGCGGTTCATCGAAACGGGCAGGCTCAAAAACATATTCCACAACCAGTTTAATATCATTGATTCCGAAACGCTGAAAAAAGCAAAGGAAAGCCCCGGGGAATACCCCGACCTCATGGTGCGGGTCGCCGGGTATTGCGCGTTGTTCACGGCGCTGATGCCGGAAGCACAGGACGCAATCATTGCAAGAACCGAGATGGGTTGGGATTAAACAAATGAATGGCTTGATTTCTAAAATCCAAAAGTTCTCCACCAGAGACGGGCCGGGGATACGCAGCACAGTTTTCGCCGTTGGGTGCCCCTTAAGCTGCAAGTGGTGCGCAAACCCGGAGCTGATTTTAGCGGGTGAAAAAATCTTCCGCCACAAAGACCGATGCACAGGCTGCGGCAGGTGCGCGGCTTTCACGGAATTAGAGGCGCGCGCCGCCGCCTGCTTTCACGACGCGTATGAGCGTGTAGGCGTTACCCTTTCGGCGCGGGAGCTTGCGGAAAAGCTGCTGCGCGATCAGGCGTTTTACGAGCAGTCGGGCGGCGGTGTGACTTATTCCGGCGGGGAAGCCGCCCTACAGGCGAATTTCTTTTTGGAAACGACGGGCATTCTAAAACAGGAGCAAATTCACGTCGCCCTTGACACCTGCGGGCATTTGCCTTGGGAGAATCTTTCGCCCCTTGTACAGGCGGTCGACCTCGTTTTATTCGATGTCAAAGCTATGGACAGCAATTTGCACAAGCAGTACACAGGCGCCGGAAATGAGCTGATTTTAGAAAACGCGAAAAAAATTGCGGACACAGGCAAGGAAATGATTGCCCGGCTAATCATTGTTCCGGGCGTGAACGACAGCGATGAGGATATTGAAGGCCGGTTGGAATTTGTGCGGAGTCTCGGCATTTTGCAGGTTGATCTTCTGGGTTATCACCGGTTGGGCGCGGGAAAATACGCCGCCCTCGGGCTTCAAGACCCCATGGCAAGCACGCCGGAATGTCCTTGCGAAACACTGCGGCGCGCCGCAAAAAAAGCGGCGAATATGGGGCTGGCGGCGTTCATTGGCGGCTAAACTGTTCCGCTATCTTCTGCGGGCAATCACATATTTTGACGGGGTTACGCCAACGCTTTTTTTGAAAACCCTGCTGAAATATTTTGCGTTTTGGTAACCCGTTAGGTTTGCTACGTCAGAAATGGAATACCTGACGTCTAAAAGCAGTTCTTTTGCTTTTTCAATTCTGATATTTGTAAGATAATCCACGATGCTGCATTTGGCGTGCTCGTTAAATAATTTGCTTAAATAAGCGGGGTGGAAGGAAAACTCCCGCGCGATTGTCTCCAAGCCGATTCCTTCGGTATAATGAGAAGCAATATACGCCTTGATCTCTTTTAAAAGCGCCGCATAATAATCTTCTTCGGCGAAAAGCTCAGCCGCTTCGTTTTTTGGCTTAGCCAAAATAGCGGCTGCTTTTTGTATAAGCGCTGAGAACGCACCATAATCTACGGGTTTTAATAAATAGCCCAGCGCCCCCAGGTTAACTGCGCTTTGTGCAAACTCGAAGCGGCTGTGGCCGCTGATAAAAATCACAAGGGCGCCGGAACCTTTTTCACGCAGGTTGCGTAAAAAATCAATGCCGTTCATGCGGGGCATCATAATATCCGCCAGAATCAGATCGGGGTGTAAGGCCATGGCTTTTTCCAACGCTTCCTGCCCGTCAGCCGCAAGCCCTGTCATTTCGCTCCCGTTATCAAGCTTGTTAATCCACAGCTCCATCATGTCGCGCATCCATTTTTCATCATCCACCACCAGAATCTTCATTTGGCGTTCCTCCTTTCAGGGTAATCCTCGCCGTAATGCCGGTATTGTCGTTCTGAATCAGAGCCAAGCCGCTCTCATTGCCGAATAATGCATGTATGCGCGCCTTGACGATGGCAAGGCCTATATGCGTGCGGCCGTTATCTTTTTCAAGGCGTTTGATTTCCTCTTCTGTCATACCCGCCCCGTTGTCATGAATATCTATCGTCACTTCATCGTCGTTTCTATAGACTGCGATTTTGATAAGCCCGTCAGTATGCCAGCCGTGAAAACCGTGCAGGATGGCGTTTTCCACAAGCGGCTGCAAGCTGATAATCGGTATTTTATGGTTCAGGCAGTTTTCGTCGATTTCATACACAACCTGGAACCTGTCGCCGTAACGGTTTTGCATAAGGATAAGATAATCGCGTATATAATCTATTTCCTGCCGGATTGTCACCAGGCTGCTTGATTCCCTGAGCGTGTAGCGCATAAGCCTTGAAAGGGTTTGAATCATTTCAGCGGAAAGAGGGGCGTCCTCCGTTTCGGCGACATAAGAAATGGAGCCGAGCGTATTATATAAAAAATGGGGGTTAATCTGCTTTTGCAGCAGCTTCAGCTCCGCTTCCTTGCGCAGCAGTTTTTCGCTGTATTCACGCGCGGTTAAGGAATTCATTTTTATAATCAGGAACACAATCAACACAGAGAGACCTGCGCCGGCTATTACCAGCAGCGTGATTCCCCTGAAAATCGCCGTATCGTCGTTCATCATATCCTCGCGCGACATGCTGACAATTACCTGCCATCCTGTTCTGTCCGATACGCTTTTGCTCTGAATTTCAAGCGGTTCTTTACCGAACAGAGGCTTTCCTGCGGCGTCAAGGATACGAATGGAGCCTTTTTGCTCCATTTGTATATCGGCCACAAGGCTTTCTATTTTTGAGACGTTTTGCTCTGCGACGATAACGCCAAGCAGCATTTGTGTGCTGTTGTCTGTAATCGCACGCGCCACAGCTATCACCCGGGCATTTTCCGCATTATGCGTATTGATATGCCCACCCATGATAACAGGACGCCCCTTCGCCTCTATCGCATTATGAAACCATTCCTCATCATAAACAGAGGCATATTCATAAGCGCGGCGGTCGCGGTTGACGGAATAGAGCATATCACCGTCCAACCTGTAAATATAAAAAGCGTGGAGTTCTTTTTGGGAACTTAGCAAATTATAAAAATACAGGTTTATTTTTTTTACAAATTCCGAGAAGATGGTATCATACATCGTATGATTCTGAATCGTTCTTTTTATATGGGAGTTGAGCACGTCGTCATAATTCGTGACGAATGTATGCTGCACTAAATCGTAGATATTCCGGTCCATGCTCACAAGTATTTGACCGCTTAGCCGCTCCATGTACGCAAGAGATTTGCGCTCCAGCATATTGGCGTATATCACGAATGAGAGCAAGCCGAAAAAATACAGCAGCAAGGCGCAGACCGTAACCCCAACCGTCAAAATGAAGAACCTTGATTTTTGTATGCTTTGCATTTTTTTCATAGCAATACCTGCAAAATATGACTCCGGCACTTTGTTGCGATATTTAGGCGCCGGAGCAATAAACAATGTTTTTCACATTATATCATAAAATAAACACGTTCTTATGACTATTATTATGTTTTTTGTTAACTTGCAAAAATAATGCACCTTTTCTTAAATAATTGGCGTTGTGTGCCGCGGGTAAATCTGTTATTGTCATATCAAATCCATGTATTATCGAAGGGAGTATACCATGAAAAAATTAGCTATAGTATTGGTTATTGCGCTTACCGCCGTGCTTTTCTTGCCTGCATGTTCGTCGGGCGGATCGCCGGCGCCGGCTCCAAGCGAACCTGCCGCCGCTGCTGAATCTGCCCCCGCGGCAGAATCCGCGCCGCAGACTGAGGCAGCCGCGGTGGAATTGAGCCTTTTAACCTGGGACCCTGACATTCAGGAAGTATGTGCTGAAATAAACAACAAATTTATTGCAGAGAACCCCGGCGTTACCATCTCCGTCGACATCATCCCCGGAGACCAGTACGAGACTGTGCTCAACACCCGTGTATTAGCGGGGGAATCCCCTGACGTGTTCATGTATTTCGGCAGCTCGGCAAATAAAATGATCGCCGATAATTTCTGGGGCAAAGTTACAGATTCAGCCTTTGTCTCGAGGCTCATACCCGGCTTTGACGATTCTGTTTCTTACAGGGGCGACGTTTTCGGTTTTCCGATGAACGCCAGCGGCAACGGTGTTTTCTACAACAAAGACGCCTTTGCACAAGCAGGGGCTTCTGTTCCGGCAACATACGCTGAATTTTTGGAGACTTGTGAAAAACTGAAATCTGCGGGGATTGACCCCATCGCCCTCGGCGGAATAGATGTGTGGCCGATTCAGCATTTTATCGCAAATTTTGTCGCGACATTCGTTATCACGGCCGACCCGGATTACGAAATGAAACGCATAAACGGCGACATCACCTATGCCCAGACGGAATATCCCGCTATGTTTACAAGAATTATGGAGCTTGCCCAAAACGATTATATCGCCAGAGGCTCACTTGGAATAACGCACGACCAATCGGTTGAAAGCGTTGCGAACGGCAGCGCCGCCATGTTATTGAACGGGAGCTGGACCGTGGGCCAGCTGCAGGAAATCAACCCCGATGGAAATTTCGGGTACTTCCCATTGCCAAATGACGACGGCAAATACACAATTACCGCATTTGTCGACAAGGCAATCGGTTTTTCGCCTACATCCGCACACGCTGACGTTGCCCGCAAGCTCGTTGAGTTTTATGCCGAGCCTGCTCAAGCAAAAATGTATCTTGAAGCTGCGCATAGTATGCCAACCTTAACAGACGTAACCCCGGATATAAGCGCAGACGCAAGCGTTGAGTTTGCCGAACGCCTCGCCACGAGCCAGGTGGTCGGGTTCTTCCAGAACTTTATGCCGAACTCCACATACGACGAGGCCACTAAGGGCGTGCAGGCAATCCTTGCGGGAGATACGAATATCAACGCCATTATCGAGAGTATGGACAGAACCTTTGACCAGGACAAAGCGTCTGTCATTCTTCCTGAATAATTCTCACACTATGATGAATCGGCTCCTGCCGGGGCTGATTCATCATTAGACCTCTTGCGAAACCTCTCGCGGCGTCTAGCCATGACCTTTTTCCGCCTGTGCGCACTGCTGGAACCCGTCAAGACACAAGGTATCGGCGAAACCCATCGGCACGCACAGATGAAAAAATTCCACGGCTATTCATCCACGATAGGTTACGCAAGAAGTCTATTTTTATAATGGGAGGGGAGGGGTTTTGATGAATAGAGGCGCTTTCAGACAAAAAGAAAGACTGCTCGGTCTTCTTCTGATATTACCTGCGCTGACGATATTTCTGACGATAACCTATTATCCGCTGATTTTCAGCTTTTTTTACTCGGTGACGGATTTTACCGGTCGAAGCCTTGACTTTAATTTTGTCGGGTTAGAAAACTTTAGAAACGCGATGAACGACAGCCTTGTGAGGGCGAGCATATGGAATACATTTTCATTTGCGCTTTTTACAACCTTGATTGGCAACGCTGTAAACCTTTTGCTTGCACTTGTGCTTGATTCGGGGCTGCGGACAAAAAACTATCTTCGCACCGCATTTTATATTCCATGTCTTTTAAGCCCTGTTATTGTTTCTGCTATTTTTGGAAGCATCCTGCAATATGACGGTGTGCTTAATACATTTTTGAAGACTATCGGGCTTGATTTTCTGGCGCTTGATTATTTCGGAAAAATGAATCTGGCAATGCCCATGCTCATGGCGCTTAACATCTGGCAATGGTGCGGATACGGCGCCATCATATACCTTGCAGGGTTACAAACGATACCCACGGAATATTACGAAGCCGCCACAATAGACGGAGCAGGGGCGTTTGACAAGTTTTTCAAAATCACGCTCCCGCTGTTAATGCCGTCTATCACCATAGTGACCTTTATGAGCCTGACAGGTGGTCTCAAGCTCTTTGATTTGCCATTTATCCTCACGAAGGGCGGACCCGGCAACGCAACGCAGACGATTGGCACTGCAATCTATAAAATTGGTTTTGAATACAACAAAATGGGCTACGCTACCGCTATAGCCGTTCTGTTCTTCTTTGTCATTGCGATACTGGCCATTGCACAGCTTAGGCTTACAAGAAGCCGCGAGGTGGAGCATTGATGGGAAAGAAAAAATTTCGAGTGAATCCTAAGATGACGATATTGGGCGCTATTATGCTTTTTGCATCGTTTGTATCGCTGTTTCCTATTTTGTACGCCATTCTGTCAAGCTTTAAGACGAAGGTTGAGATGGGCGACGTTCTCGCTTTACCCTCCTCGCTGTATCTGGAAAACTATCAGGTGGCATGGGAAAGGTCCGATTTCCCCGCGCTTCTCACAAACAGCCTGTTTGTCACCGTTTTATCTATGTCAATTATACTTGTAATCGGTTCACTGGCAGCCTATCCCATAAGCCGCAACAGCGGTAAGCTGTACGTGTTTTTATACCTGTTTTTTCTAAGCGGCATGATGGTGCCTTTTCAATCCGGCATGATTCCGCTTTACGGGTTGATTCGCAACCTTGGCTTGATGAATACCCGGCTTTCGCTGGTGCTTGTCGCTGTGAACGCTTCGATACCCATAACCATTTTGATTTTTACAGGATTTATCAAAACAATCCCTCGAGAATTGGAAGAAGCCGCCAAAATCGACGGCTGCGGTTATATGAAAACGCTTTTCCGCATTGTTTTTCCGCTTTTGGTGCCCGCCACGGTGTCTGTAATCATTCTCAATATCCTGCCGATTTGGAATGATTTCATGAGCCCTCTCCTGTTTATTTCCAGGGCGGAGCTACGTACCCTGCCCGTGGGTATTTATATGTTCATTGGCGACCGCAGCTCTGACTTCGGGCCGATTTTCGCAATTTCAACGCTTACGCTGATTATACCCGTCGCACTGTTTCTGTCATTGCAAAAATATTTCTATAAGGGCATTACGGCGGGCGCTGTAAAAGGATAACGATTGATTTGAAAGGGGTATAAGGATATGAACACAAGGCAGAGAGTGCATGCAGTACTAAACTATGAAGATTGCGACCGGATGCCGATAGCCCATTTCGGGTTCTGGAATGAGCTTCTTGACAAATGGGTGGCGGAAGGGCATCTGAAACAGGAACAAATTGACGGTTTGGCAGACGGAAATCAGAAAGACAAAGAAGTCGGCGATATGCTCGGCTTTGATTTCAATTATTTCACCACCTATCAGGATTTATCCGGGTTTTCCTCCTTGTTTCCCGCGTTTGAACCAAAAAGGGTAAAGGAATATTCCGGCGGCGCTTATGAATATCTAAATGAAGACGGCGTGATTGTGCTGCAAAAGGAAGGGTTGCGCTCAATCCCCTCCGAAATCGGGCATACCCTTGTAGACAGGGAATCATGGGAAGAACATTATCTCCCCCGCCTGGAATTTAGCGAAGACCGGTTTGACAATCAGATTTTGGAAAAGCTCGCAAAAGAATCCGCCGGGCGCAGCGAGCCGCTGGGATTATATTGCAAAAGCCTTTACGGGCAGATACGCAACTGGCTCGGGGTAGGGGGCATAAGCTATCTTCAAATGGACGACGAGGAGCTTTATGGGGAAATCATTCATACGGTAGGCGAGCTGGTATTTAAAACCACAAAACGGGCGCTTGATTCAGGCGTAGAATTCGACTTCGCGCACTTCTGGGAGGATATTTGCTTTACGAACGGCCCACTGGTAAATCCATCGGTTTTTGCGGAGCTTGTCGGTCCCCATTACCGGCGGATTATCGAATTGATAAAGAGCCGCGGAATCAAAATAATCTCTCTTGATTGCGATGGAGTGATCGACAAGCTGCTTCCAATCTGGTTTGAGAATGGTGTAAACACCATGTTTCCAATCGAGGTTGGCACATGGGGCGCAAGCATTGCGCCGTGGCGCGAGAAATACGGGTGTGAATTGCGAGGTGTTGGCGGCGTAAACAAACACGTCATGTCGTATGATAAATCCGCCGTTAATGCGGAGATTGAACGCCTAAAACCGCTCGTGGCGCTTGGCGGCTATATCCCGTGCCCCGACCACCGGCTCCCGCCCGATACAAAATGGGAGCTTGTGCAATATTACTGTGAGCAAATGAAACATGCGTTTTCATAATAATACTTATAGGAGTTAAAGCTATGCCAAACAAATACGACATTGCCGCATACATATGGCCGGCCTACACCGGCAAGGAGCCGCGCTCCCACATATTCTGGCCCGAGAAAAACGGGGAATGGCAGACCGTCCGCAAGGCGGGACCTAAATTCGAGGGGCACCATTGGCCAAGAAAACCGCTCTGGGGTTATGTTGACGAGGCTGACCCATATGTTATGGAAATGGAGATTGAAGCCGCCTCGGATTACGGCGTTAACGTCTTTATCTACGACTGGTACTGGTACGACCGCCGGCCTTATCTGGAGCAATGTCTAAACGATGGATATCTGAAAGCAAAGAACAATCACAAGGTAAAATTCTACTTAATGTGGGCGAATCATGATGTTCTGTATCTATGGGACTACCGCCTGTCAGACGAGTCTGATACCGTTATTTGGAGCGCTGAGGTGAATCGCGAGGAGTTTGTGCGGCTTTCTGACCGTTTGATTGAGAAATATTTTAAGCTTCCAAATTATTACACGATTGACAACAGGCCTGTATTTCAGATTTATGACATCGCCACTTTTATAAACGGGCTTGGCGGTATGAAACAGGCAAGGGCCGCCTTAGACGATTTTCGTGCGCGTGCCGTTTCAGCGGGGCTTGAGGGGCTGTGGCTGCAAATAACGCTTTGGGGTGACAACGCGCTTAACTTAAGCGGGATTGATGGCAGCGACAAGACAGCGATCCACGAGGCTGTGACCGCTCTCGGATTTGATGGCATGACCCATTATCAATATATCCATTTCGCAAACGTGACACAGGATTACGCCGACGTGATGCCCGAGGTTTTGCGTGAATGGGAACGAGTGGACAAGGCTTATGATATCCCCTATTTTGCGCATGTATCACTGGGCTGGGACAACAACCCCAGACACAAATCCCTCAAGCCGGAAATCATGACGAACTGCATGCCACAGGAGATTGCAAAAGCGCTGAAGGCTGCGAAAGCATATACCGATTCCCACTCCAAACAAGCGCCGCTGATTACAATCAATAGCTGGAACGAGTGGACGGAAACCAGCTATTTGCAGCCGGATGATTTATACGGGTACGGATATCTTGAAGCTGTAAGGGACGTTTTTTTAAAATACGTCCCACAGGGGGAACTTCGCGGTTTTCCGAACTCAATTCGATAACCCATCCATGGATAAGCGGATACATGCTCTCGTTCCTCCGCCCGGTCTTGGCTCAATCTCAAAATGATGTTCAATATTGTTATACAGAAATTTGATGCGGTTTCGTATGTTAACGATACCAACGCCGTGCGCCGCATTCCCTTTTTCACCGCGCCACACGGCGTCCAAACAATCCCGGGTAATTCCGACGCCGTCGTCCTCTACGCAAATATCAATACATTGCGGAACAACCGAATCAATCGAAACCCAAATATGTCCCGGTTTTCCGGCGGGAATAATACCATGAT
Source organism: Oscillospiraceae bacterium (assembly GCA_009777635.1). Classification (GTDB taxonomy): domain Bacteria; phylum Bacillota; class Clostridia; order Oscillospirales; family Ruminococcaceae; genus WRAV01. The sequence goes on along the minus strand of WRLK01000001.1, from coordinate 57,522 downwards.
GTATAGCGTTTTCCACCAACGGTTGGATTAGTATTTTAGGGATATTTTCATTGAGAAGAAGGGGATCGCAATTTATTTCAAGCGAAAACATTTTTGGATAACGCACGGAAGCAATTTCGGCATAGGCTTTAACCATTTCCAATTCATCCGATACGGCAGCAAAAATCTCTTTGCTGCCAATTCGCACGACGTTTTGCAAAATCGTAATCAACGCATAAATAAGATCGATAGCTGAATTGCCATCCCCCTCTTCAATCAAATAAACAACTGAATTAAGCGTATTATAAATAAAATGCGGGTGGATTTGGCTCATTAATAAATCCATCTGGATTTCTTTTTTTGCGTTTTCTTCATCAATCATTTGTTGGATATGTTCTTTCAAATCTCCTACAAGCTTATTAAAACAGTCAGACAAAATTTCAAATTCATCGTTTGTATGTTCTTCCGTATGAACGTCTAAATTTCCGTTATAGGCGTCTTGCATTGTAGAGGTAATGCGGTGTACAGGCTCCACTATCGTACGGATTCGCCGTGACAGCAGAAAAATGCTGATTAGCAGAACAAATATATAAAGGCCTACAAAACCGGTCAACAATTGCGTGATAGGACGGTTGAATTCAGATTTCGGAATCGGATGATACAGATTCCAGCCTGCGGAATCCATACGCTCATAAAGCGTAATGGTGTCTTTCAGAAAATAGACGCCATTACGGTGATTTTCGCCTTTTAAATCTTCGGCAAACAGCAATTCGCTGGCAATAATTGTTTGGCCTTCGTCATTAACAATTAACAATCCTTGATAGGAGTTATCAATTTGCAGCATGTTGCGGAACATATAGGTGGGAATGTCAATCATCAGATAATTGTCTTGCCAACCCTGTGACAGAATCTTGTATTTGTAAGCTAAACTCACTACATTTTGAGTACTTCCCAGAACCATGGTTTCGTACTCTCCGGACATGACCGTGCGCTCGCTGCTTTCCGTAAAAGCGGCAAACCATTCCTGCTGCTCCCGGCTGCGAAAATGGTCGCTTAACAGCACGCCCTGATTAGAAAGAGTAAACCCGTCCGGTGTAAAAACTACGATATTCGCAACAAAGGGGTTGAGCGCTATATAGCGTGTTAGTGTTTCATTCGCACGGCTTAAAACAACATATTTATATAATTGAGAATCTTGCCTTGCTTCCAGAAAAACCTCCTGAATATCCGTATCGGTCATGATCTGCCGGGCCGTCATATCGCCCAGCTGCAAAATAATATCTATTTGCTGTATCGCCTGTATGAGTACTTGCCGGTTATTGGCCCCGGCCTGCTCAACCAACAAAGAATGCACATAAATTCCGGTTGCGGTACCGGTAGCCACATACAACAGCGTCAGTAAGGTGATGATGGAAATAAGCAGCTTTTTGCGAATGGTAGTTTTCACGATTCATCCCCGCAAGTTCCCGGATACTCAGTCGGATAGTACCCGGTTTCCTTGTGATAAACCTGACTAAAATAGTGTGTGGAGTTGTAACCGACCATTTCCGCAATTTCATATACTTTATATTCCCCTGTTTGCAGGAGGCGCCGCGCTTCATCCATCCGCACTTTTGTGATGTATTCGGAAATTGCGGTTCCTGTTTCATTTTTAAAAATTTTTCTTAAATAATCCCCGCTGATATTAAACTCCCGCGTTAGTTTTTTTAACTGCAAATCATCTTTCAAGCGCTTATGGATATAATTGCGGATACGCCGCACCTTAAACGACGGGGTTTCTTCCCGAAGCTCAAACTTTGCCATGTTTTGTATTTCTCCCAGATAGATTTCCTTTAGCGATAACAACGTATGCGCGCCGGGGGAAGGCGGCTTCGGCAAACCAAGTGCAAAAATCAACTCATCCAGACGCTTTTCCGAATATTTAAGCGCTTGCTTGTTTCCGGCCAGCAAATATTTATCACTCCATAATGGAACAAGCGCCCGTATCAGGCCCTGTGTGTCCAAAGCTGCAAGACTTTGGTCTACAGCCGCGAATACTTTTTTCTCTAAATGGCGGGGTACGGACATGTCATACTTCAACAAACCAAGAAGCGCTTCACTTGAGAAGAGCAGGCGCGGCAACCCGAACACGCAGTTTTCAGCAGCGGAAAGCATGTCGGTATGAATGCTTTCCCGATATGATTCAGCCGCAAAGCAATGAGTAAGCAGCCCGCCTGTAACATACGGCGGCAGCTTTTCGTTTAACATATTGCACAGGTCCTCAGAGCTCGCCCCGCTTGAAACGCTTCCCACAGCTACTTGCAAGCCATTGATTGCAAAGCTTCCAACGCATTGCATTGCGCCGGAAAGTCCAAGCGCTTCTATGCACACTTCCTGCGATGCCTGCATGTACAAAATGAAATATCGGCTTGCCGGGCTGCTCTCAGGGAAAATTGTTTGAAAAGGCTGTTTTAGAGTTAATACATGGATTAGGGTTTGCCTTTGCTTGCTGTGCCGGGCTTGCCTTGATTCATCCACCGCCGTCAGCACGCCTTTCATCTGCTCCACTATATTGGATTTCCGCAGCTCATGCTTCACCCAATAATTAAACACGCCGATCTCAAGCGCTTGTTTCGCGTATTCAAAATCCTGATAAGCCGTCAGCAGTATAATTTTTGCATAGGGGTTTTTATGCAGCAGTTGTTTGCTGAAATCCAGCCCGTTCATTGCGGGCATCATAATATCCACGAACAGAATGTCCGCCTGAATGCACACATGGTCTTTCAAAGCGGCATTCGCATCCGTGTAAAACGCGGAAACGCAGCAAGACGGAACGCATTCTTCCAGCATTCGTTTCAGATGTTGAATTGCATGGATTTCATCATCTATGATAACAACAGAGCACACAAGAAACCCCTCCCTCGGATAGGCAAAAGTATATCATATCCTATTATATTCTGCTATACTATTCTAACAAATTCACCCGCATTTTATATAAAATAGCCTGATATTGAATTGAAAACCCTTAACATACAAAGCTATACTATGACTAATGGCGCATCAATCTATTTTTATGGTGCGCTGATAATAGGAGGTTTATGATGAGAAAGAAAATTCCAGCTTTATTTCTAATGTTGTGCTTAACCATAATGCCGTTTGCCGGATGCGGCGGTAGCTCCACCGGTCAAGACACAACCGCTCCTGCACCAACAACTCAAAGCCAACCGTCTGAAACCGCCGCTCAGGAAGCGCCGTCCGGTGGAGAAGAAATTACGCTGACAATATGGGATTGGGACGAAGCGCATCTAACCCATATGACTTCACTCTATCGCGAGACAAATCCGAATGTTTCATTTGAAACGCTGATTGTAATGCCCACCGACTTCATGCAGAAGCTTCAAAGCGCTTTGGCCGCCGACATGGATGTCCCCGACATTATTCTAGGCGAACTTCTCTATCGTGGGCGCCTGTTTGAGCTTGGCATTTTAGACGACCTTTCCCAGACCCCTTATCACGTTAACCGAGACGAGATGTTTGATTTTGCGGTACAATTGCAAACCGGGCCAAATGGCGAATTATTGGGAGTAGAACAGCAAATATGTCCTTCCGGTTTTGCATACCGCCGGGATTTGGCAAGAGAGTATTTGGGCACCGACGACCCTGATGAAATTGCCGCGTTAATTCCCACCTGGGACGCGTTTATAGAGCAGGGCAGGAATGTTGTTCAAAAGAGCGGCGGCAGCGTCCATATTTTCCCCGGCATATCCGTTATGGTGTACGAAACATTGAAAGGCCAAAAACCTTCGTCTTATATTGAGGGCAACAAAATAAACCTAACTGAACGGTATTTGCCGATGTTTGAGCTTGCCGCCAGAATGAATCAGGAAAATATTCTGGGCAATCAGGAACGTGAAACCCCTGCATTGAACAGCGGATTTGCAGATGGAACCTTTCTTTTCTTCCCGTGCCCGCCTTGGGCCGCAAAATGGAACATAGCCGCAAGCGACCCGGATGGTAGCGGCAACTGGGGCCTTACCAAGGCGCCGGAAGGCGGGTTTACCCGGGGCGGCACTTCCGTGAGCATCTATTCCGGCAGCCCGAACAAGGAAGCGGCGTGGGATTATGTAAAATTTGTTTACTGTGATGGAGACGGTGTAAAGGAAGCTTTTGAGCAGTTCGGATTCATGACCGGATTCAAAGCGCCCTATCAAGACGCAAACTCCTACTTCTTCACAATTCCCGGTGCGTTTGATGAATTTTTTGGCGGTCAAAACCTTGCCGAATATTATATCAATGAAATTTCTGTAGAGACGCAAGGGCAGGTTCAAACCAGACATGAATCCACCATACATAATGCGTTGTTAGCCGTAGTGGCGCAGATGGCCAATGATAAGAGCATTACGGCGCAGCAAGCAATGGAGCTTTTGAAGCAAGAAACCGCAACCATGATTCCGGAGGCTGAAATAATCTGACGCAAAATGTTTGACGGCTGGAAGCCTCTTGCCAATAAAGGGGCTTCCGCTTTTTTATACAATCAGTAGGGAGCGTGCAATATGCAGCGAATATTAAACATGCGTCCGAGGGCGGCTCAGATTTGGCCCTATCTGTTCTGTATTCCATTTTTGCTGGCCTATATGATGTTTCACTTTTTCCCCACCCTATATTCTTTTATTCTAAGCTTTTACGACTGGAACGGCATCATGGAAAGGTCCTTTGTCGGAGTTCGGAATTATATCGACCTGTTTACAAAGGACACCATGTTTCTCAGGTCACTGAAGAATACTGCAATTCTGATGGGGTTATCTACTCCAATTACCGTGATTTTGGGGCTCTTTCTGGCCAATTCGCTTTTTCATATAGGGAAAGGACGCATGGCATATCAGACAATCAACTTTTTCCCTTATATCACAACCCCGGTTGCAATCGGATTTATTTTTTCCTATATGTTTGACTGGCAATTCGGCTTTATCAATCAAATTTTTATTCGGGTTGGCCTGTTCGGCGAGCCTTACTTCTGGCTGCAAGACCCGTGGGCTTCCCGCATGATTGTAGTTATTATGATTGTTTGGCGGTATTTGGGGTATTATATGACGCTTTATCTGGCCGCGCTCACCGCGTTGCCGCAGGATGTTTACGAGGCGGCAAAGGTAGATGGCGCGAACAGATTTATCATGTTTTTCCGTATCACAGTACCATTGTTGCGAAATATGACCATATTTCTGCTGCTAACTTCAATGATTGGCGGATTACAAATGTTCGAAGAGCCGTTATTGCTGTTCAGCGGCTGGGCGAATATGGGCAACGGCGCCATGGGCGGCCCTGACAACGCGGTATTGACTACCGTGTGGAAATTTTACAATGACGCTTTCCGATTGGATTCACGTTTGGGGTATAGTTCCGCCATTGCATATTCGCTTTTCGCTATCATTGCCGCCGTATCATTTTTAGCGTATCGTATTGCACGTAGAAAGGGGGGAACCGAATGACGCAAAAGCGAAGCTGGGCCCCTTATATCGGTCTGGCCATCATCACTGTCATTATGTTTATACCCCTTTACACCGTGTTCGTTATGGGAACATATTACAGCGAGCATATTTTCCGCGGCGGATTACCGTTGTGGTTCAGCAATTATTTCCTCGAAAATCTAAAAGTCGTACTTGGCAACAATTTTATACAAGCCTACCTGAATTCGTTGTTTGTATCAGTAGCTTCAGTGCTTCTCAGCGTGACGGCGTCAGCCTTGATGGGGTTTGCAATCGCAAAATACAATTTTAAACTTAAAAATTTTTTCTTTGTTTTTTTAATGATAACGATGATGATACCCAACCAAATTACAATCATCGGATTTGTCCGGGAAATGCGCGCTTTCGGAATGCTCGGCACTCTCTGGCCATTGGTCTTTGTCTGGATTGCACATCCTTTCGGCGCTTTCTTTATGACGCAGTTTATCAGAGATTCAGTGCCCACGGAGGTAATGGAAGCTGCGCGGATTGACGGGTGCTCCGAACCGGGTATCTTTTTCCGCATTGTACTGCCCTTTATCCGGCCTGCACTGCTCACGGTGGCATTGCTGGTATTTCTTTGGTCATGGAACTCTTTTATGATTCCGCTTATTGTCATAAACAGACAGGCGCTCTATACCATCCCCTTGATGGTATCCACCCTTTCCACAATGTTCCGTACTGATTACGGTGCGATGATGTGTGCGCTTTCGATTTCTGTATTGCCGATTATCTTGGTGTTTTGTATTTGCTCCAAGAATTTTGTGCAAGGAATCGCGAACGGCGCCGTAAAGGGTTGAGAAATATATTCCGGAGGTAATTTTCTATGATAAACCAGCAGGACCGAACCGTGCTGCGGGAGCTTGCAAAAAAGCAGTTGGCGTATGCAAACTCACAAAAAAATTTGGATATCATTGATGAGTGGCGGCGCCACGCGGCAAGAAAACCCGGCAGGCCGATGGTGCATATTGAAATCGATACCTTTCAGCATGAAATCATTGAACCCAGGCTGTGCTGCTCGGAAGAAACATCACGTCAATTGGAGCGCTTAATCTATCATACATTTATCAATCAGGAGCTTTTTGGCGACGACAAACCAATCCCGCCTTATTTTCCGATAGAGTGGAAAGGCGATTTCCGATTGTTTGGCTATGAAATCACTCGAACGAAGGCGCAAGGAAGCGTCGGCCATCAGTTTAATCATGTAATCGGCGACTTGGAAGAGGATTTTGATAAGCTGAACCTAACGGAATCTGGAATTGATGTTGCGGCGACAGAACAATTCAAGTCCATCGCAGAGGATGCCTTTGGAGATATCCTGCCCGTCAAAATGGTGCAGAATTGCCTTTATGCCGTTCCTACCCAGCAAATTGTACATCTGATGGGAATGGAGAATATGTATATTGCGATGATGGACTACCCTGAATTGTTTTCCCGGATGATGATTCGCGCCGCTGATGACTATATTGCATGGTTCAAGAAGCTTGAACACGGCGGATACCTGCTCCCGGCCCATTCTTTTGAGACATTGGGGCAGGGAAGTTTCTGCTTTACGGATGAACTGCCATATGAGGGGAAAGTCACAACAAATAATGTATGGGGGTTTCTCGATTCACAGGAAACGGTAAGCATATCGCCCGATATGTTTGCAGAGTATATCCTACCATGCTACCGAAAAATTGCCGATTGCTACGGGCTGCTGTCATATGGCTGCTGTGAACCTGTACATACGGTTTGGGAATGCCTGAAAATCATGCCGAATATGCGCAAAGTATCAATCTCGCCTTGGTGCGACGAAATTTATATGGGCGAACAACTGCGCAAATCCAACGTCATATACCATCGAAAGCCAAGCCCAAATTATCTCGGGGTGGATGCCAAGCTGGATGAGGAGGCAGTACATTCCCACATTATGCAAACGCTTCACGCGGCTGCCGGCTGCACGTTGGAAATAACGCAGCGGGATGTATATACCGTCCATGGCAATCCGGCGAAAGTGCGCCGCTATGTAGAGATAATCCGGAAATGCGTGCAGCAGGGATGGAATCCATAAGAATTTACGATACGGCTGCGTATCGGATAATAGGAGGTTCGATGAATAAAATGGCCGGTTCTTTCACCTTACCCGGCGAGCTGCAGCAAACCTTACTGTTTAGGCGACGCTATGAGAAAAAGATTATGCGAAAAGTCCGGGTCAAACCGGTTGCTCCAGTTGTAGTATAACCGCTGGAACGAAATCACGGTATACCCGTCCTGATTGTGGTCGGTAGTATCATACGGGTCGGCTACAATCAGCACGTCGTTGGCCTCGATTTCGTCGCCCATATCGTCATAGCCGATAATGATGCGCCAATGCCCGCCCCAGTCGTCGTCCCCGAAGATGACCGGCTTGCCTTCCTTTAAGCTGTTTATGATCAGATTTTTCGGAGCCTCGGCGGGGTCGTCCAAATCGTATGTGGAATAAATTTCCCACTCGCCAAGGCTTTCAAGCATTACGATTAAATCCTTCAGCATGGATTCGATTTTTTCTTTATCTTCCCGAAGCTCATACCATTCCCTGTAGTTTTGGCCCTCATACATCCCGTAATATTCAAGAAGCATAACAATACAGGCCGGGCCGCAGGTCAGCTCGGTCGTCTGCTGGAACGTTTTGAAATTTTCCAGTATCGTCAGGCTGCCGCCGGACTTCATGTTATAAAAATCAATCTGGGGATAATAAGGCGAGCCCTGCACGTCAAACTGACGGTCGATACCGGCCGGGCCCTCTAAAACGACGCCGGCCGGATAAGGTATCTTATGTTCGTTTTCATAACCCGGGGCGCTTTGTTTTTCCGTGCCGCAGCCCACGAGAAAAATACATACGCAGAATAAACACACGATGAACCTTGCTATACTTTGTACGCTATTAACCTCCTATTTCCATCATTTTATTTTATAGGAAACGTGAAATAAATATCGGGATACGGCTCATCCGCTAACGTATAATGCCACCATTCCTCGTCATATGGTAAAAACCCCGCCTTTTCCATCGCGTTTTTGAGAATCAAGCGGTTGTTTGCCTGTTCCTGCGTAATAAGCCCGGTTCCGTGGTGTGAAGCGAGCCCGAAAAAATCAAAGGGTGAGCCCATATCAAGCTCCTTGCCCGTCAGCATATCGATAAGGGTCAGGTCTATCGTGCTGCCCCTGGAATGCCCTGAGCGCTCCATAATATATTTATCGGGGATAATACGGTCTTTTTCTATGTCAGGGTAGAAGTATTCCTTTGTCAAAACATCGTTTTCGTCCGCCGCCCAGCGCACGAAATGATCGACCGCACCCTGCGGCCTGTAAGCGTCGAATACCTTTATCGCATACCCCTGCGCCCGCACATCGTCATTGGCCTGTTTCAGCGCCGCCGCCGCGGACTCGCTTATAATGGCGACGGGTGCGAGATAATCGTCAACGCGGGCGCCGACAAAGTTATATGTGCTGTAGTAACGTATCTCGAGAATGATATCCGGCACGGCGTCGGTTACATAGATAAAACCGTCTGGCAGAGCGTCTGCGCTTTGCTTATCCGCAAGCCCTGCGCATCCCGAAAACAGCAGCAATACAGCCGCTAAAACCGCTGACAATACCGCGCGATTACATATACCGGGTGTTCTTTTTGCATTTCTTTTCCTGTTCATACAGATTCTCCTTAATTTTATTTAAATAGACACAAATATGATAGCAAATATTTTCTTGGACATGTAATACCTATGGCGGTATAGTTGCGGAATTTTATTGACTGTATTTTAATTTTGTGTTATTGTTTAGTCAAAACAAGTAATGGCGGTCGGATTATTAAGATGGAACAAACGGCATTAAAGGCGCAGGCTCCGAGAACCACGCTCATGAAATTATTGGATGACCTTGTTGAAAGACAGATTATATATATGCACGCGCCGGCCGGCTTCGGCAAGACGGTGTCCTCTTCTTTGTGGCTGGAGCACAGGGAAAGGCTGGCGGGAATAAAGCGGTCATGGATCAGCCTTGACGAACACGACAACAAAACGGCCGAATTTTGCAAGCGGTTTGTATCCGCCCTTTCGGGTCTTCAGCCTGAAAATACCGAATTGAGCGAGCTTGCGGCGCACCCGGTTTTCAACACGGCCCCGGTCGAATTTACATTGCACGCCCTGAGCGCCTTTTCGGATCTGCAAGATTCGTGCATTTTCGTTCTTGACGATCTGCATATCATAAAAAATGAAGAAATCCTTAACCTGCTGCCGGTTTTGTTCAAGAGGCTGCCCGACGCCTGCAGAATCCTGCTTCTCAGCCGCGCCGCGCCGCCGGACAGCTTTTCCGAAATGATGATGAAAGACGGGATCACCGTTGTGGACGCGGAGTATTTACAGTTCACAAGCGGGGAAATAAAGATATTTTTCAGCAAAAACGGGCGATTCATTACAAGCAAGCAAGCGGATGAAATCTTCGCGTCAACCGGCGGCTGGGCGATCGGTATCCGCGCCCTGCTGCTGGCGGAGGAAAAATCTTATAACATTAACCTGACCGGGCAATATCTTGAGAATTTTATTAAAACCCATGTATGGGAGCGGTGGGACGTCCTCATCAAGAGCTTTATGACGCTGGTATCCGTGGTGAAGGAGCTGACCCCGGAGCTGTGCGAATGGCTTGTAGCGGACGAAAAGACACTTCAAAAGGCGTCCGGCGCGGAAATCCTGTCGGGGCTCGCGCGGGAAAACGCATTTTTGAGGGAGACCGGCAGAAATACGTACCAGTTTCATGATTTGTTCCGCGATTTTTTGATAAACATGCTGGAACAGGAGGGCGGCGAACAGGCGGCTGCCGCGCAATGGAACAGGGCGGGCGATTATTATTTCGGCAAAAACGACTGCTACCGCGCAGTGAAGTGTTATCTAAAAGGTAAAAACGACAACGGCGTTGCGAAATCGCTGTATAGCATGTATGATTACAACTCCCATTACGCATCCATCGAGGATACGCTTTACACCGTTCGTTTATCGGTCAGCGATTCACTTGTGGAAAAACACCCGTTCCTGCTGGAGGTTCAGGCATGGGCGGCTTTCGTGGAAGGGCGCGCCGATGATCTGGAAGGTTTTTTGGACCGGTACTACAAGATGTTTTCGAAAATTGTTTTGCAAAACCCCCGTTCGGCTATTATTGTGATGCTTCTGCGTTGTATGGACTACAGAAACAGCTTTGTCCATTTGTTAAAAACAATACGCATGGTCCCTTTTAAAGGAAGCGTCAAGGCCTACACGCCGAGCATAACGCACAGCATGCCTTTTTTCCACCGCTCCAGCAGGGATTTTTCCGACCTTGCCCTTGATACCGATAAAAACATATTGCTTGCCGAGAAAAGCTTTGGCGTGATCATCGGCACGGAATTTGCCGTTATAAAAGAATGTCTTCACGCAGGTTTCCATTACGAAAGGGGGAACCTGGACGAAGCATGCGCGCACGCCTTGTCGGCCTGCGCGAATATACCCGAGAACTGTTCCGCGGAGATTTGGTTTTGCGCCATGATGATTTTGGCCTCCGCGCTGTTTGCAGGCGGCCAGAACGCGGAAGTTGAAAAGGTTTTAGATAATGTAGAAGAAATGATTGATCGCGACAAAGCCTTTTATCTGAAGCCTAACCTGCGGGCTTACCTGTTCAGGCTCAAATTGACCGGCGGCGACAAGGAAGCGGCTAAAGAGTGGCTGAAGGATAATAGCGGCGATATTTGCGAACATCTTACATTTTTTAAGTCATACCAGCAGTTCACAACCGCAAGGGCGCATATTGTCACGGGGAATTATAACCACGCGGTGTTGTCGCTTCAAAAGCTGCTTCAGCTAAACGAGCGCTACAGGCGCACGCTTGATATCATAGAAGCCCGTATCCTGCTTGCCATCGTGTATTGGAAAAAGGGAAGAGGCGGGCAGCCCGTTGCGATTGACTTTTTAGAACGGGCGGCTGCAATGGCATTCGAATACGGATATACCCAGGTGTTCGCAAACGAGGGCGCGGAGCTTTCCAGTATGCTTCACAGGCTGCAAAAACGCGCCGTTCAAGCCGACTACCAGGGCGGCGTTCCAAGCGCGTTTTTAAAAACGCTGTATGTCGCGGCGGTTTCCGGGTCTAAACGTTCAAAAGGGCTTACAGGCGGCAGGGCTCCTGAAAACCTTTCATTTACGGAAAAGCAAAAGACGGTTATGCGCCTGATGTGCGAAGGCTGCAGCAGAAATGAGATTGCGGAAAGAACGGGGCTAAAGCCAAGCGGCGTAAAATCGCATGCCGAGCTTATTTACAGAAAGCTTGACGTTGTGAACAGCATTGAGGCCGCCTTGAAAATCAAGGAGCTTGGGTTATTGTCCGAAAAACAGGAACAATAGGGTAGACGCCAAAAAGACTGGCCTGCGGGATACTTGCAGGCCCATTTTTGATTGTCAAAGAATTATTTCAAAATACCCCCCATGGCCACTTTAAAATGATGATGCATTTATTGTAAAATTTATAATCAGGAGTACTATATGCTGTAGGCGCTAACTGTATTAGCCCGCAAAACATCTAAAGGAGAATAAACGGATGAGAACACGCGAAAAACCTTCAAGAATCCTGTCGTTGGCCCTTTCCCTTGTGCTGGCTGTTGGCATGGCGACGGCGGGCGTGACCGCGTTTGCCGAAGAACCGGGGGGAACACCTGTGGCGACGCCCGGGCAAACAGAGAAGGAAATGGGCATAGCCATGGCTTCGGAAGAGATTGGTATGTTTTCTGGAGAACCGGATGTGATAACCATCGACAAGGCGGTCGAGCATAAATGGTCAATTGAACGTTCGGGCAGCCTCGACTTCGAACCCAAAACTATATATATTGTGATTGATGATGATCACGCTAACCCTCTTGTGCGGCATGAAGATTTGATTGAGGGTGATGTGGTTTCATTCGACTTAACTTATGACGGAACTACAATCGGTGCAGGCGAGGCCGGGCTTTATGACGATGGCGGTGGTGTATTCTCCATTACATATTCGTTTGAGTTTAACGAAAACTTTTTCGATTTTGTAATGGAACTTGATGAGCCCTCCTCTTTTGAATTCCAAATATTTCATGGGGAACTCTATAAACTCACATATATCATAAAAGTTATCAATTCCGACTGCCCCTGCGCGTGCGAAGAGCCGTGCCCGATTGACTGTGACTGCGGCGAGCCCGAGCCCGAGCCCTGCCAATGCGAGGGCCCGTGCCCGATTGACTGTGCCTGCGGCGGCGCCGGCTGCGAGCCCGAGCCCGAGCCCTGCCAATGCGAGGGCCCGTGCACGTTTTACTGTGTCTGTGGCGGTGCCGGCTGCGAGCGCCAGCCCAAGCCCGAGGAGCCGAAAGACCCCGAAGAGTTCGAAGGCAAAGACATGACGTATACCTTTAATGTTGGGTTTGATACGCTTGGGAAGGGCTCGGACATTATGTTCGGAAAAAAAGGCGACGAGTTGACAGAGCTTAAATTTGTCAATATAGATGAAGAATATAAAAAAGGCCTAACGGGTTACGGCAGCTATCAGCACCCGCGCCAGCTTGGCGACGTTGAGCCTTCAAACAGCATCAGGGTCACGTTGTTCAGCGCGTTTTTAAGCTCTCTTCCAAATGATACATACTTGCTTGAGGTCTGGGTCGACGGCATACCCTTTGCGTCAGGGCCCGACATTATCGTGAATCAGTCTCAGCAGAACGGAAGCAGATTCAGCTCGCGGTCGTCAGGTTCATCCGGTTTTGCAATATCCGCGACTCCCGCGCCCGCCGTCAGATGGCTGGAGCGGGGCCCGGCGGCGTCACTAGCCGGCGCTTCAAGAAATGAAAACCGGGATTATGTCCGCACAAGGCACAGCTACAAATACGGCGTGCGCGGTAACGCATGGGACAGATTAGCGGGACTGCGGTATGAACACGATACCATGAGCGGCGGTGCGGTTCAGGTGCGTTTGTATATAGACGACCCGGCGGGGATAAACGAGGATATACTGGTTTCAGGTTATGTCGGCGGCGATGAAGTAAACGCGGTTTTAAACCGTTTTGATAAGTTTTTTGTAAACAAGACGAGGGTTGTCCGGTTCGACCATACCGGTTCATGGGGGCGGGCGGTGCGCGTCGCCGCGAGGGCGCCGATGCTTGACGGCACCGGATTTGACGCCGAAAACCTGTACTTCTACAGCTACGACAGGCAAAGCAATAAATATAGGCGCATAGAAAACCCGGCGCACAGAATAGACAAAAACGGCTACCTGCATTTTACAACGGAGGTTGCAGGGGATATCATCATAAGCGACGGGGCGCTCCAGCGGAGATAGCGGGATATCCGCGGCAGGAGGATAACGCATAGCGGCAATAAAAACAAGCGGCTGTTTTCAGCCGCTTTTGTTGTGGACACAGCCTCTAAGGCCGCCCTAGACAATATCTTTTATCATGTTGCCCAGGATGGTTTACGTTAAAGATCATTCGTGTTATTATTAAAGTAAAAATATATAAACAGGGGGAACAAACTTCATGAAATCTCGTATTTTTAACGGGACGAACGGTATGGAGCGCATACTGGATGAAACTGAAAGCTTCGGGGCTTCCCGCGGGCTTCCCGCCGCAAGCGCCATAAAGCTTCGCCTGCTGGCGGAAGAGATGATGGGGCTGACCGTCCGGCTGTTTGAGGATTTGGAATATGAGTTTTTTATAGAAAACGAGGGTATGCGCTTTACGGTCAAGCTGAGCGCGAAGACGCTTGTCAGCCTGAAGCAGAAGGATAAAATCCTATCGCTGTCCAACAGCGGGGATAACGCCGCCACGAAGGGAATCCTTGGAAAAATTAGCGGTATATTTCAGGATATGCTCATCGTATCCCGCGAGCCCGCCGATGATTTGTCCCCTGTGCCTGTCACATACGACGGGATTGGCGACTTAATGTATTTTTCCATGTCGGAATACCGCAACTGGCTCAGCGACGAGGCGGCGGAGGATCAATGGGACGGAGTTGAAAAATCCATTATCGCGAATATTGTCGGCGACGTTACCGTCGGCGTGAAAAACAACAGGGTAGAGATGGCTGCGGTCATTGAATTCTAGATTTGCCGGACCAAAACTTTTGAGGGGTTGTATTTTGTGCATGCATTTGAATTTATTCTGATCCTTTTGGCGTCGGTGATGCTTTCCAGCCTGATTAACCGTTTTATACCCGCGTTGTCCGCCCCGGTTGTGCAGATTATTTTAGGCGTTTTCATCGCCCTGATTCCGTTCGGGGCTTTCGGATTTGAGTTTGAATTCGAGACGGAGCTGTTCTTTGTTCTGTTTATCGCGCCTCTTATTTTTTATTCGGGGATGATGTTTGATAGAAAAACGATGGCCGAGCTGATAAAACCTATACTTGCTTCGGCGTTCCTGCTGGTTTTTATCTCGGTAATAACGTTGGGGTATTTTTTACATTTCCTTATTCCCGCGATTCCCTTGACGGTAGCTTTTGTTCTTGTCTCCGCGCTCAGCCCGACGGACGACGTCGCCGTGGACGCGGTAGCAAAACGCGCTGCCGTCCCGGATAAAATCATGACTATTTTATCCGGCGAGTCGGTTATTAACGACGCCTCAGGCATCGTGTGCTTCCAATTTGCCATGATCGCCGCGACAACAGGCGTTTTTTCATCGACGCGGGCGACGGGGCAATTTCTTTTAGTGGGGCTGGGCGGCGTTTTTATCGGACTTGCCGTTATCGGGCTGAAATATATTCTGGTAAGATGGCTCAGGCGCATCGGCATTGAAAACTCCACGCTGCATATCCTGATTGTCATTTTAACGCCCTTCATTATCTACATGATCGCGGAGAGAATCCCGGTAAGCGGTATCGTAGCCGTATTTTCGGCGGGAATCGCCCACTCGCTTGCGCAGGATAAATTTAATCCGGAGGTCGCAAGCTTACATATCGCGCAGGAAAGCGTATGGAATGTCCTGACGTTTTCACTTGAGGGGATTGTTTTTATTTTACTGGGAACACAACTGCCGGGTATCTTGCAAACCTTCGGGGACGACCGGCACGCGATAGGCGGATTTCAAATCATGGGCGGTATATTTGCGCTGACGCTCGCTTTTGCGGTTACCCGCTTTATATGGTGGGTTTTGACAGTCCGCCTGAAAACATACCAAACACCCGACGAGCCTATCCGTAAAATCAGGGCGGGCGCTATTTTCAGCCTTGCGGGGGCGCGTGGAACGGTAACGCTTGCCTGCGTGCTGTCGGTTCCGGCGGTGCTTTCGGACGGCAGCGCTTTCCCCCAGCGCGATTTGATTATCTTGCTGGCAAGCGGGGTGATAGTCTGCTCCTTGCTTATCACGAATTTCCTGCTGCCTTTGGCTACGAAACGGCAAACCGAAGCAACAAAGGTCGAAGCGGACCGGGAAGTATACGGGGAAATTATCCGAGGGGTCATTGCAAGGCTTATCTCCGAAGCAACGGACGAAACCCGCGGAGAAACGGCAATCATCATAAGACACTACAGGGAGCGCGATATTATGCCGCAGGCGCGCGGGGCATACCGCCATAAAATAAAAAAGGCGGAAAAAGAGCTGCGGGAGCAAATTTTCCTGTGGGAAAAAGAGAACACGCAGGCTATGCTTAAAGACGGCAGGGCTGACAAGGCCGCGGCCAGATATTTTCTTGAACGGCTGGAAATCATTACGCGGGCGAGAAAGCACGGTTATCTTAAAAAGGTTGTGCGGCTCTTAAGGCGCCGTCGCCCGGACATTGCCGCGCATCATAACAGGGAAAGGGTGGAAGTGGCTTCCGCGGCAATTCGGAACGGCGCTGCGCCGGATTTCAACAAGCCCGAATATCTTGAGCGCATAAAAACCATCGAGGAGAACTTCGCGGTCATCCGAGAAGCCAATACGAGGTATGTTTTGAATCGGCTAAAGAGCGTAAAAACCGCCGAAAACAGCGCTGTTATCGAAAGGCTGATTTCCTTTTATGAGTTATCCCATGAATTAGCGGCGGCAATCCGCCAAAGCCGCGCCCAACAGCCTGTTGATCCCGTGCCGCACGATTCAAAGGAAGAGGAAAGCTCACTCCTTGAGGTTGCAAGGAAGGGTATCAGGATCGAGCGCGGGCTGATTCAGGAAATGTTCGAGTCGGGACGCCTGACAAGGGAGGCGGCGAAGGAAATGCGCGCGAATATCACTGCTATGGAAGCAAGGATAGGCGGCTTGAGCGGGTGATCAGAACCTGTGTGCAGGATCCAAAGGATGAACGTTGAGCGGCGCTGAATACGGGTTTTTATCCCATCTCGGTAATCCGGCCTGTTCCCGGGGCAAAGAGCGGGGAATGTCTTTTGACATATTCGGCGAGCGCCTCGTCGGCGGCGCCAAGCTCGTAGTCTATGGGCAAGCCGCCAAGCATTGTATAATAATCGCCGCCTGTCATTACATAACTGGAGCCGGCAAGCGTAATCCTCGTCTCGTCGTCGTCCAGCGACAAGGGGCTGCCATCGTCCAGGGTGATGGAACGTATACGTTCCCCTGCGGCCGCGGCGGGGTAATAGCGAAAGCTGAAACCGGATATTTGCAAAAACCGGCCCTGGGCCGACTGCTCGTGGTCGATGTTCCCGTTTTCGTCCGTTATAATGCCGCTTACTCCGTTCTCAAGAATCTCACGAAGCAGGGCTGGAGTGACGGTTTTTACCATCAGCGTGTTGCCGAATGGCAGGACGCTGATAATATCGCCATTTGTGATAACGCCCGGCAGGATGTCGGCGCGTATGTCGCCGCCGTTGGCTATCGCGATGTCGGCGTCTGCGGCCTGCCGGTACGCGTCGGCTACGAGGCTGCCAAGCGGCATTTCCTGCGTGCGCAGGCCAGGCGCCCTCTCGCTTGACATCAGGGCTTTTGATTCGCCCACGGGCTTGCCCAGCAACGCCTCCAGATTCGCCGTTATATCCGATAACATAGCCGCAACGGTTTCGTCCGGCGCCGTGCCCCGCGTTTCCTCAAAGCCGATAAGCGACGCTGTTTTGGAGGTGATTTCGCCGTTTTCAACCGCGATAACCATCTTGCCTAAATTGTTCCCATGATTACCCGCCTGTACGATAAGCGCCCCGTTTTCCGTTATTCCTTCCGGCAGCTCGGTGTGGCTGTGCCCGTCTATGATCACATCGATTCCGGACGCCTCCCGTGCAAGCTGTGTCGAGAGCGTGCCCGCGTCCGGATCGCTTCCCAAATGGCAGACCGCCACGATTACATGAGCGCCCTGTTCACGCAAAAGACCGACCATGTCGCGCGCGACCGTTACCGGGTCTTCAAATACAAGCCCGCTCACATACCCGGGCATAGCCAGGTGCGCCGTCGCCTCGGTAGTCAAGCCGAATATCCCGAGCAAAACGCCGCTCACCTCAATGATTACCGCGTCGTCTAAGAGCAGCGAGCCGTCCTTTGTGACGTTTGCCGCGAGAAAGGGGAACCCGGCGGCGGCGCGAAGCTCTTCAAGGCGCTCCCAGCCGTAATGAAACTCATGGTTGCCTACGGTCATGGCGCTGTACCCGGCGGCCTTCATCAGCACGGCGATATCCGCGCCACGGCTGAGCGTGGCAACCGGCAAGCCGTGCAGCGTATCGCCGGCGTCCAGCAGAATGGAGCCCGGGGTTTCTTTATGTATCGACGCAATCCGGTCAATGCCTATTATATCTTCATCGTTGCCCAACACGCGGCCATGTGTGTCGTTTGTATGAAAGATGACAATCTCCGCCGTCGGCGCTGTGCCGGGAAATTTCACGCAGCCGGCAAGAGCCGAAGACAACAGCGTTAAGATTAACAGAATATGTAATATTCTATATTTTTTAGTCATTCCTTGACGCCTCGTTTCTTGCTTACAGTCTTTCTTTTATGCTTTTCCAGTTGGATGTCGCGAAAAAGCATGTATGCGCGTCTTCGAGCATTTCACCGAAAGCTTTCGCGGAAACCGTAAAGAAAAACCTGTCATTATCAAAGTGAACTCTGGAAAACGAGTCCACATTTCCGATTACCGCTCTTGGTTTTTCCCTCTTCAATTCTCCCAGCGGGATCCTAAAAATCGAGGCGCAGCCTGAACACAGGGGAGCTATGACATTGTCGTATTCACCGGTCCGGTATGAAAACAACTGAATCAGCCCCGAAAGCTGATCGCAATTTGCGTAAAATGAAATTAACGATGCAGCATCGCCCGTCTCATACGGCTTGACTATGATATGCCCGCAACCGTTAAGCACGTCTTGTGGCTGCATATCTATCATGCTTTCAGCGATTTCCGGGCTTTTTTTGATTCGTTCGCCTTCCGGGAAGCCTTCCCCGGCGCCGTTTGAAATAAAATTACCGAAGCCGCCCTTGATATCCGGCAAACGATCGCAAAAGCCCATTCCTCTTTTTGCGCCGGGGCATGACAGCTTATGACCGCCGAAGCACAGCGTTTCTCCGTTCAGGGCGCGTTTCAGCAATGACAATGTACAGAAGCCGCCTTCCGGCCTGTCCGGCGGGGCTTCGTCGTTTGTCAGGATTATTGACAAAGCATTTCCCGCCAATTTCAGTTCGTCCAGCAGTTTGTTTACGGTCATTAACGGTATATCGCCCATTCATAAAACCTCCATTTTTTGTTTTCGTCATTTCTGGCGTCCACACACCCTAACCCTTTTTGCAGACAAGCGATATTTTGCATTCGCCGCCGTCTTGCTCAAAACTCATATCGGAGCTAAGGCCGCGGATAATGTCAGCGGAAAGGCCGCCGCTTTTCCCGACGATGTCGTTTTCGCCGCCGTAGGTGAAAACCAGTCTCAGGCTGCCGTCTTTTTCGGAATAATCCAGCTGCAGCCCGGCATGGTAGCCAAGCTTGATGCACCGCGCGTATTCGTTGTAAAGGCTAAGCAGCTCCTCAGTTAAAAGAATCGCGTTGCCGGTCATTCTTTTGGAGATAATATGCTTTTCGCAAAAACGCTCAATCTCGCCGTTGAGCGCGTATAAGTCAAAGAAGGGCGAGGTAATCTTGCGGGATAAGCTGCGCACCCGATTAATAAATGCCTGTGTTTTCGGCTTTTGGGGCCGGTCGAAGATATCCTCCGGCGTGCCTTGCTCGTATATGCCGCCCTCGTCCATGTAAAACACGCGGGTAGAGGCGTCGCGGGCAAAGCCCATCTCATGGGTTACGACCAGCATGGTCATGCCGCTTTTCGCAAGGGAGCGTATGACTGCCAGCACCTCGCTGACCATTGTGGGGTCAAGTGCCGAGGTAGGCTCGTCAAACAGGATCATCTCCGGCTCCATTGCAAGGCAGCGGGCGATGGCCACGCGCTGCTTCTGCCCGCCCGAAAGCTCGTCGGGATAGCTGTTTATCTTTTCCAGCAGTCCTACCATGCGCAGGTATTCCGCCGCCTTTTCCTCCGCCGCCTCTTGGCTTGCGCCGAGCAGCTTGACGGGGCCGATCGTCAGGTTTCGCATGACCGTCAGATGGGCGTATAAATTAAACGACTGGAACACCATTCCAATCTTGCGGCGCAGCAGGGGGGCGTTCGCTTTCTTCGCCGTGATGTCGCTGCCATTTAGGAGGATGCTCCCCGAATCCGGGCGCTCAAGCAGGTTGAGACAGCGCAGGAAAGTGCTTTTGCCGCATCCGGAAGGGCCGATGACGGATATTACGTCGCCCCTGTTTATCTCTACGCTTACGCCGTCGAGGACGGTTAGGCTGCCGAAGCTCTTTTTGAGATTCTTTACAACAATCATAATTTCACCCTCCCGAATTTAGGGTCAACGCGCTTTTCAATGTATGTAAGCGACAACGACAGCAGCCACGAGATTACAAAGTACAGCACAGCCACCATAATCAGCGGGAAGAACGCCTCCATCGTGCGGCTGCGGATAATGTCGCCCGCTTTTGTAAGGTCCTGTACAGCAATATACCCAACCACCGACGTCATCTTTACAAGCGATATAAACTCGCCTTTATACACGGGCAGTATCAGCCTTGCCGCTTGCGGCATGATAATATAGATAAACGTCTGCAACGGGTTGAAGCCTCCGGCAATACCGGCCTCGCGCTGGCTTTTGTCCACGCTTTCTATGCCGGTGCGGAACATCTCGGCCACATATGCCGCGAAGTTCATCCCAAAAGCGATCGTCGCCACCAGAAACGTGTCGATGTCGACCGACGCGAACACGATGTAGTAGATTACCATCAGCACGACCAGCACAGGTATGCCGCGCAATATGGATATGTATGCCTTTGCAATCTCCCGTATTGCGGCGTTTTTCGCCATACGCATCGCGCAGATCAGCCCTCCCAGCACGGTGCCGAACACGAGGGCCAGAAGCGACAGGACGACGGTGACGCAAAGCCCGTTTAACACCAGCATGTAACGCCGCTCCAGTATGATGTTGCGGTAAAAGCTTTCTTTCAGCCCTTCAAGAAAAGCGATAGCAGCGGGAGGCGCATCAATCTTCAGCCGCAGAAACACCTGCGGGTTTGAGAAATATTCCTGCGTGAAATCCATGGCGTTCTTTCTTTCCAGCGTCGCGCTGATGTTGGAGATCGCCATATCCGCCTTGCCGCTCTGCACCGCGGCGACCATAGCGGTGAAGTTAAGGTCAAGGAATTCTATACGCATACCGAGCTCACGGGCGATATACCGCGACAAATCGGCGTCAAGCCCCGCGGGGTTGCCGTTTTCGTCCTTGAAGCTTATAGGCTCGCTGCTGGAGGCGAAGGCCACGCGCAATACCTGGTCGCCGTCAACCGGCTCTATATCGGCGGGCTCGTAGGGCGTGCCGTCAAACTTGACCCAACGCCGCTCAAGGTCGGCAAGCGTTCCGTCCTCGCGCAGCTTGTCTATGGCTTCGTCTATCCTCTCGCGCAGCTCGGGCTTGTCTTTCGACACGCCGATGCTCGGGGCGCGGTGAACGACAATCACATCCGGCACGATTTCCAGAGAGGGGTCTTGATACAAGAACGCCTTAGCGCGGGTGGTTGAAGTAAGGACGTAATCGACCCGGCCTGCTTTCAGCGCAAGCACCGCGTCCACGATGTCGTCGTAATGCCTAAGCGTTGCGCCGGGAGCCTGCACATCCAGCATGATGGCGGAATTTGAGCCGCTCATCGCGCCGATGATTTTCCCGTCAGAAATTCTAAGCGCCTCGGGGGAAACGATGTCCTCGCTGTCGTATTGGGCCGCGGCGGATAAATCCATTTTATCGCGTTTTACAAGAACGGCTGAATGCTCCATATAAACAGGGTCTGAAAAGTCAACCGTGCGCTTGCGCTCCTCCGTTATAAAAAGGCCGCCGCCTATCATTTGCACCTTGCCCGCTGCAAGCGAAGCGATAAGCCCCGTAAAATCTATATCGCGTATTACAAGCTCCATGCCCATTAAAGACGCGAATCTTCGCGCAAACTCTATTTCTATACCGACAAACCCGCCGTTGCTTATGGAAGCGTAGGGAAGTCCGCCAAGGGTTGTTACGCCGTACAACAGTCTGCCGTTTTGATTATCGGATACGATCTGCGGCATTTCATAATCGTCGTCCGTGAAATAACGCCTTAGCATATCGTCAAAAGTACCGTCGGATTTGATTTGATTTAGAAAATCATTAAAGCTGTCAATCAGCGCGTCCCCCTTTTGGAAAGCCATGCCGATCGGCAGGGGGTTTATCATTTCCTCTAAAAACACCAGCGAATCATCTTGCTGCTGTGCCTTGCGCAGCACGGTGAAGCCTCCCATAACGGCGTCGACTCTGTCGGCCTTCAAGGCCGCAAGGGTGTCTGCAACCGTTCCGAAACGGTGTATATCGGCGTTTGGATAATGCTCGGTCGAATGGATATCCTGTACCGACGCCGTCACAACGCCAATACGTTTGTCCGCAAGGTCGTCCGGCGTTCTCATAAGGCCCGTATTTGCCGACGCGCGGGGGACTGTACCGCAAAAAATGATTACTGTTAACAAAAAAGCCGTGATTTTTTTCATTTTCATTTTATCGATTCCATCCGTTCGGTAATTTTTAACGCCAGCATGGTTATGTCGTCGGCCTGCTCCGCGCCGTCGGCGAAAAGGTCAATTTCATTTTTAATATGTACAAGAAGCTCTTTTGCCGTGCTGACTTTACTCCTGTTCAGCGCATCCAGCAGCCGCCGTGTTGAAAACAGTTCGCAATCATTATTCATGGCTTCGGTCACGCCGTCGGTATATAAGTAAAGCGTATCGCCGGGGGATAGAATCATTTCTTCTTCTTTATACCGCACGTTTTCAAAGCCCGCGAGTATGAGCGAAGGCTTCGAAGGCAGCGGCTTAAATTCCCCGTCCGCTTTTTTGAGGAGCGCGGGGTCGTGTCCTGCGTTCACGTAAGTAAGCTTGCCGCTTCGAAGGTCGATATACCCCATAAATGCGGTTACGAACATACAGGCGTCGTTGTTTTCGCACAGCATATCGTTTACCGTCTGAAAAACTTCTTTAGGGCTTTTGCCGGACTGCGCATTATTTTTGATGAGCGTTTTCGCGATGACCATAAACAGCGCGGCAGGCACGCCCTTGCCTGAAACGTCGGCCATGACCACGGCAAGCTTGCTTTCGTTTATTAAGAAAAAATCGTAAAAATCGCCGCCCACTTCCTTTGCGGGAAGCATGGAGGCGTATATGTCGAATTCCTTTCTGCCGGGAAAGGGCGGGAAAATACACGGCAGCATACTTGCCTGTATCTGCGTGGCGACGTTAAGCTCCGCGCCGATGCGCTCCTTCTCGGCGGTGATGGTTTTTATATTGGATATCATAGCGTTGAACGCATCGGAAAGGGTTTCAAGCTCGTCGCCTGTTTTAACGTCGAAGCGGTATTCCAAATCGCCCGCGCCGATTATGCCCGCGCCCTCGCTTAGCTGAATCACCGGCCTTGCAAGCCCCGAGGATAAACGCCGCGCCAATACGGAGTTTCCCGCCTGCGCCAAAATCAGCGCCGCCGCGAATACTAAAAGCGCGATGAAAATCATACGGTCAATGCCGGTTACCGTGCCGCCGGTCATGGCGATGATACGCTCCTCGCTTTCGATTGCCGGGGCGACAACCTCATCCACGCTCATTATGACGACAAGGCTCCACGGCAGGGTTTTAAGCGGGGCGTAGGCGATAAAGCATTCCCGCCCCTCCACCGGGGCCCGTTCGATTCCGGCGGCGCCGTTCATCATCCGCGCGGCTGTCTCGTCCGGAAAGACGCCCGATAAGTTTTGGCTTATGATATTGCCGTCGCCGTCCACCGTAACCGTATCGGAAATAATGATTTCCCCATACTCGTTGGCGATAAAGGCGTAGCCGGTTTCCCCAAGCTTTGCTTCGACGACGATTTCGGCAAGGATTCCAAGCTGCATCCCCGCGCCGGCAACGCCGCGCAGGCTGCCGTCCTCGCCGTAAAACGGCATGGCGCAGGTGATGCCGAGCCCCCGCCCAAAGTTGTCGGCAAAAACGTCGGTCCAAATCATCTCCCCGGCGGCTTTGGCGTCTATGTACCAGCTTCGCGCCCGCGGGTCAAATATAACAGAGTCCTGATCGGAATCCACGTCCGCCGAAATGCATATGCCGCTCTCAGTGCCTATATAGAGCGAGCGCACATAATCAAGGGACCGCTCTCCCGAAACCAGCAGGGCCGACATATTGCCGAGAAGGCCGATCTCGGCTTCTAAATCAGCGTAGTCGGCATTCTGCGCCAGCCTAAGCTGCGCGACAGAGCGCCCTGCGTTCGCCGCATTAGGAAATAGGACGGTACGCGGCAGATAGGCTTCAGGCTCCGATACGATGTACTGCGCGTTATGGGCGGTAATAGAAACAAGGTTGGCCGCCGCCGACAGCTTCTCGTCGATGAGGTACGACTTGATCCCGGCTAACTGAAAGAGCGATTCTTCCATCTGTATTTCGAGCGCCGTTTTGCTGTCAACCGCCGCCGACGTACCCAGCTCCTCGCTGGCTCCGATGATACTTCCGCGCAATATTGAAATGATTATTACCGCGGCAAGGCATACGACCGCTGCCGCGACAAAGGAGCCGAACAGCATTTGCTTGCGGATTTTTTTGTATATCGAGCCCTTCATAGCGTATCAATATCCTTTTGCACAAGAAGTATATTCATGTTATTTTCATAGCGGTACTCCACATGATCCATCAGCTTTTTCGTCATAAATATGCCGAGCCCGCCTATTTCCCTCTCATCCGCAGATAAGGACATATCGGGGTCTGCTTTTAAAAGGGGGTTATACGGTATTCCGCCGTCGCTGAATTCAACGGAAAATTTACTGGGGCCGACAGACAGCCGGATCGTAACGCCGCCCTCTTTTTCAGGATATGCGTATTTCGCTATATTTACAAATATCTCCTCAACGGCGACATTGATATTGTTTTGGCGCTTTGCGTTTAATCCCGCGTTTTGCATCGCGGCGCCGACAAACCCGAACACGTCGTCCAAGCGGTCAAGCCGGGCGGGAAGCGTAATCTGCGTCATATAACCATCCCTTACTTTAACAGCATTTCATCCAAGGCGACCATGCCTAAAACATTGACGACGTTCTCGGACGGGCGTTCAATTGACAGCTTTCCGCCAAGGGCTTTCGTTTTTTTGAATATGTCGAGAACCGTCCGAATCCCGGAGGAGCTGAGAAACGTAACCAAACACATATTGATAACAATATTGATACGGCCCAACTCTATGCACTTTTCAAGCTGTTGCTGCATATAGCCCGCGTGAATAATATTTATCCGCCCCTTAGCTGTAAAATGGCATGTATTAAAATCTCGGCTGTCCTCAACAAACGAAAACATAAAACCCTTTTCCTCCTCTTGAACGAGTTATCCCATTTGAAAATCTACAATCAGAACTCAATTGTAACAATCATTTCCACCTTATTATTTCTTACGCCAATAATGATGTCTTTCGCGAGATTGGCGATGATTGATTTTTCAAGGCCGTCCCATTGCTCCTCCTTGATTGTTTTGGGGATGTCATTTTGATAAGCCGACAATGAGAAATAGCATGACATTCCTATCATGTCGTAATTCGGGATATAGGGGATATAAATCCGCTCATACTCGCCGTCATCCATGAGCAGGCTTTCGAAAATACCGCTGATCTTACCAAAGATTCCCTCATCCGCTTTATTTTCGCCGCGGCTGGAAAGCGAAAGCATCCTCTCTTTTTGTTTTGCGTTTACAAAGGTTTCGGCTTTAAGGTTTAGCGTGAAGCTTTTTTCCTCGGTTTCAATATAGAACTCATATTCCAAATCGTCAAATAAGCGCACGGTCAGCCCAAGCATTTCCTCCGCAAGAAGGCGGAGCTTCCCTGTGCCCGAAGGCGACAGCTTGCAAAACCTGCCGATTCTGTCGACTTCCGACAGGATGGCTTCGATTCCATGCTTGCCGGTGTAAATATCGGATTTCATACTCTTGCCCTCCCGCCTTAAATAATCGTTAAAATGTCTAAAAAGCCGGTTATCTCGAAAACCTCCATGACCTCGGGCAAAACATTTTTAAGCGTCATGGTTTTTCCGGATGCGCTTGCGTTCTTGTGCCCCAGCAGCAGAACGCGAAGCCCCGCCGACGACACATAACCAATCTCTGAAAAATCCAGCTCGATTTTATCGGACGACGACATTAATTCCGCCAAAGCCTCCTGTAATTTCGGCGATGTGACGGTATCGAGCCGGCCTGAAAGGGTTAAGACTCCGGTATAATCGGTTATTGTTTTTTTGATTTCCATAATCCATTCTCCTTGCTTTTTTTATTTATTGAATCGCTGTTCATATTGTAGCAAAGTTTATTACGCTTTTACAATACCTATGGGGGTATAGTCAAAGAAAAAAAACATTTTTGGTAATAACCTTTAGAAAAAATCAAATATATTTTTGTCGGAATTTCTTACGATTGCGTCGTTTAAAAAGCATACCGTCGTATGATACCGGTTTATCAGCTCTGAAATCTCTATATCCCGCCGCTCATTTTTCAGCGTCTCAAGCTTGAAAAACAGCGTGTCACGGCGGATGTCTGCCATAGCCTTCATCTCGTCGGCAAAGGCTTTGATGCTATTTTTCAGGAATTCATAAATATCATCGTCGCGTAAATTTGTAAACAGCATTCCAAAAGACATCGCGTCCGTGTAGGCAGACTCAAACGCGGGCGCGCGGGAAGCAACCGCCAGATTTAATCCGCCCCAGATTTTAAACGCGACTTTTTTCACGTATTGCTTTCGCAGGTCCCGTCCTTGTAAAAAAGCAATCACTTCATCGAGTAGGCCGAGCGCTTTTTCGGCATTGCCCGCAATCGCAAAATCAATCAGGGCGGCTTCCTTGTGGTGCGGATATGCATACCAAATATCATTGTCGCTCACGTAATCAACATGGATTACGCTTTCATGTCCGTAAAGCCCGAAAGATTCGGCCGCATGAAGCGCTTCATTCCGGCAAACAAACAGCTCATGCGCTTTTTTGCGGCTGCGGCTTATTCCGATATTGAAGCCGGTATTGGATTTTTCTAACAAATTCTTTCTGATTTGATCAGAGACTTCAAGGATTTCCTTGACGGAAAGGGAATGCGACAGGAGCACGCATGTCTCGTCAAGGTTCATTTGAACGGCGAACCCGAAGGGAAGCGTTGAGGCAAAGGCCGAAATAGCCGGAAATATCACGGAGGCTTTTGAACCGGCCAAAACGGAAATCACGGCAAAATGCGGGGAATGTTCCGGCAAAAGCTGTTTGAGCAGCGCTTCGGCGCTGTGCGGATCCAGAAAATTTTCGTTTAACAGCAACCTTAATCCGTCATGAACGCCGTCTGCGCCGGCATCCTGCGGGAATTCGAAAAGGCCGTTTAATTCGCAGTCGAATTTTGGCTTAATGATGACGTTGGTAAGCTCGGGAAGGTCGGGCAAAGGTAAACGCCCGCCTGTCACGACTATTTTAACGCGCGGGAAAAAACGCATGGCTGACCGCAATACCTTGTGAGCCTGCCGGTTGACAATCAATGCGGAACAAATCGCGATATGTATCGTCTGCCTTGAAAGCGCTTCAACCATTTCAGACAAGCTGCGGCTCGTCCCAACCACGTTATATTCCGATTTTTCGAGCATTTGCGCCCATTGCCCGCCCTCGTCCGCGTTTTGATTTACTATCAGCACATTCAGCTTCATGCGTACCCTTCTTTCATAAAAATGAACTGCTCCCCAAACAACTGCTCAAACGCTTCCTACTTTGTGGGTAAACCTGCCTTCATTGACAAGAATCTCCTTATCCCGCTATACTGCGCCCCGCCGTTTGCAGTCTTGCCAACACGTCAAAAATCCCGTTTTTTTAATAATTTATAATAGATAACGCCCGTACATCTGCAAGGCCCGTTACAGACAGAGCACCTGTAACCGCTTTCCTCATACCAGATTAGAGGGACTTCACCATAACAGCGAAACCTGTTTGCAAGAAAAATACGCCGCATCGGAATCTTCGCGCCTATTTTCCAGGCGCCGCCCCACGCCGAGGGAAGCCCCGCATTGACGGCGTCATTTAAGCATAAAGAAAATAATTTGTCGGCGATTCCGCTTTTCCTGTACAAATTCGTGACAGACATCGTCCTTGTCAGGCAGACGTTTCCGGCGGCGCCGGCATTTTCAAGCAAAACCGCTTCCGGCAGCTTCAGGCTTTCGGCGCACGCCTGTGCGGAAACATACTGAAAGCAGCAGTAACCGACGGCCTTACCCGATACGCTTGCTATGTAAAAAGGCCCTTCGTCAGCCGCAAGACTTTTAATCTTCCGGATTCCCATATACCCTTCGCCGAAGCCTTCATTGGCTATGCGTATCACATCTTGTTCAAACATCTCGTTATAAGATAGAAAAACCGGCTTTTCGGTCATACATTTCTCCTACGCAATAAATTTTTATAAGGGTTTCTTCTCGTGTTATGCTATAATAAGTATAGCGCGGTCGGCAATTTTATAAAGTGCCCTTGGGGGGTATAGTAATATTTTTTTGGATAAACCATGCTGAATTTAAGTGATACATTTTAAAAATTGATGATTTAAAAGGGGCAATCAAATGCTTAAAATGAAACGGAATGCGTTGCTAATTGCGGCGGCGCTGATTTTAACGGGAGCCATACATACAGCTTCAGCCTCCGTGCGGGGGAATCCCAATCCTGTGCGGGTCGGCTATATTGAAAGCGAAAGCTTCAGGCCGTTTGCGCGCGGGCTTGCCGGTATCGCCCTGGGGCTTGAGGAGCGCGGCATAATCTCCGGTTTTGCAGCCGATCCGCAGGAAGAAGCCGCCGACGCCGTATGGAAATCGATGGCGGCTTCGGACGGCGGCGGGCGCATCCGTTTTGCGGAGGATATGTTTTTTACGATGAAAACAATGGGGGAGGAAGAAATCGCGCGGTGTATCAACAGCGATGAAATCGACCTTCTTATCGTAATGGGTACGGTTGCCGGGGTCTATGTTTCCGAGCGCGAGACAAAAAACGACTTTATGGTGTTTGCCGCCGCTAACCCCATTTTATCAGGCATTGTGAAAAGCGAAACCGAACGGTTTTCGATAAACTCTTACGCATACATTGACCCAAGCCGCTACCGCCGCCAGGTTGACGTCGCATATAATATTTTCGGGTTTTCGCGGCTGGGCGTCGTTTACGAAAACACACCGGAAGCATACGCTTATTCCGGTATCGAGCAGGTGGAGCTTTCCGCCGGGTCGAATGGCTTTGCCGTTGTGCGGCGACATGTGGACGAAGCGCGTGACGATGCGGATATGGACCGGTATTACAGGGACCTGAAGGCTGCCTATACGCATTTGGCAGGGGAGGGGATCGACGCTTTGTATATCACCACAGCCACAACCGAGGACCATATGCTTCCGTGGCTGCTTGAGGATATTGTACCGGCGGGAATTCTCACAATAGCGCAATTGGGCGAGGAGCAAATCCGGCATGGCGCGGTTTTCGGCGTCACGCTCGACGATCCGGACGATCAGGGGCGCTTTATTGCCCATGTGATGGAGCAGTATCTTGACGGCACGGCGATTAGCCAGCTTAGGCAGGTTTATGAAATTGTGCCTAAAATCTATATGAATTATGACGCGGCAATCCGCAGCGGGATACGGCTTCCTTTTAAAACATTGATTTCCATGGATGAAATTTTCCGTGATGAATGGTGAAAAAATTATGACAAAGAAAAAAGCTGCCGGATGGGAATTAATCGGCGCCGCGATGGTAGCGGTTACCATTATAATAACCGGATTGCTGGGGCATATGCCGCAAAAGGAAACGGCGGCTGAGCTGCTCGTGGAATCACAGAAATTTGTAGCTGTAAGCGCTGTGGAGCAAATAGAGTTTGCCATTGGCGTCGGCAAGCCTCTGGAGCGCTTCTATGGCGCGCAGGATATTCTGAAAGGGGTATTTGAAAACTCGGAGGGCATCATGGCGGTTTGGCTGTCGGATGAAGCCGGGAACGTCCTGTACAGCTACCCGGCCGGTTTTGTAACGTCAGGGTATGCGCTTGGCGAAGGCGAACGGTACAGTGAAGCCGCAGGTGCATATTACTGCGAAATTCCCGTGCGTGACGCAGGTACAATCGGTATGCTGCTAAACGGCGCGCGGGTCGCGGCATGGACGGGCGAGTACGCCCGGCTGATTACACTGTGCGTTCTCGTGGCGGCAGCGGCGGTATTCATATTTCTGTCGCTGGTTAAGCGATGGTTTCGCATCGGAAAAAAAGCGGTGATTACCGTTATTGTGGCGTCACAGGTTTTAATGCTGGCCGCTACCTTTCACTTTTTCCAAAGCTCCTATTACAGTGAATTGGATACGGCGGCACAAATCATCGGCAAGGTGATAGAAAGGGACGTCGCCAAGCTCATGGAGGCCGGGATTCCCGTCGGGGACTTTGTCGATTTCGATGTGTATTTACAGGACATCGCAAGCCATGTGCCTGCACTGAGCCATATTCAGACAAGCGTTCCGGATACGGCGTACATTACGCTTTCATCCGGGCGGATGGAAGTATACGGCGCTGTCGATATGAGCATTATCCGCTCCACGCTGCTTGGCAACATTATTGATACGACTGTTATGACCGCCGTTGTCATTTTTCTGATGCTTGAGCTTTTGTTTATTATCGGCGCGGCGCACTCGCACAAAAAAGCCCGGGAAAAGATTAATATACCGATATCCAGGCTTTTCTTTTTCATTTTATACGCGGGCGCCAGTATGTGCGCCTCTTTTGTGGCCGCGGTATCCTACAGGCTGGCGATACAGTCCGGTTTTGGCGGCGAGATCATCATTGGCATCCCGGTGACGGCTGAAATGCTGGCCGGTATCCTCGCGATTGCCTTCAGCGGTAAAATACTGGCGCGCGCGGGGGCAAAAAAAACGCTGTATCTATGCCTGATTATTTGCGGGTGTGGCGCTGTGCTTTCAGGGCTTTCCGGTAACCTGATCATGTTCAGCGGCGCAAGGGCCGTCGCCGGGTTCGGGTTTGCGCTGGCTACCATCGCGGGGCGTATCATTGCGGCGGCGCAGCCGGAGGAAGAATCCCGTTCGCAAATGCTTGCCAGCCTTGTCGGAGGCACCTTGATAGGATTCTGCTGCGGAGCTGTAATCGGCGGCCTTTTGAGTGACCGTTTCGGGTTTTCGTTTGTATTTTTGATGTCGGCGGCGGTTATGGTTATATGCGTGCCTTTTGTAAAAAGGATGGGCGTTTCAAGGATTCACTCAGGCGGCGGCTTTTCCTTAAAGGATATGCTGGCGATATTAAAAACAAAAGAGTCGGTAGCGTTTCTTTTGTTCATTGTGTTTCCGATCTATGCGGGAGGTGTGTTTATTTCGTTTGGCGTTCCGTTTTATGGGGCCGTGGCAGGGCTTAGCGCCACGATAATATCCGCCCTGATTATGGCAAACAGCCTGATTGCAGCTTACCTTGCGCCCGTCACCGGCAAGCTTGTGCGCAGGATCATGAGCTTGAGCAAGGGCGTGCTTTTTTACGGCGCGCTGACTGCGGCCTCGTTGTTTTTGGCGGTTCTTTTTCCAAGCATACCGGTCCTCGTCTGCGTTGTGGTTTTACTGGGAATAGCGGACAGCTTCGGCCTTGTTATTCTGATTGAAAGCTTTGCCTCCGGAGTGGATAATACCGGCTCGATGATTGGTATGACCTTGACCGGCAAGGCAGGGCAGACCGTGGCTCCCTCGATTATTACGGCAGGCGGCGGCACGCCGGTTTTTCTTGCGGTGGGAACGGCGCTGGGTACAGCCGCGTACATGGTATTCTTTTTAAGGAAAAAGCAGCGCGGTGATGAGGATGCACAAGCCGGCAGACCCTAGTACATCCCAACAAACCGGATAGCCGGGTACCCCCGGCTTTTCGTCACGATGATTTCCATGCGGTTTGCCAAAACCGGGCCGATACGGCAAATTTTTTTAAAGCCCACCGTAGTGCCGCTGAAAACAACTTGTCTGCCGCTTCCTGTAACCGCAACAACCTCAAACGACTCGATGCGCTGGCTTTCGCGGATTTGCTCGCACAGCACAACGCGCCGCACGACCTGACCGGACGAAAACGCCACCGTGATTTCCGCCGTTTCTTCGCCGCCGCGCCAAAACGAATCGTCGTCGCGCAGCACATGTGAGATGTCATTGCCGCCGCTGTCATATGCAGCGGCGGCGCCGCACAGGTTTTTGCCATATAACGCGGCAATCGCGTCGCCGAGCTCTTTTAGGCGGCATGCGTCCGTTTTGTGTATCAAGCCGTCGGTATCCGGCGGGATATTCAAAAGAAGCACGGCGTTGCCGCCCACGCTTGATTCGTATATGTGAAGCAGATCATCCACCGTGCGGAGTTTTTCGTTTTCCTCCGGATGATAAAACCAGCCCGGGCGGATCGACACGTCAACCTCGGCGGGATACCAGCAAAGCTCCGGCTCGTTTTGAAGCGCCGCGGCGTCTCCAAGATCGCCATCCTCCGGCGAAAGGGGCGGCAGCCCGTCGGCCTGCTGCGAGCGCGCGGCGATTTCTAAGCGGTCTTTCAACCGCGCGGAAACAACGCTCCATTCGCTTTCCCGCGTGATCCCCGCTTCATTGCCGATCCAGCGCACGTCCGGCCCCATGATGGAAATTACCGCGCCGGGCTGGTTTTTTCGTATGAGCGCGAAATATCGCTCCCAGTCATATTCCTGTTTCTTGCCGTTCTTGCCTTCGCCGCATGCTCCGTCAAACCACAAGGTATACAGCTCGCCGTAGCGGGTCGTCAATTCCGCAAGCTGGGCGCAGAAAAAGTCGTCGTATGGCTTGCCCGTGCCGTAGGACGGCTCGCGCATATCCCACGGCGAGAGGTACAGCCCCAGCTTCAGCCCGAACCGGCGGCAGGAATCTGCAAGGGACGCGACGACGTCCACGGGCTTTGGCGACGACATGACGCTGTGGCGCGTGTGCGCCGTATCCCAGAGGCAGAAGCCGTCGTGATGCTTGGCGGTCAGGATACACGCCTTAATCCCTGCGGATGCAAGCGACGCGCACCATTGGTCCGTGTCAAGGGATTTGGGCGCGAATACGGCCGGGTTTTCCCGGCCTGTGCCCCACTCCCTGTTGGTAAACGTATTCACTCCGAAGTGAAGAAATGCCGTGAACCCCAGCGACTGCCACGCGATTTGCCGCTCGTCGGGTTTCACGGCTACAAGTTTTTCGGTATTTATCATGTTTTTCCCCTCGGCTTTCCGTATTTACTTGGCGGAACTTTATGGTATTTTTTAAAGACCCTCGCAAAATAAAACTGGTCGTCTATGCCCACGGCAGCAGCCACCCCGCGCATATACGTGTCGCCCGCCTCAATCAGCGCGGCGGCTTTTTTCATCCGAAGGTCGTTTAAATAGGCGAACATGGAGACGCCCGTTTCCTGCTTGAACAGGCGGCACAAATAGTTGCGGTTTAAGTTTACTGCCTTTGCCACATCGTCGAGGGTAATCTTTTCGGTAAAATGGAAGTGGATAAACAAAAGCGCGTCGCGCACCTCTTTTTTATAAAGCGCAAACTGCAAAAACTGCGGCAGGCGGGCTTCCTCCAAAAGCGCCGAAAGCCACGCGCAAAGCTCCGAGAGAAAGCGCCCGGCGTCCTGTATGTGGTCAAGCTCCCGCTTTTCGTTGATATCCCCGTGAACGGCGGCGGCAATTTTCTGCGCCGTCGCAATGAAAAAGGCTTTTGCTTCCGGCGGATGCACAGGCAGTGCGGCACAGCGCGACATGAGCGTTGACATGTATTCCTCCGCAGCCGCAGCGCCTTGCCCGTAATAGAGTGAAATGTATTTGGCGGCCGTTTTTGACGCGGAGAAGCTTTCCGGCAGACAGTCAAATTTCATATCCAGCCGGTTATGGATATGGTGCTGCGACGGATAGAAAAATACATCTGAAGCAGGCGAATCGCCTCTCTGGCGCGGATTGCCCGCTTTTTCGCCTTTTAGGATTTCAGCGGCCTCATTTAATTGTTTTAGCAATGCCTCGCCGTCAATGTTCAGCTTCAGCATGTAGTCGGCGGCGCCCCTTGTCAGCGCTTTCCTCACCAGCTCAAAGTCCGTGTAATTACTCAGGACGAGAATCACGCCGCGAAAGCTTCTTTCCTTTAACGCTTCAATCAGCTCAAGGCCGTCCATCACGGGCATTTTTAAATCCGTGATGAGGACGTCCACCTTGTTTTTTTCGATGTACGAAAGCGCCTCCGCGCCGTTTGCAACAACCGCGGCAAGCTGAAAGCCGGAATTGTCCCAGTCCATCATTTTGCTGAACGCCATGCGCATGAGGGCTTCGTCCTCCGCGAACAATACCTTATACATAGCCACCCTCCCTTTTCGCCGGTTACTTTTCGGGGATCACAACGCGGCAAACTGTCCCCTTGCCCTGACCACTGCTAATTTCAAGCTTGCTTTCCTCGCCGAAATAAAGCTTCAGCCGGTCGTCCACATTGGAAAGGCCGATTCCCGAAAATCGCCCGTCCGGCGCGTTTTTCACGCGCGCGGGGTCAAACCCGCCGCCGTCGTCTTCAATCTCGAGCAATACACCTTTCGGCACACGCCTGCAGCGCACGGTGATGACGATTTGCCGCTCGCCGCCCTCGGAGCCGTGAAGCACGGCGTTTTCAACAAGCGGCTGCAGAATAAACCGCGGAATCATACTGTCCATGACCGTTTCATCGATTTCGTTTACCACCTTGAAGCAGTCGGCGTATCGAATCTTTTGTATGATTAAATAATGCGCCAGATTATGGAGCTCCTCGCGAAGGGGGATCATCTCGTCGCTTTTGAGCAGCACTGTCTGCAAAAGCTGCGAGAGCGAGGTGATGCCCTCGCTGATGACAGGCGGCGCGTCGTTGATGACGGCGGCCCATTTCAGCGTGCCGAGGGTATTAAACAAAAAATGCGGGTTGATTTGGTATTGAAGCGCCGCAAGCTCAAGCTCACGTTTGCGCCGCTGGTCGGCGACGCGCATTTGCGTCAACGCATCCAAATCCGCGGCGTATTGGTCTATGGCGCGCGCGAGAAATCCGATTTCGTCGGGGCTTTTGTCGTTTATGCTTCCGCCTCCCGTATGGCACTTTGAGACGATTTTCTTGATGGGGGCTGCGATGCTGCGGTAAATCAGCATCGAAATCGCCGCGCTCAATGCCGCCGCCACCACGACAAGCAGCACGATCCGCTGTCCGGTGTGCGCCGCTTCGTCATGGATATAGGAAAGCGGGATTGCCGCTACCAGATATGCGTCGTACTGGTCGTTGCGGCTATACACGACAAGGGACGGCGTACCGCCCACGTCGGCGGTGAAAGAATCGCTCCCCGCGCGGGACGCTTCGATCAGCCCCGCATAAAGCGATGTATCCGAAAGCTGTGTGCCCGGGCTTGTCATGTTGCCCGAAATCGCCGTGCCGTCCGCCGAAAGCAGCGCCACGCCGCCGCCGAACGAGCTGTCGTTTAAGATCTTCTGGTTTAAGAGGTAATCGTCGACAAACGCAAAGATGTAGCCGATATGCTCCTGCCCCAGCGGGAACAGGTGGACCCTGCGGCCGATGGCCAAAATCCCGACGGGGTGCCCGCTTAAATGGTACAGGCTGTCTTTCGGGGAAGAAGCGTCTGCCAAGTGCAAAAGCGGCGAAAACCCGCCGGGCGATATGCGCGCGTAACCCGTGTCGTACAGCGTATCGCCGCCGCTGTCCACCACGCGAAACGACCTAAGATAGCCGCTTTTGTCGGTTACGATCCTGTCTATCTCGCGGCGGAGCGGGTAGCCGCCGTTTTTTGTGAACAGCATTTCCTGAACCTCCGGCGAGACGGAAACGTCGTCGATTAAGTTCTTGTAGCGCTCCAGCTCCAGCGTGAGTGCGACGTTTAGCTGCCGGATTGTCTGGACCGCGGAATCTGTGAGCTTTTCCG
Organism: Oscillospiraceae bacterium; assembly: GCA_009777635.1. Classification (GTDB taxonomy): domain Bacteria; phylum Bacillota; class Clostridia; order Oscillospirales; family Ruminococcaceae; genus WRAV01. The sequence goes on along the minus strand of WRLK01000001.1, from coordinate 21,634 downwards.
TGATCGAGCGCGTGTAGGCGTGATACGCATAGACGCCGATGAATACGGCAGGGACAATCGACACAAACAAAAGTGCCGCCAAAAGCCGCGTGCGCACGCTGACGCCGCGAATCAACCGTTCGTATCGCATCATCAATTCCTCCCATGCAAACCAGTATACACGCTGATGTCAATAAAGTCCATGTTTAAATCAATCATGTCTATACCCTTATCAAGCTTAAAAATGTATAATATGTATACCCTTAAACCTATAAACACAAAAAATTAGGAGGATAATCCATGAAAAAACTTTTTGCGATCCTGATGGCTGCCATGTTGACCGCAGTTATATTCGCAGGCTGCGGCGGCTCCGCACCCGAGGCTCCCGCTCCGGCCCCTGCCGCCCCGGCGGAGTCTGCGCCCGAAGCGCCCGCGGCTCCGGCTGAAGCCGAAACCCAGGAGCTTAACCTCGCGATCTTCGAGGGCGGATTCGGCCCCGCGTTTTGGAACGAGGTTGTAAACACATTCGGCGCAGAGCATCCGGAAATCACGGTCAATCTGCAAATCAGCCCGAATATCGGCGATGTGATCCGCCCGAACATTGTTGCGGGCAATCCTCCGGATTTCTGGAACGGAACCGACAACGACCAGACAGGAATCCTCGAAGCGCTCATCAGGGACAGAGGGCTCCTTGACCTGACGGACGTATTTAACGGACCGCAATATGACAGCGACGCACCGCTCAGGGACAAGATTATCGACGGCGCCCTGGAAAGCCTGAAGTGCTCGCCTTACGGCGACGGCAGGGTTTACATTGCACCCGGCGGCGTTTACCCGATGGCCCTTGTCTACAACACCGCCCTTTTTGCGGAGCAAGGCTGGGATTTGCCCGTAACATGGGATGATTTCTTTGCGCTTGGCGACAAGGCGAAGGAGCTTGACATCGCGCTCTTTACATATCAAGGCCAATACCCCGGATACTGGGACGGCGTGCTTCCCTCGGCGCTTGCCTCGGCCCTTGGATCCGATTACGCAAAGATTGAAAACCTTGAGCCCGGCATATGGATGGACCCGCGCACCGTCGCCGTGATGGAGCAGTTTGAAAAAATCTATACCGGCGGTTATCTGATGCCCGGCACAGTCGGCCTCAACCACACGGATTCACAGGCGGCCCAGATGATGAACAGGGCGCTGTTTATCCCCAATGGCCCGTGGATGGAGGACGAAATGAAGGACGCCGAGCGAGCACCCGGCTATCGCTTCGGCCTTGCGCCCAGCCCCGCTATGAGCCAGGGCGCACCCCGCTACGTCAACACCGGCCTCGGGCAGTTCTCGATTCCTGCGGCGGCCGCGAACCCTGAAGCCGCGAAGCTGTTCCTGCGCTACCTTTACACCGATGAGATGATTGCAAAATATGCCGAGCTCAACAGCGAAGTCGCGGCAACCAAAAATGCCGGCGAGCTTGCAAGGCCTTTCCTCACAGAAGACATCTACGGCTTCTTTAACGTATTCAGCCTGCCGGGCGCCGCGAACATCAACATAGGTTTCGCGTCGGTTCCAGAAGGCTCAAGGATTGTGTTAAGCGACGAGCTTTGGAATCCATTGAGCGACTTGTTCTCCGGCAGAATGACAGCAATACAGTATTGCGAACACATGGACGGCATCTATCAGGCGATTGCCGACGGACAATAACCGGTTATCGCGGTATACAGGTTCTAATGAATAAACGCCCGGCGGAATAACTGCCGGGCGTTTATTGAAAGAAGGGCGGCTTAACGTGGAAAGCAGTATGAAAAGGAAAAGCAAAACCCCGTGGTTTTTTGTTTCGGTATGTATGCTTCCGGCGCTTGGGCTTGCGTTTTATTTCATTTTGTGGCCGACGGTTCAGGTACTGTGGCTTTCGTTTACAAACGCAAGGACGCTGACTTATCATAGCGCGGACTTTATCGGGCTTGAAAACTATACCTACATGTTCGGCGACAGGCGATTTATCCAAGCGCTGCAAAACACGCTGAAGCTTCTTGCAGCAGCTCCCGTCATCACGATTGTAAACGCGCTGCTGCTTGCGTTTATGGTAACGCAGTCAAAGCTTCGCGAACGCGGGTTTTACCGCACGGTTTTCTTCTTCCCGAGCATTCTTTCGCTGACGGTCATCGGCGTTATATGGTCGTTTGTGTTCCACCCGACAATGGGCCTGCTAAACGGGTTCCTCGGGTTTATGGGGGCAGGGGAATTCACCCGGGCGTGGGCCGCCGAGCCTACAACTGCGATTTGGACGATCGCGGTCGCGTTTATCTGGCAATCAGCCGGATATTTCATGGTCATACATGTCGCCGCGATTGACGGCATTTCAACCGAGGTTTACGAAGCCGCCACCATTGACGGCGCGGGGCCTGTGCGAAAGCTGTTCAGCATCACGCTGCCGCTTATCAAGGATATTGTGGGCATTACGTTCATCTTTGCTGTTTCCGGTATTTTGGACAGCAGCTTCGCGCTTTCATCCGTCATGACGAACGGCGGGCCTAACGGCGCTTCTACCGTACTGCTCATGTATATTTACAACCAGGGCATACGAAACGGGCAGTTTGGCTACGCGATGGCAATCACGGCGTTTACCCTCGTAATGGCCGTATGCCTTGCGCTAATCTCGCGGTTTATCACGAGCAGGCAGGAAGGGTAGGTGCGTAACATGACAAATGACTATGCAAGGCATATGGAAAACGTACGGTTAAAAGATCATATCTTTCAGTGGGCGCAGCGGTTATTCCTCTTATCCGTCACGGCGGTAACGCTTTATCCCGTCTTGTGGAATATCCTTTCTTCCTTTAAATCAAATCCGGAATTCATAAGCAGCCCCTACTCCTTGCCCACATCGATTGAGACAGACAACTATTACCGGGCTTTTCAGGCGGCGGACATCGGCACGAACTTTTTAAACTCGGTCATCGCCGTTGTCGTTTTGCTGGTTGTCGTAACCGTCTGCGTCATACCATGCTCGTATATTCTGGCGCGGTACAGGTTTTTCGGATCAAGGCTGATTCTGGGTTTTTTCATGGCGGCAATCTTCATCAAGGCCACCTACATTATGACGCCGCTGTTTTTGCAGATGAACAGCCTGGGGCTTACCAACAAGGTGATACCTTACGCGGTGCTTTACGCGGTCACGCAGTTTCCGTTTTCCATCTTTTTGATGACGGGGTTCATGCGCACCATCCCCCGCGCGTATGAAGAAGCCGCGATGATTGACGGGTGCGGGAACTTCCGCATCCTCACGCAGATCATCGCGCCGATGGCGCGTCCTGGCATTATGACGGTATGCATGCTTTCCGCCATGGCGGTGTGGAACGATTATCCCATCGCACTGGTCATGCTGACAGATGCGTCAAAAATGACGCTGTCCATCGGGATCGCCTCGCTTTATATCCAGCAGGGATACTACGCGGACTGGGTTGCGTTGTTCGCGGCGCTTGTCATCGTGCTTGTCCCGACGGTTGCCGCGTTTGCAGTCGGGCAGCGATACCTGATTCAAGGTATCAGCGCGGGCGGCGTAAAAGGATAACACGCCCTAATAGACCAATCAGAGCGTAAGGATAGGAGAGATTATAAATGACCGATCAAATCAAAGGCCGCGTGACAATCCCGACGGATGCGGATATCATCCCCGAGACCTTGGAGATTCTCAAAAAATGGGGCGGGGACGCGCTTCGGGATTGCGACGGCACACAGTTTCCCACGGAGCTTAAAGAAAGCGGCGCCAAGATTTACGCCACATACTACACCACGCGCAAGGACAACGCGTGGGCAAAGGCAAACCCCGACGAGATCCAGCAATGCTACCTGACGACCGGCTTTCACACGGCAAGGGGCGAAAGCCTTTCGATCCGTCTGCTTGACGGCGTCAGCGACCAGCTCATGCAGGTGAACGCGCGCGACGACATCGCGCGCTGGTGGGAGGTTATCGACCGCACAACGGGCGAGGCCGTACCGGTCTCGGGGTGGAGCTTTGACGAAGCTTCCGGCTGTGTGTCGGTACACGGCGCAAAGCCGTACCACGAGTACACGGTGAGCTTTCTCGCGTACCTGATCTGGGACCCCGTGAACATGTACAACGCCGTCGTCAACGACTGGCAGGACTGCGAGCCGGAGCTTACGTTCGACGTCCGGCAGCCGAAAACAAAGGCGTACTCCATGAAGCGGCTGCGAAAGTTTCTGGAGGAAAACCCACATGTTGACGTGATACGGTTTACCACGTTCTTTCACCAGTTCACTCTGGTGTTTGACGAGCTGCGGCGCGAAAAATACGTGGACTGGTACGGCTACTCCGCATCGGTCAGCCCGTACATATTGGAGCAGTTTGAAAAAGAGGCAGGCTACCCGTTTCGCGCGGAATACATCATAGACGAGGGCTACTACAACAACCAGTACCGTGCGCCGTCAAAAGAATACAAGGATTTCATGGCGTTTCAGCGGCGCGAAGTCGCAAAGCTTGCGAAGGAAATGGTGGACATCTGCCACGAATACAAAAGGGAAGCCATGATGTTCTTAGGCGACCACTTCATCGGCGTCGAGCCGTTCATGGAGGAGTTCGCGGAAATCGGGCTTGACGCGGTCGTCGGCAGCGTCGGCAACGGAAGCACCCTGCGTCTCATCAGCGACATCAAGGACGTAAAATATACGGAAGGGCGGTTTTTGCCGTACTTTTTCCCCGACACCTTCCACGAGGGCGGCGACCCTGTCGGCGAGGCAAAATCCAACTGGATTTCCGCCCGGCGCGCCATCATGCGAAGCCCGATCGACAGGATCGGCTACGGCGGCTACTTAAAGCTGGCGCTTAAGTTCCCCGGCTTTGTCAGCTACATCGCGGACGTTTGCGATGCGTTTCGCACGTTTTACGACAACGTAAAAGGCACGACGCCTTTCTGCTTTGCAAAAGCCGCGGTGCTCAACTGCTGGGGCAAGTCGCGGGCATGGGGCTGCCACATGGTACACCACGCGCTTTACCAAAAACAAAACTACAGCTACGCAGGCGTGATCGAGATACTTTCCGGCGCGCCTTATGACGTCAGCTTCATCAGCTTCGACGATATTCTGGAAAGCCCCGGCATCCTTGACGGCATCGATGTGATCCTCAACATTGGCGGTATGGACACCGCGCATACCGGCGGCGGGTACTGGGCCGACGAGCGGATTGCAACGGCAATCCGCGGGTTTATCGCAAACGGCGGCGGGTTTATCGGCGTGGGCGAGCCGTCGGGACATCAGCGGCAGGGCCGCGTGCTGCAGCTGGCGTCGGCGCTCGGCGTGGAAAAAGAAACGGGCTTTACCTTGGGCTACGACAAATACAACTGGGACGAAAAGCCGCATTTCATCACTGAAGAGATCGCGGACGCCTCCGCATTTGATTTCGGCGAAGGCGCGAAAGGCGTCTACGCGCTTCCCGGCACGGACGTCCTCATTCATCGCGGCAAAGAAGTCCAGCTTGCGGCAAACGAGTATTTCGGCGGCAGGTCCGTGTATATCGGAGGGCTGCCGTACAGCTTCGAAAACGCGCGGCTTTTGCATCGCGCCCTGCTTTGGAGCTGCGGCAAAGAAGATATGCTCACCGTCTGGTTTTCAAAAAACCCGAACGTCGACGTGCACGCTTACCCCGAAAACGGGCGATATGTCGTCTGCAACAACGCCCGCGAGACGCAGGAAACTACGGTTTATAACGGCAAAGGCGAAAGCTTCGGATTAACGCTTTCAGGCGGGGAAGTGCGCTGGTTCGAGTGTTAGGCGCCGCCATTACTTGCCGCGTGACCGCATACATGATCTTTTCGGATTTATTGTGCGAAAAAAATCTACCGGTATAGCCGGTAGATTTTCGTTTTTGAGGCTTGTCAATTTTAAGTTCCCACGTTATGCGTTGACCCCCGCGCAACCAGCGTCGGCACGGTTGTGAAGCTCTGCACCTGCATACCCGGTTTTCTAATCTTGCTGACAAGCAGCTTGCCTGCTTGAACACCCATCTCATATACATCAATACTAACCGTTGTCAGAGGGGGATTCATAAACAGCGCAAACGGATGATCATCGAAGGCAACTAAGCTGATGCCGTCCGGAATACTGACGTTTTTCGACCGGAACGCTTGCAGGCAGCCGTATGCTAAATGGTTGTTTGCGCATATTACAACCTGCGGACGCTCCGGCAGGCTGAGCAATTCAAGGCCCATGCGGTTGCCGTCGCCAATGCTTGATTCGCCGCGTAATACTACAATATCCTTCATCTCATTTTGAACGCCGGATAATCTGTCCTCAGATATTTTATCCGTCTCATATCCGCCCGCAAACACCGCCGTTTTATATCCTAGCTCCAGCAAATACCGTGCGGCGACTTCTCCCGCAAGGCAGTTGTTGTTGTCAATCCAGCACAGGCTGTTGCCCGCTTCAGGTTTTTCAGGCTTTCCTATGACAATATGCGGGATGTTGCCCCGCGTGAGCATTATGGAAAGCTCGCGCGTAATCACAGACGCATGTATCAACAAACCGTCGGCGGATTTGCTGTCTATAATCCCCTTGGCAATATGGCAAATATCTTTTGCTTCGCAGTGCTGCAAAAACAGGGAATAGCCTTTTTCGCGCAAGGACGATTCAGCCCCGCTGATCATCTCAAACATATGAGGGTTTACAAACGCGGTGTTTCGGTCAAGGCACGATAAGAACACGGCGGAGCGCGTCGACTTGCGCGCAAAGGTCTGCGCTCTTGCGTTGGGCTTGTAGCCCATCTGCGCGGCGATTTTTTTGATATGCTTTATCTGTTCCTCCGAAATCGTGTAAGAGCCGTTTATCGCCTTTGAAACAGTACTGATTGACACGCCTGCTTCTCTGGCTACATCCTTGATGGTTGCCATTGCGTTTCTCCTGTTATCACAAAATTATCACCGCTCCAAAGGACGCTTCCATCCCATTTTGGCGTGTTTAGTGCGACTGTGACGGTTTCGTTTTCAAATGTGCGCTCAAAAACAAATATGTCGCCGTCCGCGCGGACTGTTTTGAAGCTGCCGCGGCGCAGGGATATGTGCTTGTGCCTGAACGCGATTGCCTTTTGATAGAAATGATATAAATCGCTGTCGCCGTCCCAGATCATATGGTGTCGGTATCCCTCCTCGGTAACGCCCGTTATGCCTTGCTCATCGCCATAAAGCACTCCCGGGATACCCACAAAGCACATTTGAAACAACACCGCCAGCTTCATCTTTTCTTTATCGCCCCCGCATAGGGATAAAAAGCGGCTGGCGTCATGGCTGTCAAGCAGGTTTAGCTGCGCGTTCACAATGTTTCTGCGGTAACGCATAAGCATATTCGTAACACGCGCGTTAAATTCGGCGGCGTTTATTTCTTCGCGGGCGAAAAAGTCGCGGCAGTGCTTTCTAAAATCATAGTTCATGGCGGAATGGAACATTGACCCGTCAAGCCAGTGACCCGCGCTCTCCCACACCTCGCCAATCAGCAGGGAATCGGGGTTTAATTCTTCCGCCGCTTTGCGCAGTATCCTCAAAAAGCCGTCGTCCATTTCGTTTGCCACATCGAACCGCAAGCCGTCAATCTGATACTCCTTCAGCCAGAAGCGGGCTACATCGGTGAAATATTTCGCCGCCTCGGGGTTTGCGGTGTTTATCTTCGGCATGAGCCTTTCGTATGCAAAACACTCATAACCTGGTATATCCTCGGTGTTATCGGGGCGGACGACAGGGTACTCCAAACGGTAGAACCAATCCTTATAGCGCGAGTTTTCACCGTTTTTCACCACATCTTCAAAAGCGAAAAACCGCCAGCCGCAGTGGTTGAACACAACATCAATTATAATGCGGATTCCATTTTGATGCAAGACATTTACCATTTCGCGAAAATCATCGTTTGTGCCGAAACAGGGGTCAATGCTGTAATAGTCAAGCAGATCGTATTTGTGGTATTCTCCCGCCGTGAAAATCGGGTTTATGTAGACGCAGTTAACCCCAAGCCCTTTTAAATAATCCGCGTTTTCCGTAATACCTTTGATTGTGCCGCCGAGCCTGCTGCGCGTGACCTTTCCGCACCATTCCTTTTCATCCGCCTGCAAGCTTATATAGCGGCGTGATGTGGCAAAGCTATCCGGGAAGATATTGTAAATTACCGCGTCCCTTGCCCAATCGGGGACTCTTGCCACATCGGCGCGGTGAACATATGGAAGCTGGAAATATTCCGAGCGGTCCGGCACGGTTTTGCCTGAGAAGAAATCGGCGTAATACAGTATGGCCTGATTTCCGTCGTTGATCTCAAAATAATAGCATATGCGCCTGTAGAGCGTGTCAAACTCGACCTCCCACCAATCAAACAAGGAATCATATGCAACGATTTTCATGGTTTCGCTTGTAAAGATTACAGGGTTCACGCGGCAGGCGCGGTCGCCGTAGTATAGCGTGCAGGACTTTAAATCACCCTTTGCGGCGCGAAGCCGGAAAACAACCCGGCTTTCGCTGACGCCGTGCGCGTATTCAGACATCGGAACATGATGTATCGCTTGTAGATTCATCCTTTTACACCTCCCGCAGTTAAGCCCGACTGCATATGTTTTTGCGTCATAAAGAAAATGACAAGTATCGGAAGCGACACGACAATAGACGCAGATGCAAACACCGGCCAGCTTCCGCTCATTTCAGTGGCTTGCAGCGAATACAGCCCCGCCGCCAGCGTGTAATTGCGCGCACCGGTCATAAAGGTTATGGCATAGATGTATTCGTTCCAGACAAAAATCAAAACCATAATGCCGGTTACGATAATCGTGGGCTTTGCAAGCGGTAAAAGGATTGTCGTCACGGTCTGCCGGGTATTTGCCCCGTCAATAGACGCAGCTTCCTCAATTTCAAGCGGAACGGAATCAAAATAGCCTTTTAAATTCAGCACGCCGAACATTGCCATTGTGCCGATGTAGATGAGGACAATCCCCGCTTTGGTGTTGACTAAGCCAATTGGCGAAAGCAGCCTGTAGATGGCAAACATGGAAAGGATTGCGGGGAACGAATGCAGCAGCACCAGTCCGCCTACAATTTTTAAGCGGCCGACGAACCTAAACCGCGACAGGCTGTAAGCGGCAGGTATTGCAACGAGCAGAGATATTGCCACTGAAGACACGGCGAGAATCACCGTGTTGCGAAACCATAGCAGCACAGGCTGTTCTATTATGACAGCGCGATAATTGGCAAAAGTAAACTGTCTCGGGATAAAGCTGAAATCAGAGCCCAGAATACTGTTTGAAGCGTTAAGCGACACCGAAAAAGCATAAAGAATCGGCACAAGGGCCCCGAAGCATACCGCGATAAAGAACAGGTTTAATAAAACAAGCCCTGTGCGCTCAATCTTTTTTCTCATGCATTTCGCCTCCTTTGTTTCGTTTTTACCAGTAAGGTAAGCCCCATTAACAGCGCAAAAATACACATGGAAATCGCGGAGGAATACCCGTAATTGCTGGTGACAAATGCAGTTTCATACGTATAGGTCAGCACGGTATGGATATTCGCCCCTGTTTTTGCCCCGACCTGCTGAGTGAGCAGGTAAATGACGTCGAATTGCTTGAACGTGGTAAACAGCGTAATGATTACGGCAGGCCCGATAATGGGGCGGATTGCGGGAATCGTCAGCTTCACCGAGCGGTCGAACCAGCCCGCGCCGTCAATGAGGGCGCTTTCATAATAGCTTTTATCCACACTCTGTAACGCGCCGTCAATAATCATGATCATAAACGGCAGCGCAAGCCACAGGTTTACGGCTAAGCAGGAGATAAAGGCCGTCACATCGTCGGCAAGCCACCGCACGGGATCAAAGCCAAGCCTGTCAAGCCACTGGTTGAGCAGGCCGAACTGGGAGTTAAACATACCGTTTCTCCACAGCAGGATAGAAACATATCCGGGCATCGCCCACGGAAACATGAGTATGGTTTTATAAACCCGCCGCAGCCGCAGCTTCCCGACATTCAGCAGGCTTGCCATGACAAATGCTATGACAAGCTGCAATATCATGTTTGCGGCGGTCCACAGAAATGTTACCGATAACGCATGCAAAAAACCGGAATCAAACACCAACAACGCCCTGCCGTAATTGACGAGCCCGATTATTTCAAAATCAAACCAGTTGTAGATGTTCATGTTTGTCAATGAAATATAGGCGGTATAAATCATGGGAAAGACAATAATCAACCCGATGATCAACAATGACGGCGACAGGCACAGCCATGAGCGCAAAACGCATTTATCCGTTTTCAGCTTCCACACCTCATCTCATGGCGGCAATGAGTTCTTCCGCTCTCGCCTGGGCTTTATTCGCCGCTTCCTCAACGTCGACCCTGCGCATGTTGACGTCAACAAGCATATTATTTACCGCGTTCCACATCACGTCCATTTCCGGAATGCTGGGCATCGGCACCGCGTCTTCCGCGACCTTACGCATCAGCATGACCATATCGTCGCCCTGAACCGTATCGAGCTCGTAGCATTCTTCAAAAGCCGGGGCGCTTCCGCTGGCCTGCGCCATAGAAACTCCGATATCAGTATTGCAAAGCTGGTTAAGAACTTTTCCGATAGCGGCATTTTTGTCGGCGTTGTCCGCCGCGACTTTGAGCACATGAAGCCCTTGCACACCGGAAAACGGCGCGAGGGGCAGACCGGTTTCATTGACTACCGGCATTTCGGAAAGCCCTAAATCGATACCCGCTTCACGCACGGCGGGCACAAGCCACGGGCCTCCTATCGTCGACGCGGCCATACCCTCCCTGAACAAGGTGTTTGTGGTAGCATAGTCCGATTCACCTATCATGAGCCGCACAAATTTAAGGTGGTAATTCAAAGCGGCAATGGTTTTTTCGCTGTTTAGCTGCGGGACGCCGTCTGAAGAAATCATCTCGCCTCCAAAGCCGTGAATCCAGCCCGCGCTGAAATACGCCTCGCTGTGCTGCTCCAAAAATCCGTAAAATCCGTCTTTTGTAACTTCCTGCATGTAAGCGTACAAATCCTCAGTCGTTGCGGGAACATCTTCGTCCGACATAAACGCGCGGTTATACATAAACAACAGCGTCTCAAAATAAATCGGAAGCTGATAAACCTCGCCCTTATAAGTTGCGGCCGATATTGTCATGGGAAGAAAGCCGTCTAAAGTCACGGCGTCCACAAAATCCGTAACGGGGGCAAGGAGTCCCATTTCGGCATATACCCCCAGCTTGTCGTGGGCGAAGAAGTACATGTCCGGCGCGGCCCTCGGGTCGTTGCCTGACATTTTCAAGGCTTCGGTCAGACCGTGTTTCTTTTCCAGGCTGACGATGATTTCGGGGTTTAGCTTATCCAATTCCGCTTGCAATTCGGCAGCTACCGCATCCTCCTTGTCGTGCCAGATTATCAGTTCAACCGCATCAGGCGCATCAGGCGCGTCAGGGACGCTAGGCGTCGTACCGGCGCTGTCACAAGCAGCCAGTACCGCCAACAAAAGGAATGCCATGAATCCGGCTATGATTTTACGTTTCATATTGGACCCCCTATCTTATTGAATACAGGTTCTCACTTCTTTTTCTTGACGGCTATTCCAATTCCAACGGCTGCGGCGACTGCGGTTACGGTCGCAATAATCCATCTGGCCGGGCTGCCGCTATTTGACTGGCTTACAGGCGCCGGGCCGGGTGTTTCGGCGGGCGCCGGAGCAGGCTCAACCACGTCGGGAGCATCGTCTGCTACAGGAGCTTCAGTGATTTCTTCGTAGGCGACAACATAATCTTCGGGTCCGCTTACTAGAATCCAAATGTCTTTGCCGGTTTCTAAATCTTTTGTGTCGCCGGTCTGTACGCCGCCTTCGTTTGCATTTACAATTACGCTGTTAATCCAACCCGGAACCGAAAGAGAGTACCATTCGCCGCCGTCTTGAAGCGGTTCGCCGGGCCATGTTGCAAAGGCGTTTGTGCCATCGGGGTCAAGCCATGCCCATAGATGGGGATTTGCCCAATCGTCAGGCACTTTTACATGGACGGTAATATTATCGCCCGCCAAGTCGGGATTTTCATAAGCGACTTCGGCGCTCAAATCATTGGCAACGATAATATACATATCTTTGGGCTCAACAGTCAAGTCGCCGGTTTGAACGCCCTCAGTACCGCCATTGACAATCACCGAGTTAATCCAAGCTGGTACACGCGCTGTAAACCAACCTTTATCATTGGCTTTCATCGATTCACCGGGCCAAGAATCAAAAGCATTTGTCCCGTCCGGATGAAGCCATGCCCACAGGTTTACCGCCTCCCAGGACTGCGGAACTCTGGCGTAAACAGTGATTTTTTTCACATAAGCAGGGGCTTCGCCAGTGGTTTTCGCGTCATAAGAAACATCCCACGCTTCAGGGGATTCTACCGCAATCCAGGCATTTTTCCCTTCAATCGGAAAATCGCCGGTCTGAACAGAGCCGTCATTCGCGTTAATAATGACATTGGTTACCCAAGAGGGCAAATAGATGTAATACCAGCCGTCGTTAGCGGGATCTTTCTCGGCTTCATCACCGGGCCAGGCATCAAAGGCCCCATTGCCGTCGTCATCCCATGCCCACACACAAGGATTTTCCCAATCTTCGGGAACAGATATGTAAGCAACAATCATTTCGCCTTCTGCTGCAAAAGCAACAGGAGCAGCTACAGCCGCAAGCATGAATATGGAAACGATAAGAGATAATAGACGTTTAAGCATAATGCTTTCCTCCTTAATATATGGAATGCTTTTGCTTATAAGTATAATTAAAATCAGCCCGTTGTCAATTACTTGTTAAGGAAAATTTACGAAAACGTTTTCCTCGCTTGAAGCTTTTTGCTTCCATATTCCTGCCGCGGAGCTGATGATCGGATCCGCGGCAGTTGCATAATATCCAAAATGAGCTTTAGGTATTTAAAAATGCGCACTTGACATATAAGGCGAATTGACGTAAAATTTTATAATAAGATTTACATCATATATATTATATACATAATATATTGTAAAAATCTTAATTGTAATAATTGAGCAAGAATGAGGATTAAGAGATAAATATGGATCAAAAAGTAAATACGCAAGAATCGTTGGGTTTTAAGCCGGTATCCACTCAACGGGTGTCACAGGAGATTGTCCGGCAAATACAAGATGCGATTATTTCCGGAAAACTAAACCCTGGCGATAAACTTCCGTCGGAACGGGATCTTATCGCCATGTTTGGACGCAGCCGCCCCTCGGTGCGAGAAGCATTCCGCGTGCTTGAAGAAGCCGGATTAATCAATATTGTTGGCGGTGTTGGGGCAATTGTGTGCGAACCAAATTTAAAGCAATTAGTTGAGCCCTTAGGCGTAATTTTGCAAATGAAAAAAGTCACGGCTCAGGAGCTTGTTGAAGTTCGCATCATTACTGAGTTGTCGATTGTGGAATGGGCGGCTGTCCGGCGTACCGATGATGATTTGCTGTCTATTGAAAAAATTCTTAAAAAAGAAGAGGAACTTGTCGATAATTGGGATGCGTTTTATCAAGTAGACCGGGATTTTCATGAAGCAATCGCTGCGGCCGCTAAAAATGGCGTATCTCAGGTTTTAATGGAGGTGCTGCGTGAATCGCTGCTTGCAGAGGTAATAAAAGGCTTCAACCAGCTAAGCGAGGAAGAAAGGCGAAAGGAACAGAGCGAGCTGCTTGACCTTCACCATAAATTATATAAGGCGATTAAAAATTGTGACATCCAGACTGCAAAAGCACTCATGATAACGCATTTGGAACAATTTGAAAAATTAGTGTCTCAAAAATAAAATGACAACAAATCTTGCAAACAGACCAACGATATAAACGATTGAAAAAAATCGTGCATATCGTTGGTCTTTGTTATAATGTACAATTAATTTAAAAAACATTCATGCAAATTGTCAATTGTATAATAATAAAAAGCCTGCTAAACTGATATTCAGTAATCTGGTAAGACCAGATACATATATTGCATTTATGCAAAAAATAAAACTTGGAGGTTGGAAAAATGTCAAAATTGATCGATTGTACTCTTCCGCTATATGACTTTATGCCGGTGGGAAATGTTTGGGCTTGGGACGTACCGTTCCAATCAGAACCGATTACAACGCATGGCAAACAATCCTATGAACTGTGGATGATTACCATGCATTCTGAAGCTGGAACCCGGCTTATGATTAAGGCGATGCAGGATCCCAATGCTCCGACTGTGGACCTTGTTCCTCTGGAACAACTGCTAAACCGCCCTGCTGTTGTGGTTGATGTGCCCTGTGGTAGGGATGGTGCGGTTACACCGGAACAAATTGAAGAAGGATTCGCTAAAGTTGATTTTCGCAAAGGGGATGCAGTCATCCTGCGCACCGGGTGGGGCGATAACAACCGTTGGGAAGAGATTGGTGATGATTACGCCCGCCACGGCCCATGCATATCCAAGGCCGCTTCCGAAAAGCTGTGTGAGATTATGAAAAATAATGGCTCTGACCTTGCCGGCGCGGACGTAGCTTACTGGGGCAGAGGCGATAAGTATCAGGGTCCCCTCTGGGCGGACAGGCCGGCATGGGCGCGGAATCCTTTCCCATCAATAGAAGCGAAGCGCTTTCTGGCGCAATACACCGCCGAGATGGCGATTGAGGATTGGGAATCTCCAAACGTTATGACCACTAATAATATTAATTTTATTGGCGCTATGTGCAACTTAAACTCTATTACAAAACAAAGAGTCAAGCTCAATGTGATTCCCTTGAAACTTAAAGGCGCAAGGGGAGCCACATGTAACGCCTTTGTTGAGGAAGAATAAGAAAACGACAGCAAGGCGCAGCAGAATAGATGTTCTGTTGCGCCTCTTTCTCTTATGAAACATGGAAAAGCATAGCAAAACAAATTCTCAAAGCAAATTTAAAAAGGGGGTTCGGTAATGATTATTGATGCTGATACACATATTTCCCCGACGCTGGAGTGGGGCACAAGTATTACAGCAGAACAATTGATTGCAAAAATGGACAAGATCGGTGTGGATAAATGCCTTACCTGGATACATAATCCCTATATCCGATCCAAGCTGGATCATTCGGTTGCATATATATATGAATCTATGAAAAAATATCCGGATAGAATTCTTGGATTTGGATGGGTAGACCCGCAGCTTGGCATGGACCACGCTTTGGCCTTAACCGATAAATGCCTGAATGCGTATCATCTTTATGGCATTAAGTTGAACGGGGCAGTCAATAAATTCCCGATTGACAGCAAGGAAATCGCGTATCCTATTTTAGAAAAGATTGCAAAAGCAGGCAAAATAGCGGCATTTCACAGCGGCTGTGATGATGTCGCGAATACGCACCCTTACAAAATCGGCAAGATTGCAAGAGATTTCCCCGAAATGCCGGTTTTAATGATTCATATGGGCGGGGAAGCGTATGCCGACGCTAGTTCCTGCGCCATTGAAATGGCACAGGAATACAAAAATATTACGCTCATCGGCAGCCAAGTACCTAAAATGTCGGTGCTTAAAGCAATCAGGGTACTAGGCGCCCATCGGGTGGCTTTTGGCAGCGACACGCCTTTTGCGCTGATGGGTGCGGAATTAGGCGGTTACAAGGCTATGATGGAGGAAGAGGGAATGTCCGGGAAAGATCAAGACCTTGTATTGGGAGGCAGCATCGCCGCGCTATTTGATTTATAAAAATCGAATGCTTTCATTTGGATTTTTCAATAAACGAAAGAAAACAAAGTAAGGAGAATGAATCATGAAATGTAAGTCTGTTTTTTCTTTTCTGCTGATAATCGTGCTAACCGCGAGCCTATTTGCCGGATGCGGCGGCGCTCAGCAACCGGCCACACCTGCTCCTGCCCCGGCAACTCCTGAATCAAACGCATCGGAGTCACAGGAGAATGAGGCGCCGCCTTCTCAACCGCTGGATCCGATTAAAATTGGTTATGTCGGAGCGATTACCGGAGAAAATGCAATCCTTGCCGAATATGAGTCGAAAGGCGTTATGCTGGCTGTTGACGAAATAAACGCGGCAGGCGGTGTTAACGGGCATCCGCTGGAACTTGTAATTGAGGACGCCGCCGGGACAAACAGCGGCGCCGTTCTGGCTACGCAAAAAATAATTGCGCGCGATGATATCGTGGGCATAATCGGACTTATGCGTAGCCCTTTTATGATGGCGGCGACAGAGTATATACAAGAAGCTAAGATCCCGATTTTGACGAATGGAACCGCCCTGCAAATCACGCGGCATGGAAACCCTTACGTCTTTCGCATTCGTGCCAACGATTTGGTTGTAACCGATGTTGTGTTAAAATTTATTGCCGATGATTTAGGCTTGACAAAAATAGCCGTGCTTCATGACACCGATGTATACGGAATGGGCGGATTGGAAAACATTAAAACCAATTTGGAGAAATATCCCAATCTGGAAATCGTGAGCGAGCAAGGTTATAACACAGGAGCCAGAGATTGGTCGCCCCAACTTTTAAATATTAGAAACTCCGGTGCGGAAGTTATTATTGGCTGGGGAACGAATACGCAAGAAAACGCAACGATTGTAAGGCAGATTAAACAGATGGGATTAGATGTAAAAGTGATAGGCGCGCCGACATATGGCACGACAGTTATGCTCGAATCTGCAGGCGAATATGCGGAAGGCCTGTGTTCTGTTACTGACTGGAATACCTCCCTGACTGACGAAAGGTCAGCAAAATTCATTCAGGACTTTCACGCGAAATATGGTCACGACCCGGACTATGCTTCCGCTGCCGGTTATGATGGCCTGTATCTTTTAGCGGAGGCGATTAAAAATGCAGGAACAGACAGAGAGGCAGTCAGGGACGCCATGTCTGACATCAGAAACTTTGAAGGGATAATCGCTACTTATGATTATGATGAATTTGGCGACGGCAACCGCGAAATGTGCATTACACAGGTTAATGGCGGAAGATATGAGATTATTACCAGGGTTAGAGTGGAAAAATAAGAATTAGCCAGTTTTAATGCTATAAGAGACAAGGAATAAAATAAATAATGATATTCCTTGTCTCTTTGAAGGAGTGTTACAAATATGTTTTCAATGGCCACGCAGCTTTTTATTAACGGCTTAGCCATAGGCGCTATTTATGCAATGGTCGGTTTGGGAATCGCTCTTATTTTCCGCGCGGTTCAGGCAGTCAATTTCGCGCAGGGTGAATTTGTTGTCTTTGGCGGATTTTTTGCGATTACATTTTTCAGCACAATCGGATTACCTGTTTGGCTCTCGATTATTTGCGGCGTGTTAGCCACCATGATAATGGGATATATTTTCCAACGGCTGGTGTACGTTCCGCTGCAAAGATCCACCTCGATTACGATTGTTGTTGCAACGATGGGCGTTTCCATAGCTTTGACGGATTCTTCCCGCATCATTTGGGGAGCAGCTCCCCGGTTATTTCCTGAAATACTCGGTTCAACGGTAATCGCAATTGGAGACTTATATGTAGTTCCGCAAAATCTTGTAATTCTTGTGGCGGCGCTAATCCTTTTCATTACACAATATATTCTTTTCGAACGCACTTTTTTAGGGATGCAAATGCAGGCTGTGGCTCAAGATAAAGAAACTGCAGCATTAATGGGAATAAAAGTAAACCGGATGATCGCCATTACATTCCTATACAGTTCAGGGTTAGCCGCTATCGCCGGTATTTTAGTAGCACCGATTACCTATATATGGTCAACGATGGGCAGCGGATTAGTGCAAAAGGCGTTTGTTGCCACGATTGTGGGCGGTTTTGGCAGCGTTCCGGGAGCCATTCTTGGTGGATTGTTCGTGGGCGTTGTTGAAACTCTGTGCGGTGGGTTTATTTCGTCCACCTATCAGGACGCCTTTGCTTTTATCATACTGATTATTGTTTTGATTGTACGGCCCATGGGATTCTTTGGCGAAGAGACAATGGACAAGGCTTAAAGGGGGGGATATTGTGCACAAAATTATAGCATTTATTGGGTTATTGATTCTGGCGATCTTGTTGCCGCAATTTTCTTCAGCCTATGTGTTAGGCATTTTAGTTCTGGCCGGCGTCTATGTGATTTTAGTTCTTGGACTGAATGTTTGTCTTGGGTTTGCAGGACAAATATCGGCGGCGCAAGCAGCCTTTTGGGGAATAGGAGCCTATACGTCCGCAATTATTAATATGAGATTAGGACTCTCTTTTTGGGTCGGGTTTCCTTTGGCTATCGTCATTACCGGTTTAGTCGGCCTTGGATTGGCAATACCAACGATTAAGTTAAAGGGATTTTATCTGGCTATGGCCACAATTGGTTTCCAGCAGATTTGTTTTTTAGTTTTTGTAAACTGGAGGCCGGTCACGATGGGAGTTGACGGAATTCCCAATATTCAAAGGCCCTCTATCGGCGGATATTTATTAAGATCTGACAGAAGCTTTTACTACTTTTTGCTGATATGGGTTTTAATCGCAATCATATTTTCGCTCCGGCTTGAAAAATCAAAGCTAGGCAGGGCTATGAAAGCATTGCGCGACAATCAATTAGCGGCGGAGGCAATGGGAATTGATACAAACAAGGTCAAGTGCATCGCTTTTATGATAAGTGCAGCCATGAGTGGAGCAGCAGGTAGCCTGTACGCACATTTTGCAAGGTATATCAGCCCGGATCTTTTTGTATTCAGTACATCCACCCTGATAATATCCATGTTGATTATCGGAGGCTCCGGTTCAGTTGCAGGCGCGATACTGGGCGCAATTCTATTGGTCGCCCTGCCTGAGTCTCTGCGTTTTCTCAATAATTACTACATGGTGATATACGGGCTTGGAACCGTATTAATTGTGATTTTCATGCCGAAAGGTTTGGCAGGCCTTATCGGGCGTATCATAGAGAAGCTTAAGTTCTTCTTGGAACACGGGCGCGGGAGGGAAAAAGTGAATGAGTGATACCGTTTTAAAAACTGAAAAACTGACAAAAGATTTCGGTGGACTGCGGGCTGTTAATGAACTTGACATGGAAATAAAAAAGGGAGAAATCCACGCCTTGATTGGCCCGAACGGGTCAGGAAAAAGCACAACCCTTAACCTGCTTAGCGGTATTTATCTTCCAACGGAAGGAGACATCTGTTTTAAAGATGAAAAAATAAATACCCTGCCTGTTTTTCAGCGAACGGAGCTTGGAATCGGACGTACTTTTCAAAACATTCGATTATTTGATACCCTTACGGTTTTTGACAATATTTTAGTTGGCAGGCATACAAAGCTATCGACCAATTTTTTTCAGCAAATAATGAAAACGAAAGCCTTGAGAGAGGAAGAAGAAGAAAACAGAGAGAAAATTTTAGGGTTATGCAAAACCGTCGGCCTGCTCGGAAGGGAACACTTACTTGCCAACGGCCTTCCATACGGTGACCGCCGTATGTTAGAGATTGCAAGAGCGCTGGCCGGCAATCCCTCCTTGCTGCTATTGGACGAGCCTTTTGCGGGAATGAGCCCGACTGACGCTGATCGTTTAGTTGAAATCATTCAGGAAATAGGAAATGCAGGAACTACTATTTTACTCGTTGAACATCATATGCGGGTTGTGATGAAACTATCGCACAACATTTCCGTACTGAACTTCGGCGTTAAAATTGCCGGGGGGACGCCGGAGGAAATCAAAAATAACCAGAATGTGATCGAAGCCTATCTCGGGAAGGAGGGGTAAAATGCTTAAATTGGAAGCAGTATCCACCTTTTATGGAAATATTCAGGCGCTAAAAAAGATATCCCTGGATGTAAATGAAGGGGAAATTGTTGTACTGATTGGAGCGAATGGCGCAGGCAAGACAACAACCTTATTATCTATTTCGGGGTTGATTCGTCATGCGGAGGGGTCAATCAAGATATTAGGCCAAGATATTTCCAAGATGCAGCCGGAGGAGATTGTTGGGCTAGGATGTGTGCATGTGCCCGAGGGCCGGCGGACATTCCCGAATCTAACAGTAGAGGAAAACTTAAAAATAGGAGCGTCCGTTTTAATCAGGAATGGAACGCACATGTCAGAGATCAAACAGGATGTTGAAAAAACACTGGAGCGTTTTCCGAACCTTATGGCGCGCAGGAAGAAAAAAGCCTGGAGCTTGAGCGGAGGCGAACAGCAAATGCTTGCAATCGGCCGGGGAATGATGGCAAGGCCCAAGCTGATGATGCTTGACGAGCCTTCACTTGGCCTTGCGCCTATACTGGTACAGGAGGTCTTTCATATAATCAATGAAATAAGGCAACAGGGAACCACCGTTTTGCTTGTCGAGCAAAACGCCAGGGCGGCCTTGAATTTGGCTGACCGCGCATATGTTCTTGAAACAGGTGAAATTGTACACGCCGGAGCCGCTAAGGAAATACTCCACGATAAGCAACTAATTGACGCATATCTGGGAGGGTAGCGTGTAACAATTTGTGAAAACGAAAAGTGATGTTGTAATCGGCATAACAACCGCCGAAAGCAGGGCGCAGGGAATTTTTCTTGCGCCCTTTTCCATATTCAGGGCAACAGCATTTACTTTTTTATTTAGGCAGAACCACCCCGCCGTCTGCGGACGCCACCCCTCCGAGGAGGGGAATGGGGATAAAACGGAGCAAAATTCCCCTCCTTGGAGGGGTGGCACGAAGTGCCGGGGTGGTTTTTCAGCCCATTTGCTGTGATTCACGCTCAGCAAAAAGTAAATGCTGTTGCCCCTTTCCATATTTACTTTTTCGCCAAAATACTTTATAATAAATAGCAGTAAAATTTATATTGCTTTATAATCCGAAAAAGTAAGGGGTACATCTATGAAAACAAGAAAACTACTTTCCACCATGCTTGCCCTGATATTGGTATTATGCACAATTACAGGGGGGGGCTTTGTACAAATTGCCTATGCCGATAGCGATGGCCCTGACGGCGATATGCCGGACGGCAGCGAGACGCAGCCCGCCGCGACCGCGGGGGTAACGCAGGCGCAGGGCATATCGCCGAGGTCAGGCGGCTTCGTCTACATCGACCTTGGCAACGTTGATACAACAGGCGCCAGCGGCTATACGGCAAACCCAACTACGAACGTCATCACTGTGAAAGATACCGCCTCCATCAGCATCAGCGGCGACGGCACAAACGGCGGCGACGGTTGGACAATACGAATTGAAGACGTACCCGGCGTTGACGTTCACATTACCATTGCAGCGGGCACAACCATTCTCGGGACAGTATTTAACGCATACCCTGCCCTGGAAGTACCCGGCGGCGCGAGCATCCAAGGGGGGGGCCCCGATATAACCATTACCGGCAGCGGCAGCGGCAGCGGCATTTTCGCAAACGGCGACCTCCGGATTAACGGTGTAATAGGCAGTATTACCGGCGGCTATAACGGCATTTCCTCATACGGCGATGTTACAATTTTCGCCAATATAACAAGCATTACCGGCGGCAATGCCGGCATTTTCGCAATCGGCAATGTTACAACCTCAGGCACGTTGGGCGATATTTCCGGCGGCAATAACGGCATTTTCGCAATCTACGGGGACATCTCTATCCTCGGCAATGCGGGCGATATTACAGGTGGCATGCACGGTATTTGCGCAGCAAATGGCGGAGACGTCGGAATTTTCGGCAGGATAGGCAACATAACCGCCATTTCCCAAGA